>CAZWDB010000003.1:0-88116 GCA_964632885.1 uncultured Acidimicrobiales bacterium | reverse complement strand
TAGCGCAATCATGTGAAGGTCAGCGGACGCGGGTTCGATTCCCGCCACCTCCACCACGTTGAGGGTCGCGTACGTCCTGGTCACAGGGCTGCGCGGCCCTCGTCGCGTCGAGCGCGAACAAGGCGCGGCGGGCAGAGTTCTTCGCAGAGTTTTCGCGCCACCGACAGCTCCCGGTGGCATCCCACGCGCCGTTCGAGATCAGCTCCCCCGTATCAGCGAGCGCGCCGGACTGCTCACGCACGAATTAGGGTCCAGACGTGCCCGGTGCTCCGTTGACAGACCCCGACATGCACAAGGAGACCCAGGCGACGGAACGCGATTTCGTCAACCGCAGCGTCATGTCGTGAGCCTGCGGCCTCCAGTCCGGTACACGACGGCGCCCGACGGGGTGCATCTCGCCTACGAGCAGTTCGGGGACGGCGATGCGGACGTCGTGGTCGTTGACGCCGCGCCGTCCGGGATCGACGGCCGGTGGTCCAGCCCGCCGGATGCATCGCTTCTGCGTCGGCTGGCCCGCTTCGCCCGGGTCACAACGCTTGATCGGAGAGGTCAGGGCGCGTCCGATCGGATGCTCGACATCCCGGCCGTGGAGGATCAGGTCGACGACCTCCTCGCCGTGATGGACGCCGTGGGTCTCGAGCGGGCGGTGTTGTTCGGGCGACAGAGCGGTGCCGCCATCGCCATGGTCGCCGCGGCCGCTCACCCTCAGCGGGTCAGAGCGGTGGTCGCCTATGCCCTCATGCCGTGCTCCTTGCAGGGTCCCAATTGGCCGTACGGTCTCACGAAGGCCGAGGCCGAAGAACTCTTGGCCGCCGCTGAGAGCTTCGACCTCGACGTAATCGTCCTCCGGGTCATGCCGACCTTCGCCGACGACGACGAGGCGCGGCGCATCTTCGAACAGGCAATGCGTTCCACAGCGGGACCGGCCGGGCTGGTCGCCAACTACCGTGCCGCTCAAGCCATTGACATCCGTTCCGTGCTCCCGATGGTGTCCGCCCCGGTGCGCCTCCTCGCGCCGGACGCCTGGGGCCGAATCCAGGACGCGAACTCGTGGATGGCCAAGGTGCTGCCCGATGCGGAGGTGGTCCCCCTGCCGTGGCCCGACATCTTGTTCGTGGATCCGCGGCGGGTCGCCGATGAGGTGGAGGAGTTCGTGACCGGAGCCCGGCCGGCGGTCGCCTTCACCCGCACGTTGGCGACCGTGCTGTTCACCGACATCGTCGACTCCACAGCTCGGGCGGCCGAAGTGGGCGACGTCGAGTGGGAGTCGGTGATCCGCCGGCACGATCGGGCGACCCGGGCGGCCGTCGAGGCCGGGCGAGGCACGCTCGTGAAGTCGACCGGCGACGGGGTCCTCGCCACGTTCGACGGCCCGGCCCGCGCCGTCGGGGCAGCCCGGGAGTTCCGTGAGGCCTGTCGAGGCCTGGGTCTCGAGGTCCGGGCCGGGCTCCATGTGGGCGAGATCGAGGCGCGAGGCGACGACGTAGGTGGCATCGCCGTGCACATCGCGAGTCGCGTGCAGGCCCTCGCCGAGCCGGGCGAGATCCTGGTCACCCGCACGGTGAAGGACCTCACCTACGGCTCCGGCCTCGAGTTCGAGGACCGCGGCACCTACGAGCTGAAGGGCGTGCCCGACCCATGGCAGATCCTCGTCGTGGTCGACGGGGCGGCGGGGGGCGGTTGACGGTGACGTTCGAACGGCCTCCCCTCGAGTACGCGACGGCGCCCGACGGCGTGCACCTCGCCTACGTCCGCTTCGGGGAGGGCGACCACGAGATCGTGCTGCCGTGCCATGTCGGTGCTGACATCAAGTTTTGGTGGACGCACCCGGCGATGAGGGCGGTCGTCAAGCGGTTCGCCCACTTCGCTCGGGTCACCATCTTTGATCAGCGGGGCTGCGGGTCCTCGGGCGGGTCGCACGACGAACGACGGGTCGGCGACGCCTTCGACGACGTCGGTACGGTGCTCGACGCCGCCGGCGTCGAGCGGGCGGCGCTGTTCGGGTTCTTGGACGCCGGCGCTACTGCGACAGCGTTCGCCGTCGCTCACCCCGATCGAGTTTCATCGCTCACAACGTTCGGGTGGAACCCGCGCCCGATGGTCGGGCCCGACTGGCCCTACGGGCTCACCGAGGACGGGTTGGAGGAGTTTCTCTCGGCGTTCGAGCGCCTCGACGCTCACCCGTGGGCGCGCCACCTCTTCCCGTCGTTCGTCGATGACCCCGAGCTGCGTCGGGTCTGGGCCGACAACGCGCTCGGCAGCCGCGGGGTCGACGCGGCGCTGGCGCGGGAGCGAGCGATCCACGACCGCGACCATCGCCATCTGCTGGAGCGCATTCCGGTCCCGACGCTGATCCTCGCGCCCGATCGCCCCGATCGCCCCCATGGCAATGAGATGGGTGAGCATTTGGCAGCGCTCATTCCCGACGCTCGGCTGGTGCGGCTGCCGTGGCCCGACATGTTTCCCGTCGATCCGCATCTCGTGGCCGACGAGATCGAGGAGTTCGTAACCGGCCGCCGGCCCGCCCGCCCGGCGCGCCGAGCGCTGGCGACGGTGCTGTTCACCGACATCGTCGGTTCGACGGCCCGAGCGGCACAGATGGGTGACGCCGACTGGAGGGCCCTGCTGGGGCGCCATGATCGAGCATTGCGGGATGCCGTTGAGGCCGGACGGGGGACCGTTGTCAAGACGACCGGGGACGGCGCCCTCGTCACCTTCGAGAGCGCCACCGACGCCGTCGCCGTCGCCCGCCGTCTCGTGGCCAAGCTTCGTGACCTGGGCCTTGAGATGCGCGCCGGCATCCATATCGGCGAAGTCGAGATCCGGGGCGACGACGTGGGGGGCATCGCCGTGCACATCGCCAGCCGGGTGCAAGCGTTGGCCGAACCGGGTGGGATCCTCGTCACCCGCACGGTGAAGGACCTCACCTACGGAGCTGGCCTCGAGTTCGAGGACCGCGGCACCCACGAGCTGAAGGGCGTGCCCGACCCATGGCAAGTCCTGGCGGTGGTCGACGGGTCGGCGGGAGGCGGGTGACGGTGTTCGATCAACGGGGCGTCGGGGCGTCGGATGGGACGTTCGAGGTTCGGGCCGGCGACCCCGTTGAGGATGTCGGCGCTGTGCTCGCCGATAGCGTGCCGGTCGATCCGCGGCGGGTAGCGGTCGAGGTGGAGGAGTTCGTTACCGGCGCCCAGCCGGCGGTCGCCCCAACCCGCACGTTGGCGACGGTGCTGTTCACCGACATCGTCGATTCCACGGCCAAGTCGGCACACTTCCACCGATGAGCGATATCCCCGAAGGCGACGCGCAGGAACAGAGGCGCGGCGCGGCCGGCCACGACGAGAACGATGACGAGCACGTAGGCCACCGCGCCGGCACGCGGTCGAACGAGGTACCCGAAGCCGACGCGGCCGAGCAGGACCAAGTGGTCCCCGACGACGAGGACGAGATCGACTGAGCTACCGGGCGCTCTTCGACATCCCAGACGACGTCACCTATCTCAACTGCGCGTACATGGCCCCACGGCCTCGTGCCGCGGTAGAGGCAGGCGTCGCCGCCGTCGAGCGCCAGGCGCACCCATGGCAGGTCAGCGCATCGGATTTCTTCACGGACGCCGAACGCGCCCGGACCCTCTTCGCAGGGATCATCGGTGCAGTGCCCGACGACATCGCCTTGATCCCGTCGGTGAGCTACGGCATCGGCACGGCGGCCGCCAACATCGCGGTGGCGCCAGACCAACGTCTGCTGCTGCTTGCCGAACAGTTCCCGTCGAACGTGTATCCGTGGCGGGCGCGGGCCGACGCCGCCGGCGCCGAGGTGATCACGGTGGCCCGCCCTCCGGAGGGCGACTGGACTGCGGCCGTCCTCGAGCACCTCGACGAGCGGGTCGCAGTGGTCGCGGTGCCCAACTGTCATTGGACCGACGGCTCGGCGCTGGACCTCGAAGCGGTTGGGGTGCGCTGTCGCGAGGTCGGGTCCGCCCTCGTCGTCGACGGTAGCCAGTCGATCGGGGCGATGCCCTTCGATGTCACCGCCGTCCAACCCGACTTCCTGCTGAGCGCGGCCTACAAGTGGCTCTTCGGCCCCTACAGCATGGGGTTCATGTACGCCGCACCACACCGGCAGGAAGGCGTGCCGCTGGAGCACAACTGGATCACGCGGCGGGGCTCGGCCGACTTCGCCCGCCTGGTCGACTACACCGACGAGTTCGAGCCCGGCGCCCGCCGCTACGACGTGGGCGAGCGAAGCAACTTCACTCTCCTGCCGATGGTGATAGCGGCGCTCGAGCTGATCACGGAGTGGCGGGTCGACTTCATCGCCGGCACGCTGCGGAGCTTGACGTCGCAGCTGGCGGGGAAGGCGCAGGCGGCCGGCTTCGAGGTGGGCTCGGAGTTGCACCGGGCGCCCCATCTCGTGGGTCTGCGACGGCCGGGCGGCCTCGACCCGGCACTCGCCTCCGCGCTCGCCGCCGCCAAGGTCTTCGTCAGTATGCGAGGCGATTCCATCCGGGTCTCGCCCCACCTGTACAACACCGAAGAAGACCTCGGCCGGCTGCTCAGCGTCCTCGACGGTTAGCCCCGGCCCGCAAATAGGGAGAGAATCGGGTCATGGCACTCGCTCTCAACGGCGCAACCGTGATAGATGGCACTGGGGCTGACCCACGGGCTGCATCAGTGGTGGTCGACGGTGACCGCCTCACCGCTGTCGGCGCCGCGCCGGCCGGCGCGGACAACCTCGACCTCGACGGCCTGACCGTGCTGCCTGGTCTGATCGACGCCCACAGCCACTTCGGGATCGTGACGATGACAGACCCGAACGTCCCGGCGGCAGTGACTGCGGCGCGGATATTCCGGAACTGCGAGCTCGCGGTCGACAGTGGGTTCACGACCGTGCGCGACGTCGGCGGCATCGACGGTGGCGTGGCGGCAGCCGTCGACCTGGGCCTGGTACGGGGGCCACAGATCTTCCCGTCAGGGCCGCTGTTGTGTCAGACCGGCGGTCACGGGGACCACTCGCCGCCGTACTCTCCCCTCGATCACCACCCCCACGACCATGAAGGTGTGCCCGGACTGGCGACAGTGGCGGTGCCCTGTGACGGCCCCGATCAGGTCCGCATCGCCGCGCGGACCGCGTTCCGGCGCGGGGCGACGCAGATCAAGGTCTGCGTCAGCGGCGGCGTCGTCTCGCTGACCGACCGCATCGAGGACACCCAGTTCTCGGTCGCGGAGCTGATGGCCGCCGTCGCCGAGGCCGACGCGCGCGACACCTACGTAACCGCGCACGCCCACAACAGCCGCGGGATCCGCAACGGGCTCGACGCCGGTGTGCAGTGCTTCGAGCACGGGACCTTCCTCGACGAGGAGACCGCCGAGGCGATGGCCGCCGCGGGCGCCTACCTCGTGCCGACATTCGCGGTCGTGCGCCTCTTCCGCGATGAATGGCAGAAGTGGGGACTCCCCGAAGCGGTCGTGCCCCGAATGGCAGGCATCGAGGAGGCCATGGCCCGTTCCCTCAAGGTGGCCCGTGCCGCCGGGATCACCATCGGCTCCGGATCGGACATCCTGGGTCCCGAGCAGAGCCGCCGCGGCCTCGAGCTGGCGATCCGGGCAGAGCTCGGAGACCCGATGGAGGCGATCGTGGCGGCCACCGCAGTGAACTCCCGGGTGCTCCGCCGCGCCGACGAGATCGGCACCCTCGAGCCGGGCAAACGGGCCGACCTGATCGCCCTCGACGGTGACCCGCTGGCCGAACCCGGCCTCTTCGACCAACCCGACCGCGTCGTCCTGGTGATGAAGGCGGGCGAGATCGTGAAAGACCTCCGATGACAGTTGCGCCGTATGGATCATGGAAGTCGCCCATCACGTCGTCGCTCCTCGTCCAGGCTGTAGTCACCCTTTCGGAGCTCACCGTCGACGGCGACACGGTCTACTGGGCCGAGCGGCGCCCGTCCGAGGGGGGCCGCACGGTGGTGGTGCGGTGCGCGCCCGAGCGCGACCGCGTGGTCGTCGCCGACGCCATCCCCGAGGGTTTCAACGCCCGCACCACTGTCCACGAGTACGGCGGCGGCGCCTACGTCGTGCACGAGGGCACCGTCTTCTTCTCCCACTTCGACGACCAGCGCATCTACCGGGTCGAGCCGGGCGGCACTCCGGCGCCCATCACCCCCGAGCCGCGCACCAAATGGGGATCCCGCTATGCCGATGCCCGGGTAACGGCCGACGGACGATTCCTGGTCTGCGTGCGCGAAGACCACGAGGGTGACGGCGACGAGGCGCGCAACGAGCTTGTTGCAGTGCCCACCGACGGCTCGGGCCCTCCAACTGTCCTCGCGACCGGCCGGGACTTCTACTCGGCGCCGCGCCTCAGCCCCGATGGGCGCCGCCTGGCGTTCTACACGTGGGACCACCCGCGGATGCCCTGGGACGGCACCAAACTGTGGGTGCTCGCGCTCGACGCGACCGATGCCGGGCCCGCCGGCCTGGGTGATGAGCCTGCGCTGATCGCGGGTGGTCGCGAGGAGTCGGTGATCCAACCCCGGTGGAGCGCCGACGGCACGCTGCACTACCTCTCCGACCGCAGCGGTTGGTGGAACCTCTACACCGAGGAAGGCGGCCCGCTGGCGTCCAAGGAGGCCGAGTTCGGCGGGCCGCCGTGGACCTTCGGACAGTCCAGCTACGGCTTCGTCGAGGGCGGCGTCGCCTGCATCTGGTCGGAGGCGGGTTCGAATCGCCTCGGTGTCATCCCCGCCGGCGGGGGCGACCCGATCCCCGTGTCCCTTCCGTACACAGACCTCGCCTCGATGCGGCCTTACCGCTCGGGCGTCGTGATGGTCGCCGGTTCCCCCACGGCGGAGCGAGCCGTCGTGCACGTCGACCTCACCACCTACGAGAGTCGGGTCCTGCACCGCAGCCGCGAGGCCACCTTGGATGAGGGGTTTCTCTCCGTGCCGGAGGCGATCGAGTTCCCCACCGAAGACGGGTCCGCCCACGCCTTCTACTACCCCCCGGCCAACAAGGACTTCGAAGGCCCTCCGGACGATCGCCCGCCCCTGCTCGTGATAAGCCACGGCGGACCGACCGGGTCAACCAACTCGGTGCTCAACCTCCGCACCCAATACTGGACGAGCCGCGGCATCGCAGTGGTCGACGTCAACTACGGGGGTAGCGCCGGGTACGGGCGCGCCTACCGCCAACGCCTGTCAGGCAAGTGGGGCATCACCGACGTCGTCGACTGCATCAATGCGGCGCGCTTCCTCGCCGGCCGAGGCGACGTCGACCGAGAACGCCTCCTCATCCGCGGCGGAAGTGCGGGCGGATATACGACGCTGTGCGCGCTGACCTTCCACGACGTGTTCGCGGCCGGCGCCAGCCACTTCGGAGTCGCCGACGCCGAAGCCCTGGCGCGGGACACCCACAAGTTCGAGTCGCGCTACCTCGACGGCTTGATCGGGCCTTACCCCGACGCACGCGATGTGTACGTCGAGCGTTCCCCGATCCACTTCGCCGACCAGATCTCGTGCCCTCTAATCCTGTTCCAGGGCCTGGAGGACAAGATCGTCCCGCCGGCGCAGGCGGAGGAGATGGTCGCCGCGCTCGAGAAGAACGGGCTGCCCTACGCCTACGTCGCCTTCGAGGGCGAGCAGCACGGCTTCCGCCAGGCCGCCAACATCATGCGGTCCTTCGACGCCGAGCTGTACTTCTATTCCCAGGTGCTCGGCTTCGATCTCGCGGAGTCGGTCAGGTCCGTAACGATCGCGAACCTCTAGGTTCTTCGTCGTGACTGTGACGATGCCGGCCGGGTGGGACGTCGACGAGGTCGCGCGGTGGCGCGCCTACCACGACGAGTTGAGCGCGGACCTGATGGCAGGGCGCGTTGCCATCGAGTCGGCCCTGATACCAGTCACGCCCTACATCATGCTCTCAGGCGTGGAGTGCTACCGCCGCCACCCTGAGATGATCCCGGTGATCACGTCTGCCATGCCGGCGGCGGACATCGGCCGAGCCGGGCGGGTCCCGGGCACCCAGATCAATCCGGTCAATCTTTGGTCGATCGTCAACGTCTTCAACGTCGGCCGGCAGGTGCTCGCCGGGATGGGGCGGATTCCCGCCGATCACGACCCGGAACGCACCGCGGTCATGCTCGACTTCTGGAAGGAGGTCGCGACCACCTACTGGCACAACGGCACGCTCTCGGCCCACGAGTCCAAGTTCGTCGTGCGGCCTTACGGCGCCGAGGTGATGGCCGATATGTTCGACGGGCTGGTCGAGGTCGACGAGGCCGGCGAGGAGGTGACCGGGCAGTTCCGGCGCCTCAACGCCGCCCTCGTGTCGTATCTCTTTCTCCTCTACTGCGACACCCGAGCCGGCATCGCAGACAGCGGTCCCTATGAGCTCGACGACGGCCGCGTAGTGCTGCTGCGCGAGTGCTCGAAGACAGGTGTGAGCGACTTTCCGTGGAGCGAGAAGGTCGCGAGCCACATGCCCTACGGCAACATCACGCTCGGGCTGGTCCTCGATGGCGTCGACGTCAAGGTGAACGACTGGGGCACATCGATCACCGACCCCGAGCAGTACCTCGACCACCTCGTCGGCTTCGGAGTGTTCACGCCTCGCGACGGTCGCTTCGCCCCTGTGCCGCTGTCCGAGATGGCATCGCTGACCGCCGCGGTCCAGAAGGCGACCGCCAGCCAGTACCGCCACATCGCCGCGATGACGCCGGTCGAGCGCATCCACGCCGGCGCCTACGTCTACTTTGGCTTCCTCCGACCCTTCGCCGACGTCGCGGGCGTGGCCGCCGACCTCGACTGGTCGGTCCCGCGGGCCAGCGACGACGTCCACGACCTCCTCACCAGCCGAACTTGAGGCAATAACGAACGGATTCCGTTCGTTATTGCCTCAAGTTCGGGGTGTTACCAGGTCGCAGAAGCGGGCGACCCCCACGTTCCCGCCCGAAATGACCACGCCGGCCCGGCGGCCGCTCACGTCGATGCGGCCCGCTAGGACCGCAGCGATCGCCGAAGCGCCGCTCGGTTCGACCACCACCTTGAGACGGTCGAACACGAACCGCATCGCATCGATGATCTCGGCGTCCGAGACGACGACGATGTCATCGACCCGCTGGCGGTTCACCTCGAAGGTGAGGGCGCCGGGGACGTCGGCCTGCTGGCCGTCGGCGATGGTCGTGGGAACGTCGATGCGCACCCGCTCGCCGGCCCGAAGCGATCGCAAGGTGTCGTCTCCCGTCTCAGGCTCGACGCCGACGACTCCCGTCGGGTGGTGACGTGCTTTGGCGACGGTCGAGCACCCCGCGATGAGCCCGCCGCCGCCGACCGGCACGACGAGCAGGTCGAGATCGGCAACCTCATCGAACAATTCCAACGCGACGGTTCCCTGTCCGGCCATCACCATCGGATGCTCATACGGCGGCACGAGGGTAAGGCCGCGGTCAGCAGCCAGCTGCCGGCCGACCTCCTCTCGATCCTCGGTGTAACGGTCGTAGGTGACGATCTCGGCGCCGTAGCCACGCGTCGCGTCCACCTTCGCCGGGGGCGTGTCTTCCGGCATGACGATGACGGCACTGACGCCGAACAGTGCAGCCGCCACCGCGACGGCCTGGGCGTGGTTGCCCGATGAGAACGTTCCGACCCCCCGCGCCCGCTCTGACTCACTGAGCGACGCGATCGCGTTGTAGGCCCCTCGGAACTTGAAGGTGCCGGTCCGCTGGAAGCACTCCGCCTTGACGAAGACCTCTCCCCCGACCAACCCGTTGATCGTGCGGGCTGTGAGTACCGGAGTGCGGTTGGCTACCCCCGCAAGGCGGCGGGCGGCCTCCTCCACATCGGCGAGCTCGATCACTGGGCGCGGCGACGGCGTCAGCGGCGAGGCGAGCGAGGCCCGCCGCCGAAGTCCGGGCGGTCCTCCGGGCCGATGTAGCGACGCCCCGGCTGGCGCGGCGTCGTGTCGCCTGGGCGCCAGCCTCCGAAGGCCGGCCGCCCGCCTGCCAGCCAGGCGACCGAACCGATCGGGCCGAAGATGAGGACGATCACGACCCAGGTGAACTTGGGCAGGTTGCGGATCAGCACCGCGTCGGTCGCGATGACGTCGAGCACGCAGTAGATCCACAGGGCGAAGACGAGAAAGCCCAGCAAGGCCGGGCCGAAGAGCCGCACCATGGTTGCCGAGGGTACGACCCAGCCGAACTTGAGGCAATAACGATCGAATTCCGTACGTTATTGCCTCAAGTTCGTGGGTGAGACGTGGGGGGGCGGAACGTGGGGGGTATTGCCTCAAGTTGGGAGGCCTTGGTGGGTGGCGGTGAAGATGCGGTCGCGGAGGACGTTGGCCTCGACCCGCGTGAGGGTGCGGTCGAGGTTGCGCAGCACCACGCGCAGCAGCACGTTCTTCTGCCCGTCGGTGATCCCGAGGCGCTCGGCCGCTCGGGCTGGAAGCTCCGCCAGTGGGGTCTCGCTCACGACCTCGATCGCCTCGACACTGTCGGCCTCGTCGCCGAGCGCCTCGCGCACCCGATCGCCGAGGTCTTCGGGCGTTGTGTCCGCGTCGACCGCAACCGACATGTCCCGTTGCACCGCAGGTCGGGACGAGACCGCGCGGTAGGGCTCGAGATCGAGCATCTGCTCACTCACCCGCGGGTCGGTCGACCGCAACAGCCGGATGTCGGGAACACCCTTTCGGAGCATGAGGACCCGGTCGAGTCCCATCCCCATGGCCAGGCCACCATGGCGGTCGGGATCCACCGCCGCCGCCCCGAGCACGGCAGGCGCCGCCAGGCCACACTCAAGTACCTCCACCCACCGACCGTCGGCGAGCACGTCGACCTGCCTGCCCCGTTCGGTGTACGGATGCACTCGGGGCTCGGCTCGGTACTCCAGGCCCGGCAGCAGCGCGGCGAGCACCGCGGCGATCATCCGCTCGAGGTCGACGTCGTCCATGGGCCGCGCCGCCACACGCCACAGGTCGAGCTGATGGGGTGTCCCGGTGTGCAGACGATCGATGGCATCGCGCCGATAGACGACGCCGGGACAGGCGAGGAGGACGTCGGCCTCGGGATGCGCGGCCAAGTGTCGCAGTGCCGGTGGAATCAGGGCGCTCGTGTGGGTGCGCAGCACGCACGTCTCGCTCGCGTACCGCGTGTACCGGACGTCTCGCGTGACGGCATCGGGCTCGTATCCCAACCGGTCGTAGTTGTCCTCGATCGGGACGATGGGCCGTGAACGCTGCACGCGCACCGCGCATCCCCACTCGGAGGCGAGCGCGGTCACCGCCTCCTCGACGAGGAGTTGGAGGGCGTGGGGACCGGCCGCGGGATCGGTCAGGTCGCGGACGGCAAGGTCACGGCTGAGTCCTGCCGCGTCGAGAATGGCGACAGGTGAAGGGCTGGCAGTACTGCCAGAAAGAACAGGCATTGGGCATCTCCATGGGAACTGGTCGGAACGGGGAACTCGATCCCCCCGGCCAGTACGAGGAGGCGCCTAAACGCGGGCGGAACCCACCCGGCGCCAGGAGCTGGCCGGGGGGCTCAGAAATCGACGCCCTGCGGAGTGCCACATAGTCCCCGTATGGTACCCGGGGACCATGGCTGACGTCACGATCGCCACACTCAACATCTTCAACAACCCCCACGGCCGCTGGGTGGAGCGCGAGCCGCTGATCGCCAAACAGCTTGCCGAACTCGCTCCCGATGTCTGCGCGTTTCAAGAGGTCGACCGGTTCGGGGATCGGGCAGCCGCCGTGATCCAACAGACCAACCGCGAGCTCGGAGAAGAGCGGTACGCCATGCACCTGCTGGCCAATCCCTCACCCGCGAGCATCAAGTCGTTGGCGATCGCCACCCGGCTCGGAGTCGTGACTCGCGACAAGCTCGACCTCGAAGCCCAGGACATCGCCTTCCGGGCTGAGCTCCAACTGGAAGGCGACGACAGTGACAACGGCAACGGCGCGACCTTCGATCTCGTCACGACCCATTTTCTCTACCGTCCCACTCGAGAAGGCGGGGCGGTTCGGCTGCGCCAGGCGGGCCAGCTCCTCGACTGGATCTCGTCCCAGCAGGAACGCCCGACGGTGCTGGTCGGCGACTTCAACGCGTTGCCCACCAGGGAGACGATCGCTGCGATCAAGGGCCAATTCGCCTCCGCGTACGAGGCGGTTCACGGCGCGGAGCCGGAAACGACCCAACCGACACCGCTCGTGTACTCCCTCGACGCCCCCAAGGCCTTCGGAGTGCCCGAGCTCCCTCCCGACCGCAAGCACACGGTCGACTACATCTTCGTGAGCGGTGACCTCACCGTGGTCGACGCCCGCGTCGTCTTCGACAAGCCAGACCGCCGGGACGCCACCCTCTACCCCTCCGACCACTACGGCCTCGTCGCGACTGTCACCACCCCACCACCCGGTGCTTTGCGGCCTGAACCCCGCAAATAGCGGGGTTCAGGCCGGAAAGCAGCCAACGGCCCACTCAGAGACGGTCGAGAAGCTGGGCCTTCTTGACGTCGAACTCGGCCTGGCTGATCACCCCGCGGCTGCGGAGCTCGTCGAGCTTCTCGATCTGTTCGGGGATCGACAGCTCACGGCGCCCGGCCATCCGGTCGGCATCGCGGGCCGCGGCGGCTTCCATCTGGCGGTAGATCTCGTTCTGCACCGACGACGGACGGGCGATGTCGGTGAACTTCTGCTGGCCGCTCTCCCCCGCTGACTCGATGATGAGATCACCCGATCGGAGCATGCGCTCGAACACCGACTGCCGGAACGCGATGTTGTTGACCCGCTCCAAGGGGATCTCCATGCCGCGCTTCGCGAAGACGCCCGAGCGGTAGATGAGCCGGTCTGTGGTCACCACGAAGTTCGTCGTCACCCACCGCGCCCACCGGCCCAGCAGCCACAGCACGCAGAGAACGACTACGGCAACTCCGCCGAGAAACACATAGTCGTGGAGGTCGATCACGCCCAGGCCAACGGTCGCGGCAACCGCGAGCACCACCGCGCCCACAGGACCGCTGAGAAACGACCAGTGGGGCCGCAAGTCGAGGACGATCTCCTCGGTCTCGTTGAGGAGTTTCGGCGGGAACGCCACGGACGAAAGGGTACCGCTCGGGTCTCAGTCCCATCCGAGCTCGTGCAGTCGCCGGTCGCTGATGCCGAAGTGGTGAGCCACTTCGTGGATGACGGTGACAACCACCTGCTCGCGGACCTCGTCATCATCGGCACAGCCGGCGCAGATGGCTCGGCGGAAGATCGTGATGCGGTCGGGCAACACCATCCCGCCGTACTGCTCCCGTTCCGTGAGCGGCACGCCCTCGTACAGGCCGAGCAGCCCGCCGGGAGGACTCCTGTCGTCGACGAAGACGTTGACGTTGTCCATGAGCTCCGCGAGCTCCTCCGGGATCTCGTCGAGGGCTTCCCCGACGAGCTCGGCGAACCGCTCTGGCGCGACCTCAACCACCCGGCGACGCCCCGTCAGCCGAGCTTGGCCGAAATCGACCCGGCTGACCGGAGAACGGTGCCGTCCGCGCCGGCGACCGAATAGGCCCGGCCCGGGCCGCTCACCGCCTCGTCCAACATGTCATGGAGCAGCGTGGCGAACGAGATCGGCGGATCGACCCAGAGCATCCACGACAAAGACCCGGGCACGGTGTTGATCTCGTTGACGAAGAGCTCTCCTCCGGTGAGGAGAAAGTCGAGCCGGGCCAACCCGCGGACCATCGCCACCTCGGCCACCTGGTCGGCCCACTCTCGCACCGACTGCTCATGCTCAGCCGACAGCTCCGCCGGAAGCTCCCGGGGCGCGGACGCCATGCCCTCGCCACCGACGTACTTGTCGCGGTAGCCGTAGATCCCGGCGGAGTCAGTTCCCTCATCGCCGCGTAGTGGCTTCGAGATCGCCGACTGGGCGCGGTCGGGGTAGCTCCGCAGGCCGACCTCGAGGTCGACGGCATCGGACCTGAAGGGCTCCACGACGGCGCCGGCGCGCAACAGCGGCTGCGGCGTCTGCAAGAAGGCAAGCACCGAGCCCCAGTCCTCGAACATCTCGATTCCGATCGACGACCCGCCGAAGCGCGGCTTGAGGATGTAGGGGCCCTCGAACGGTTCCTCGATTCGGTCGGGTGAGGCGATGACGCACGGGAGGTGTGGGATACCGGCGTCCTTCACCACGGCAGCGAAGGCGAGCTTGTCCATGCCGAGCGCGGCGCCTGCGGCCGACGGGCCGGTGTAACGCAGACCGGCCAGATCGAACGCGGCCTGCAGAGTGCCGTCCTCGCCGGGTCCGCCGTGGCAGCAGTTGACGATGGCTGAGATCGGCAGGGCGCGCCGTTTCCCGAGCAGACCGCCTTCGCCGACGAACCCACCGCCAGGGGCGGCCACGAGCTGAAGCGGCGTCGCTCCCTTCGGAGTGCCCTCGACGAACGCCTGGGGCTCCAAGCCGGGGTCAACCGTGAACCAGTCGGCGGTCTTCGACCAGTAGATCGCGGTAACCGACTGCCCGGTATCGCCCAGAGCGCGGACTGCCTGCAACCCGGTGAGGACGCTGATGTCATGCTCGGGCGAGGGGCCGCCGAAGATAACGGCAGGTTGGCTCATCGGTGCGACAGGATAGTTACGGAAAGTGGTCGGGAAGATCGTTCTCTCCCAGCACCACGTCGCCCGGTCCGACGTGTTCCTGCAGCCAGGACGACGCCGCCGCCATGGACCGCACGTGCACGACGACAGCATCTCCGTCCTTGGCGCCGTCGCGCAGTGCTCGTAGATTGGTGCGTCCGACGATGAGCAGGTGGGTCGCGACTGCGGCTACGGCCCGGGCGAAAGCAGCGTTCTCGCGCGCCTGCCTCGACCCGAGCTCGATCATGCCGGGAGTGACGACCACGAGCTGGCCGTCCGGCGTGGCGTGCTTCACCGCGACCTCGAGCGCGGCTGCCGCACCCGCCGGGTTGGAGTTAAACGTGTCGTCGATCACCGTCGCACCCGTAGTACCGGTCCCGACCGTCAGGCGGTTAGGCACGGGCGGCATCGTCGCGAGACGGGACTCGAGCGCGTCAGGGGGAGTGCCGAGTTCGAGGGCCACGGCAACGGCACATGCGATATTTCCCGGATGCGCCTCGACACCGTCGATGCGGAACAGCTCCTTGCCGCCTCCGTAGACCACCAGGGTCCCGTCGTCGCGACGCGCGCAGACATCCGCTCCGGGGTCCTTGGCCGAGCACCGCACGACGCGGGCGCCGTCGTCGACTTCGATCCGGTCGGCCACGGCTGACAGGCGGTGGTCGTCGGTGTTGAGCACGGCTACCTCGGCGGTCTCGAGGATCTCCGACTTCGCCTCGACGATCCTGTCCTCGGACCCGAACCGTTCGAGATGCACGGGCCCGATGGCGGTGATCACCGCGATCTTCGGTCGCACCCACTCACCCATCGCCGCGATCTCGCCCGGGCCGTAAGTGCCCATCTCGGCGACGAACACCTCCGTTCCCGGCACCAGGTGGTTGTTGACGGCAATCGCCAGCCCCGCGGCATTGTTGAAGCTGCGTGGGCTGGCAACGACCGACCTGCTCGCGCCGGCGAGATGGGCCACGTAGTTCTTGGTCGAGGTCTTGCCGTACGAACCGGTTATCCCGACGACCGTGGGAGCGACCTGTCGCAATCGGGCCTCTGCCTTGTCGACCCACTTCTGCGCCAGCCGGCCTTCGAGAGGTGAAGCGATCCGGAGGGCGAGGTCGGTCAACATCGGGAGAGCGACCGCGGCGATCACGGCTGCCGCCACCGGCCGCCCCACGGCCCATCCGGCCGCCAGCGCGGTCACGTAAAGGCCGGCGAGGATCGCTGCCAGGGTGCGGAGACGCCTCGTCCAGGCGGCCGGGCCCGGCGCCCGGCCCTTCCAAGGAAAGCCCAGGGGTCCCACCGCGACGCCCACGGCAGCGACGACCGCGGCCGGCCCGACTAAGAGCGACCCGAGCGCGGCGGCCGCGGTGACCGCGAACAGGATTCCGTTGGCGATCCCCGTGCCGGTCCACCAGCGCGCCGCGAAGCGCGTCGCTGCACCTGCCAGGTAGTGCTCGCGTTGGGCAACGAGCAGCCACCGCCTGGCGCCCACGACCGCGGCGGCCACGCCGGCCAGAGCCCACCACTGGTTGAGCTGGTTCATCTGCCCGACCTACCCGCTGCCCCGGTCGGCGCACCTGCGGTCGAGCGCCGCACGCAGGTCGTCCGGTATCTCGAGCGGCGTCATGTGGCCCACGCCCGCCACACGGCGCAGCGTCGCGCGAGGGAGGAGAGTGGCGGCCTCCTCGGCCACCGCCAGAGGCGCGGCCGTGTCGTCGTCGCCCCACACCAACTCGACGGGACAACGCACGGCCCTCAGCTCGTCGTCATAGCTCTCGTTGACGAGCCTGGTGAACACGTCGCGCATGATGCCCTCGGCCGCCCTCCAGTCCGGCGCGCTGCGGGCATAGCGAAGACGGTCCATGCGTTCGTCACTCACCACCCCGACGCGGTGCAGGGTCCGCATCAGGCGGTAGCCGGCCGCGGGACGGCGCGCGCCGTAGCTGGCACGCCGCAGAAGGGGAGCTCCGGTGAGCACAAGCCCGCCCACGCGATCGGGATGGGCGGCCGCCAGGGCGACTGCGATGCACCCACCCCGCGAGTGACCGAGCACAACCGGTGGCTCGTCGAATTCCTCCTCGACCACGGCGAGGACCGCCTCGGCGTAGTCGGCGGCTCCCCAAATCGCCGGCGGTGGCGGCGTCGCGCCGAATCCGGGCAGGTCGAGGGCGATGGCGTCGAGGCCGGCGAGCACGCGATCGAAGTCGGCGTGGGTGCGCGCCCACCCGTGGAGGGCGAGAACGTCGGGTGGGCGGTTGCCATATCGGGCGCCGAACAGCCTTCCCGAAGCGAAGGACCGGAGCATGGGCCACATGACAGTACCGGGAAGGTGCCCACCAACCCATTGACGGCGACGTCGAACAGGAGCACCATGAAGGCATCCCGGTGTCGAGCCGGGCCATGCCCGAGGCGTCGATGAAGTGCCACAGGCCGACGTCGCGCAGCGGGAAGGTCCAATCGTACCGGTCAGGAGCGACCCCGAGAAGCCGAGAGGCTACTCGGGGTCGTACCGCGTGGCTGAGCATCCGCGCCTGTGTCACACCTGGTCCGTAGCCTCGATGAGGTGGACATCCTCGACGGGCTCAACGACGCCCAGCGCACCGCTGTCACGACCAGCACAAACCCTCTCTGCATCCTCGCGGGCGCAGGTTCGGGCAAGACCCGCGTCCTGACGCGCCGCATCGCGCACCGGATCCTCGACGAGACGGCCGACGCCCCTCACGTGCTCGCGCTCACCTTCACCCGCAAAGCCGCCGACGAACTCGTCCACCGTCTGCGCGTCCTCGGCGTCCGCGACGGTGTCGTCGCGGGCACCTTCCACGCGGTCGCCTACGCCCAGCTCCGCAGGCGCTGGGCCGATCGCCGCGAACGCGCCCCCAGCCTGCTAGACCGCAAGGCACGCCTGATCATGCCGCTCCTCGGACGACCGGGCCGCGAGGGCGCCGTTCAACCCGCGGATGTCGCCTCAGAGATCGAGTGGGCCAAGGCGCGCATGGTCGTGCCCGGCCAATACGAGGTCGAGGCGGCGGCCGCAGGCCGTACCCCTCCTCTACCTGCCCAACAGATGGCGGCCCTCTATCAGAGCTACGAAGCCGACAAGCGCAAGAAGGGGCTGGTCGACTTCGACGACCTGCTCAACCTCTGCGCCCGCGCCCTGGCGACCGATACCGACTTCGCGGCGTCCCAGCGGTGGCGGTTCCGCCACCTGTTCGTCGACGAGTTCCAGGACGTGAACCCGGTCCAGTACCAGCTGTTGCGGGGATGGGCGGGCGACCGTGACGACCTCTGCGTGGTCGGCGACCCTAACCAGGCCATCTACTCGTGGAACGGTGCCGATCCGCGCCTGCTCCGCAGCTTCCCGACCCTCTTTCCGGGGGCCGCAGTGGTGGAGCTGACCGACAACTACCGGTCGACGCCACAGGTCCTCACCGTCGCCAACGCAGTGCTCGAGTCGGCGACGCCGGCGCGGGCGGTCGAGGCCGACGGCGAAGTGCGGGCTCTACGGGGAACCTTGCGAGCCAACCGGGCCGATGGTCCCGTGCCCGCGGTTCATGCCTATCCGTCCGACGTGGCCGAAGCGCGCGGTATCGCCGCCCGCCTCCGCCGCGCCCACCGGCCCGGCACTTCCTGGTCCCAGCTGGCTGTCCTGGTGCGCACCAACGCCCAGGCGGTTCTCTTCGAAGAGGCACTCCGGAAGGCCGGCATCCCATTCCGGGTCCGAGGCAACGGCTCCTTCCTGCGCCAACCTGAGGTCAAGAGCGCGCTGCAGGCGCTGCGTGGCGGCACTGGCCAATACGGCGAGGGTGCGACTGTTCCCTTCGCCGCTTGCATCGCCGACTTGCAGGAGATGGCCAACGCAATAGCGGTCGACGAACGCCGGGAGCACCTCGAAGCGCTGGTGCGGCTCGCGCGGGAGTACGTCCGGCTCGATACCCAGCCGACCGTCGAGGGCTTCCTCGCGTGGCTCACCGCTACCGTCCGTGGCGAGGACCAGCCCGACCGCGACGCCGACGGCGTCGACATCGTGACGTTCCACCGGGCCAAAGGGCTCGAGTGGCCCGTCGTATTCGTGGCAGGGGTCGAAAAGGGTTTCGTCCCCATTGCCCGCGCCGACACACCCGACGCCGAGGCCGAGGAGCGTCGACTGCTCTATGTCGCGCTCACCCGAGCCCAAGACGAGCTGCACTGCTCGTGGGCCGAGCGGCGCACGTTCGGCACCAGAGACCTCCGGCGTCAGCCTTCCCCCTGGCTAACGGTGATCGATGCCGCATGCCGGGCTGCCGAGACCGGCGGCACCGCCGACTGGCGCCGGTTCCTCGAGCAGGAGCGTGCGGCGCTCCGGGCCCGATCCGGGAGGAAGAAGGCAGCCGGCGCGCCCGATCCGGTCGTCCTCCAGGCCCTCAAGGACTGGCGCGCGGCCGCCGCCCGGGCCGCGAACGTGCCTGCCTACGTGATCTTCCACGACACGACCCTTGCCGCGGTGGCCGAGCGCAAGCCGAGTGACAAAGCCCAGCTCCTGGCCCTCCCGGGGCTCGGTCCGGTCAAGGCGGAACGTTACGGCGACGCACTGCTCGAGGTGATCCGCGGTATCGCGGCAGGTACCTAAACGCGGGAAGGTGCCGGATGGAGCCTTTCGGCCAGTTGACTCCCGGCGCCAGCGGCGCGACAACAAAACCATGAGTGTCTTCGTGTGGCCTGCAGAGGACGGATGGCCTTATCCGGACACGGGCCCCGAGATCATCGACCTGGCAGCCGAGTCCGACGATGACCTCATGTCGATACGCATCCCCGCGCACCTGTTCGACGACCTCGAGCCCTTGGAGTTGGCGGTTCTCGAGGCGCGTTTCGGCTTGGGCGGGGCGGCCGTCCGCTCGATGCACGAACTGCAGGAGGATCTCGACGTGCCCCGCGCCGCGCTTCGCGCCGCGCTTGCCACTGCTCTCGACAAAGTTCGCACCCACCTCGTCGCCGACTAAGCGTTAAGCGAGTGACTGGAGGAATCACTATCAGCGGCGAGGTGGGTCGCCCCTTCGTTGCGACGCGGACTGCTCGACTCCGAGACCTTCTCGACCGCGCCGCGCCCACCGACGCCGCCGACCACGCCACGGTCGTTTCGGCCGACGACGACTACCGGGCTTCGATTCCCCTTCCTGCGTTGCGAGAGGGCCTGCTTGAGGACGGACGGCTCACGATCCCGCAAGGCCGCACCCTCTGCTGGAACGTCAAGAACGTGACTCGTATCGAGGTCACATCCGGCCCTGAGCCGGACTCGGTTCCAGCCAACCCACCCCACTGACCACTCGCGACTGAACGTCCTTGCGGCTGAACGTCCTTGCGACTGAACGTCCTCAGGACCGATCGAACAGCTTCGAGAAGTCGACTGAGATGAAGGTGGCTTCCGCTTCCGCCGTCAATTGTTCGCCGTGGTAGAGGCGCCCTTCGGTGAAGATCTTCCGCCCTTCCCGCCGTAGCAGTTCGCCCTCGAACCGGAGCTCGGCATGCAGCGGTGTTGGCTTCCGGTACCGCACCGTGAGAGTGCCGGTCATGCCCGGTTGGCCCGACAGCGACTGGGTCATTCCGAGCACCTCGTCGAAGGCGGCCGCGATATGTCCACCGTGCACGCAGCCAGGGGGACCTTCGTAGGCGGCGCCGTACCGCGCCCTGCCCTCGACCTTCTCGCCCACGACCGCCAACTCCACGGGCGGCGCGATCGGATTGGCGCGGCCGATGATCGGGCTGTGGTCGAAGAAGGCGTGGGGATCGCCGGCGTTCGCACTCTCGGCGAATCCTTCGAAGAGGCGGCCCTGCGGGAAACCCTCGAGACTGGCGGCCACCGCCTCGAGGGTTTCGGCCGCCTGGGCCAGCGTCTCCTCGGGCGCAGCCGTCGCGACCAGACGCTCGATCAGCAGCCGGGTTGCATGAGCGAGCCGGCGCATCTCGGCGCGCCGCGGGGTCACATCGGCGTCGTAGGCGTCGCGCAGCCGCTCGGGGAATCCTTCCGGCGCGCCGCCCGCAGCGTCGTCAGTTGTCACCGGCCGGCCTCCTCGTAGTCGACGTCCGGGTGGGGTGTCCGCCCGCCATCTTGGCTCGACTGCGGTGGGTAGCCTCGATCCTGTGAAGGTGCTGATGTGGAGCGACTACCTCTGACCCTGGTGCTATGTCGGCCTGGATCGGTCGGCCCTACTTGCCGACCTCGGCGTCGACGTCATCAGCCTTGCCTATGAGCTCCATCCCGAGGTGCCCCCAGAAGGAAGGCCACTCGGGGCACGCGCTGGAGCCTTCTACGACCGGATCGGGGCCGAGTGCGAGGCGGTAGGGCTCCCTTTCAATCCGCCGGACCACCTGCCGAACACCCGGCGTGCCCTCGAGACCGCCGAGTGGGTGCGGATCCATCAGCCTGAGGTCTTCGAAACCCTCCATCGATCCCTCTTCGCGGCTCACTTCGTGGACGGCCGCGACATTGGCGACCCCGGAGAGATCGACGGCTTGGTCGCGACAGCCGGCGCGGACGCGGATGAGGCGCGCGCCGCGGTCGACGACGGGACGATGGCCGGAGTCGTAACGGTGTCGATGCAGAAGGCATACGAGGCCGGTGTCACCGGCACACCGGCCTGGCTGATCGGCGACTTCGTTGTTCCAGGAGTCCAGCCGCGCCAGTTCTTCGAGCGCGTCATCAGGAGCGCTCGAGAACGAGAGTGACCTCGTTGCGGTTGTGATGGAGCTGGCGGGCGAAGGTCAGGGAGTAGCGTCGGCGGAGAAGCCTGAGGGCCTCATCAAGCTCGCGCCGCGCGCCCCGCGGCGTCACCTTCAGGGTCACTATCGCTCGACCGGCAGGGCCGAGCCGGTCGGCGGCATCCACGACGATCTGCGCCGACCGAGACGCGTCCATCCGCATGTCGTTGACGACCAGATCGAAGTGCTCCGACGAGGTCCGGAGAAACCGGCCGGCCGTCATCCGCTCGTGGTGGACACCTCGTGTCCGCGCCAGCTTGCGGTCGAGGTCACCGGGATCGACCGCCACCACTTCGAGGCCGTGGGTAACCAGGATCCTCGTCCAGCCGCCTGGGCTCGCACCGAGGTCGAGCGCTCGCCCACCACGCCGCAGGTCGAGCGGGAAGAGTTGGGCGAGCTCTTCCAGCTTGAACTCAGACCGAGAGATCTGGTTGGGTCCGGCGCGTAGCCGCACCCGTCCTCCTGGCCAGTCACTGAGCATCGCCGCCGCGTCAGTGATGCCGATGGAGACGCCCGGCGCCGTGGCGCATACCGTCATCACCTCGGACGAGCCACGCCGCTGCGTCACACAGCCCTGCGCGCTCAGGTGTTCCGAGATGCTGGCCCGCAGCTGCTCGGCCCGGACAGGGACCTCGCCGCTCGTCCACACCTGCAGCCCGAGGGACGAGGCGTTCCGTGCGGCCACGAGGGATGCGGCGGCGCCGGCCGCCTCGTCATGGCCTACGCGCACATCCTCGACGGCGAGGTGCCGCACAAACGGGATCGGCACGTCACCGCAGAGCGCGGCCAACTCGGCCAGGCCGGTGTCTTCGGTCGCGAGAGCCGCCACGTCCGGGCCCAGGTACTCGACGGCACCGCCGACGGCCTCGGTGACCGCGGCCGCCGCGATGCGGAGGTAGTCGGGTTGAGCGGAGAACAGCACGCGGCAAGCCATGTGAGGCCATTCTCGCCCGCCGCCGCCACCCTCCCCGCCCGAACTTGAGGCAATAACGATCGAATTCCGTACGTTATTGCCTCAAGTTCGGGCGCTTCGCGGCAGACTTCTTCGAGGCGCTCGCCTTTTTCTTCGTCGCCGCCTTCTTCTTGACTGCCGCCTTCTTGGAGGTCGCGGCCTTCTTCTTCGTCGCCGCCTTCTTCTTGGTCGCGGCTTCCTTCCTGGTCGCAGGCGCCTTCTTCGCGGCAGCCTTCTTCTTGACCGCCGCCTTCTTCTTCGTGGCGGCCTTCTTCTTCGTGGCCGCCTTCTTCTTCGTCGCCGCCTTCTTCTCGGCCGCCGCAGGCTCGGCCGGCACTGGCTCGGCACCGGCAGCCGCCGGTTCCTCCTGAGCAGCCGGCTTCCTCTTGGGCGCCGCCCTCTTCTTGGCGGCCTTCCGCTCCTTCTTCTCGGCCTTCGGCTTCTCGGTCTTCGGACCGGTGCGGCGGATCTCGGCCTCGACCGTCTCCTCGGTGGGTGCTCCCGCCACGTGGGCATAGCCGGGCAAGGCAAGCTCGACGCCGCGCCTGGGCGCGTCGAGAGCCTGGACGATGAACGTGCGGCTCGCGCCCTTCTGCAGTACGGCGCGGGCGCTGCGCGGGGGCGGATCGCCCATCGCAGACAGCGGGATGTAGCAACGTGCTCCGTCTGCGATCACGAAGGCGCCGTGGGATGCGAAGCTCTCGACCTCGCCCTCGATCTCCGCGCCGAGCTTGTGGTTGGCGATGAACTGTATGAAGGTGAGCGGCTCGTTAACGGCATCGCGCGGCGGCCCGCCGCCGGTGCGCCGGCGGCGCCTGCGCCGGCCCTGTCCTGTGCTCTCGGTCTCTTCCACGGCTTCCTTGGTGACTTCGTCGATTACTTCCTTGGTGGAGGGACTACCCCGCTGCGCCTTCGGCGGCGGTGCCGCCGGCTTCGGCATCGGCTTCGATGCGGCCTTCGACCCGACCCGGGCCCGCGACTGGCGCGCTCCTCTGGTCGCCTCGCGACTCTTCTGCCCTCGTACGGGGTTGCGCGGCGTGAATATCCACCCGACACCCGGGACGGGCTTGCCCCCGATGAGCCGGTCGTCGTCGAAGAGCCACTTGTATTCACCGTGGAACTCCTGGAAAGAGTCGTTGGAGAGGACGGTGGCGTCGACCTTGTCGGCGATCTGGAGGAGGAACGCGTCGCCCCGGCCGATTGCGCCCGCGGGTGGCGACACGATCTCGCCATGGGCTACGGCTTCGTCGAAGGCGCTCCGTTCGGAGTCATCGATGCGATGTCCGAAGGTGGCATCGACGATGACGGTGACTTCGGCGCGCGGATAGTCCGCCATGAAAGCCTGGACCGCCTCGTCCAAGTGCTTCAGGCTGGGCATCTGGCGCCCTTCAGTTGCGATGTTGGAGCCGTCCACGACGACTCTCTCCACAGGCGGCATTACACCTGTAGTCAAGCATCTGGCCCGCCCAGCACCGCGAACCCAAGCCTGTACGCTCCGACCGTGGACAAGGACCGCACCGGCGAAGTCACCGAACTGCTCCAGCAGTTGATCCGCAACGAGTGTGTGAACGACGGCAGCGTCGACTCCGGTCGAGAGACACGGAGCGCCGATCTCCTCACCTCATACCTCGAGGGTGCTGGGCTCGACGTAGAGCGGTTCGAGCCGTCTCCGGGCCGCGCGTCGGTGGTAGCGCGGATCGAGGGCTCTGACCCCACCGCGCCCAGCCTCATGCTCATGGGCCACACCGATGTGGTGCCGGTGACGCCCGACAACTGGCGACGTGACCCCTTCGGGGCGGAGCTCGTCGACGGCGAGGTGTGGGGCCGCGGCGCCACTGACATGCTGAATCTCACCTCCTCGATGGCAACCGCAGTCCGCGACCTCGCCGAGTCGGGCTTCCGGCCCCGCGGCACGCTCGTCTATCTCGCCGTCGCCGACGAGGAAGCGCTGGGCACGTGGGGTGCCGAGTGGCTCACCGAGCACGAGCCAGACGCAGTTGCCACCGACTACGTCATAACCGAGGGCGGCGGGGCGGTGCTCCCGTCGCCCAGCGGCCCCAAGGTCTCGGCGGCGGCCGCCGAGAAGGGGACGCACTGGTGCAAGCTCCGGGTCAAGGGCAGCCCCAGCCATGCGTCTCGCCCGTTCCGCACCGACAACGCCCTCGTGAAAGCCGCCGACATCGTCCAACGCATAGCCGCCTACCGTCCCGAGACCCGCATCGGCGAGGTGTGGAGGCGGAACGTTGAGGCGATGGATTTCGAACCCGACCTCGCGGCTGCCCTCACCGACCCCGACCGCCTCTGGGAGGCGTGTGAAGGGCTGCCCGGCCTCAATCTCGCCCGCCAGGCTCACGCCTGCACCCACCTCACGATCGCACCCACGGTGGTGCGGGGCGGCACCAAGACGAACATCATTCCCGACGTGGTCGAGGTGGAGCTCGACATCCGCACCCTTCCCGGGCAGTCGAGTGACGAGGTGCTCGCCATCATCGACGACTTGATCGGCGAGCACCGCGACTCCGTCGACGTCGAGGTGAGTGGGTGCTTCAGTCCCGCGACCGAGTCCGAGACCGACACGCCGCTGTGGGACGCGATGGCCGATGTGGCCCGCCGCCTACGGCCGGACATCACCGTCGTGCCCACTCTGATGGCCGGCGCTACCGACGCCCGGTTCTTCCGCCGCAAGGGTGCGACGGCCTATGGCTTCGGACTGATGAGCGGACGCATCCCCATCGACGAGCTCGCCCAGATGTTCCATGGCGACAACGAGCGCATCGACCAGGAGTCGCTCCGGCTCTCGACCGACCTGTGGACTGCGCTCGCCACCGACTTCCTCTCATGACGATCTCGGCGGCGCTCTTCGACTTCGGAGGTGTGGTATCCACCAGCCCATTCGAGGCCTTCGCCCGCTACGAGCGCGAGCACGGTCTTCCCGAGGGACTCATCCGGCGCCTCAACTCGACGAATGCCGACACCAACGCGTGGGCGAGGCTCGAGCGCAGCGAAGTGACCTTTGAGGAGTTCTGTGAACTGTACGAGGGCGAAGCACGGGCCGCCGGTGTAGAACTAGACGCGCGCGAGGTGATGGCTCTGCTGGGAGGCGACGTCCGCCCCGCGATGGTCGAGGCGATCCGACGGTGCAGCGAGCGGCTGAAGACCGCGATTCTCACGAACAACTTCGTGCGCGGCGGATCCGGAGGCGGTCGCATGGGAGCGATGGGCGAATGGGTCGACGCGGTGATCGAGTCGAGCCGGGTCGGGGTCCGCAAGCCCGATCCCCGCTTCTATGAGCACGCTTGCGAGGTGCTCGAGATCGAGCCGGCCGAGGCCGTGTTCCTCGACGACCTCGGTGTGAACCTGAAGCCGGCGCGCCAGATGGGGATGACCACCATCAAGGTGACCGACGCCGACGCCGCCATCGCCGAACTCGAGTCCGTCGTCGGCTTCCCGCTCCGAACTTGAGGCAATAACGATCGGTTTCCGATCGTTATTGCCTCAAGTTCGAGGGAGGACGGCGCGGCGGAGCAGGTCTTCCTGTTCGAGTTGGTGCATCGCGCCGCTCCCGGTGGCGGGACTCCCCGACTCTGTCCTGCTCACGTGGTACAGCTCATAGTCGTCGCGCAGGATGCGGTGGAGGCGGCTGTGCATGAACGACCACGCGCCCATGTTCTCGGGCTCTTCCTGGAGCCACACGACCTCGCGTGCCGCGGAGTAGCGAGCGATGACGGCGCGGATCTGGTCCTCGGGATACGGATAGAGCTGCTCGACTCGCACGACCGCCACCGGACGCTCGTTCTCGTCTCGAAATCGCATGGCGTCAAAGGCGACTTTGCCCGACGCCAGCACAATCCGGTCCACCGTCGACGGATCAGTCTGGTGGGGATCGTCGAGCACTTCACGGAAGCGTCCGTCGACCAGTTCATCGATCGTCGAGCGGGCGTTGCGGGCCCGGAGCAGCGACTTCGGCGTCATCGTGACGAGTGGCTTCCGCACCGGCCGGCGCACCTGGCGGCGAAGCAGGTGGAAGTACTGCGCGGCGGTCGTACAGTTGACGACCTGCAGGTTGTTCTCGGCGCAGAGGGTGAGGAACCGCTCGAGTCGAGCCGACGAGTGCTCGGGCCCTTGTCCTTCGTAGCCGTGGGGTAGAAGCAGCACGAGCCCTGAGGTCTGCTGCCACTTGTCCTCGGCGGCAACGAGGAACTGATCGATGATGACCTGGCCCCCGTTGCCGAAGTCGCCGAACTGGGCCTCCCACGCGACCAGCGCGTCCTTGTGCAGGACCGAGTAGCCGTACTCGAAGCCGAGGGCGGCGTACTCGGACAGCAAGGAGTCGTAGATGAAGAACCGACCCTGGGCCTCGCGGAGATGGTGGAGCGGGAGGTACTCCCGCTCGGTCTTGTAGTCGACGTAGACGGCATGCCTCTGGGAGAACGTCCCCCGGCGCGTGTCCTGGCCGGCGAGCCTGACGTCGGCCCCCTCCATCAGCAGGGACCCGAACGCGAGCGCCTCACCCAGAGACCAGTCGACCTCCCCACCCGAGTAGACCTTCGCTCGCGCCTCCATCTGGCGGGCGAGCTTCGGGTGCAGCGTCAGATCCTCGGGCACGTCGTGCAGCAGCGACGCGATGTGGTCGAGCGTCGCCCGCTCTACGCCCGTAGGGGGCGACTCGGGCACGGGCGGCAACGCGGGAACCGCCGGTAGCCCCATCGGCCGCGGCGGCGCGGTCGAGCGGGTCTCGTCGAGAGCTTCTTGGAGGCGTGCCGAGAAGTCGTCGAGCGCCTGCTCGGCCTGCTCGAGATTGATGTCGCCCCGGTTCACGAGCGCTTCGGTGAACAGCTTCCTCACCGAGCGCCGCGCATCGATGCGCTGATACATGATCGGCTGGGTGTAGCTCGGGTCGTCGCCCTCGTTGTGACCGTGACGGCGGTAGCACACCATGTCGATCACGACGTCCTTCTTGAACGCCTGCCGGAACGCCACCGCCAGCCGCGCGACACGAACACACGCTTCGGGGTCGTCACCGTTCACATGGAAGATCGGCGCCTGCACCATCTTGGCCACGTCGGTCGCATACACCGACGAGCGGGCCGCCTCGGGTGCGGTCGTGTAGCCGAGTTGGTTGTTGATGACGAGGTGGACCGTGCCCCCGGTCCGGTAGCCGCGCAGCCCGGAGAGGTTCAGCGTTTCGGCGACCACGCCCTGTCCCGCGAAGGCGGCGTCGCCGTGCACTAGGAACGGCAGAACCGGGAACTCTTCACCGCGGTCAAGGAGGTCCTGACGGGCGCGGGCCATCCCCTCCACCACCGGGTCGACGGCCTCGAGGTGGGACGGGTTGGATGCGAGCGTGACCAGGACTTCTTGACCCGATAGGCCGGTGAACTTGCCGGTCGCACCCTTGTGGTACTTGACATCGCCCTGGCCTTGCACGGACTCAGGATCGAGGTCGCCCTCGAACTCGCGGAACAGCTCCTTGTAGGACTTTCCGACGATGTTGGCCAGGATGTTCAGTCGACCCCGGTGGCTCGCGCCCATCACCACTTCGCCGTTCCCGGCGAGGCCGGCCGCATCGAGGATGGCGTCGATCAGTGGTATCGCGCTCTCCGCCCCTTCCAGCCCAAAGCGCTTCTGCCCCACGTACTTCGTGTGCAGGAACCGCTCGAACGCCTCCGCCGCGTTAAGCCGCCCCAGTATGTGGCGTTGCTCCTCGGTCGAGATGGCAGCGCCGGCGCCTTCGACATGGTTCTGGATCCAGCGCTTCTGGTCCGGTTCCTGGATGTGCATGTACTCGACGCCGATCGTGCGGCAATAGGCATCGCGAAGCACGCCGAGGATTTCTCCCAGCGTGAGCAGGTGACGTCCCGCGAGCCCTTCACAGAAGAACTCGCGATCGAGGTCCCAGATCGTGAGGCCGTAGGTGGCCGGATCGAGCTCGGCGTGGGTGCGCGGCTCTTTCGCGGCGAGCGGATCGAGGTGGGCGATGAGGTGGCCACGGACGCGGTAGATGTTGATGAGCGTCTGCACCGCGACCTGCTTCTCCAGGCGGGAGCGCTCCTGGTCGACAGGGTTCACGTCGCGGCGCCAGCGCACCGGCTCATACGGGATGCCCATCGACCGGAAGATGCCGTCGTAGAAGCCGTCGGCTCCCACGAGCAGTTCCTGCACCCTGGCAAGGAACATCCCCGACTCCGCGCCCTGAATGATCCTGTGGTCATAGGTGGACGTCAGCGTGATGACCTTGCTCACGCCCAGCTCGGCAAGCGCCCGGGGGTCCGCGCCCTGGTACTCGACCGGGTAGTCGATCGCCCCCACGCCAATGATGGCGCCCTGCCCTGCCATGAGGCGGGGC
Organism: uncultured Acidimicrobiales bacterium; assembly: GCA_964632885.1. Classification (GTDB taxonomy): domain Bacteria; phylum Actinomycetota; class Acidimicrobiia; order Acidimicrobiales; family CAZWDB01; genus CAZWDB01. The sequence continues at coordinate 59,483 of CAZWDB010000003.1, read as the reverse complement.
ACGGACGAGACCGTGCCGATCGTCCCCGGGTTGGTGAGCGTGACGGTCGTGCCCGAGAAGTCGTCGGGCGCGATCTTGTTGGTCCGGACCTTGCGGATCAGCTCCTCGTACGCGCTCCAGAAGCCCCTGAACTCGAGCGTGTCGGCGCCTTTGATGCACGGAACGAGGAGGGTGCGGGACCCGTCAGAGCGCTCGAGGTCGACGGCGAGCCCGAGGCCGACGCGGTCGTTGCGCCGTATGAACGGTTTGCCCCCGACTTCCTCATAGCTGTTGTTGAGGGCGGGGACGGCCTTGAGCGCCGACACGACGGCGAAGCCGATGAGGTGGGTGAAGGAGACCTTCCCACCCCGCGTGCGCTCGAGGTGGTTGTTCATGATGCGGCGGTTGACTTCGAGGAGCTTGGCCGGCACCGGGCGGACGCTCGTAGCGGTCGGAACGCCCAGGCTTTCGGTCATGTTGGCCACGACACGAGCGGCCGCGCCGCGCAGCGGCTCTGCCCCTTCCGCCGCCCCCGGCTCCTTCTTCGGCTCCGCCTTCTTGGGGGCCGCCTTGGCCTCCTGAGGGGGCTGCGGCGGGGCCTGAGCCTCCTGAACAGGCGGTTGGGTGGGCGCGGCCGGCTCGCCGTTGGGTCCCTCGGGGTAGTCGGCGAAGAACTCGCGCCAACTCTCGCTCACCGAGGACGGGTCGTCACGGTACTGCTCATACATCTCCTCGACGAGCCAGGTATTGGGTCCGAACGCCGAGGAGGAAGGCTCGTCTGGCATCGCGGTCCCGATGCTACCCACCACCCGGATCCGGCACCGGCGCTTCGCCTGTAGGTTCGGGAGCATGCCGGCCGAGTTCATCTTCACGATGCGGGACCTGAAGCGGTTCCATCCGCCCGACCGTGAAGTCCTGAAGGGCATCAATATCTCGATGTTCCCAGGCGCCAAGATCGGCGTCATCGGAGCCAACGGATCGGGGAAGTCCTCGCTGCTGCGGATCATGGCGGGCGAAGACGACGGCTACACCGGAGAAGCCCGTCTTACACCCGGGTACACCGTCGGATACCTGTCGCAGGAGCCCGCGCTGGATGAGACCAAGGACGTTCTCGGAAACGTGGAGGATGGTGTCCGCGGGACAAAGGATCTAATCGACCGGTTCAACGAGGTGTGCGAGGCGCTCGGCGATCCCGACGCCGACTTCGACAAGCTGCTCGCCGAGCAGGCCGCGCTGCAGGACAAGATCGACGCTGCCGAAGGGTGGGATCTGGAGCGCACATTGGAGATCGCCATGGACGCGCTGCGGCTTCCCCCGGGCGACGCGGCGGTGAACACGCTCTCCGGGGGTGAACGCCGGCGCGTCGCCCTCTGCCGCCTGCTGCTCCAGCACCCGGATTTGCTGCTCCTCGACGAGCCGACGAACCATCTTGACGCCGAGTCGGTCGCATGGCTCGAGCGCACCTTGCAGGAGTACAGCGGCACCGTCGTCGCGGTCACCCACGACCGCTACTTCCTCGACAACGTCGCCGAGTGGATACTCGAGCTAGACCGCGGCGCGGGCATTCCCTTCAAGGGCAACTACTCCGGCTGGCTGGAACAGAAGCAGGACCGGTTGGCGAAGCAAGAGAAGTCCGACTCGGCCCGCCAGCGCACCCTCGCCCGTGAGTTGGAGTGGATTCGAATGGCGCCCCGCGCCCGCCAGGCGAAGGGAAAGGCGCGAATAACGGCCTATGAGTCCCTGGTCGCCGAGGCGGACGCAGCCGACGCCCGCCCCGAGAAACTGGAGCTCGCGATACCGGCCGGCCCCCGACTGGGTGACGTGGTCATCGAGGCGCACTCGGTCACCAAGGGCTACGGCGACCGGCTTCTGATGGAGGATCTCACGTTCCTGCTTCCGCCGGGTGGCATCGTCGGCGTCATCGGCCCGAACGGAGCGGGGAAGACGACGTTGTTCCGCATGATCACGGGATCCGAGGAGCCCGACAGTGGGACGCTAAGGGTCGGCCCTACCGTCGAGCTCGCCTACGTCGGCCAGAGTCGGGACGTGCTCGATGCCGGCAAGACGGTCTACGAAGAGATCACCGACGGCATCGAGCACATGAAGGTAGGCACACGCGAGATTCATGGACGCGCCTACGTTGCCGGCTTCAACTTCAAGGGCTCCGACCAACAGAAAAAGGTCGGTGACCTCTCCGGCGGTGAGCGCAACCGGGTTCACTTGGCGAAGGTCCTCAAGTCGGGCGGGAACGTTCTCCTGCTCGACGAGCCGACCAACGACCTCGACGTCGACACGCTGCGCGCACTCGAGGAAGCGCTCGTCGCCTTCCCCGGATGCGCCGTCGTCATCAGCCACGATCGATGGTTCCTCGATCGCATCGCGACCCATGTGCTGTCGTTCGAGGGCGACTCCGAAGTCAGGTGGTTCGAAGGCAACTTCACCGACTACGAAGCCGACCGTCGCAAACGGCTCGGCGCCGAGGCCGACCAGCCGCATCGTATCCAGTACAGGCCACTGGTCCGCGGGTGACACCGCGTATCGAGGTGCGCCCGGGGCCAGGTGCACGGCGGACACACCCGGTCCCCGGACGCTCCGCCACCATCACACGGTGTTAACCCAGGCGTCAAGCCGGGCCATTCACGGGCAGAAGGACTCATATGAGGCCGGGTTCCTGCCGATATACAAATCGTGGCAAGTCAGCAGATGATCCATAGCCGAGCGGTGATACGTACGGTCGAAGCCGGCAACTCTGCCATCTGTGCCCACTGTGGCGCGCAGGTGAAGTTCGTAGCGCGCGCTCAACTTCGGCAGGTGATTTGCAACGTCTACGAGGACGGCGTCTGGAATCGCGTTGAGCACTTCCACGCCGACTGCTACGACGAAGCAGCCGAGCCCTACGGCGAACCTAAGGGCTAGCGGCTCACTCCACCGTCACAGTGCCGGTGTTGCCGTCAACGGTGATGGTCGCGCCGTCGGGGATGCGGCGGGTCGCGTCGGTGACCGAGACCACGCACGGGATCCCGAGTTCTCTCGAGACGATCACCGCGTGACTGATCTGGGCGCCGACGTCGACGACGACCGCCCCTGCGGTCACGAACAACGGTGTCCATGCAGGGTCGGTGATCGGTGCGATCAGAACGTCGCCCGGCTCGAGGGCGGTCGGGTCGTCGGGACGCAAGATCACACGCGCCCTGCCCGTGTAGATGCCCGGACACCCCGCGATGCCGGGGAGGCTGGCGCCGCTGCCGACCTGATCGACCACCGCAGCACCGCGCTCGTTCCAAGTCTCCAGCGGCGGCACGACACCGTTGACGATGAACGGCGGCTCGAGCCGCTGCAGCTTCGCGAAGAGTGCAGCGCGTTCGCGGATGGTGGTGGAGAACTTCGCGGGGTCGGCCAGGAAGTCGTCGTATTCGACATCGGTGAGCATCCCGAAGTCGAGTGGATCGTCGAAGTGGCCGGCGGCGACCATGCGGGTGCCGATCTGGTGGAACATCAGTCGTGCTTCATGGACAGCCTTGATGATCGTGGTCTTCGTCCGCTCTCGGCCGGCGAGGAAGATGCCCGCGGCGCGGACCGCCGCAAGGAACTGGCCCTGTACCTCCTTGTCGGCCTCGAGCGCGTCGGCGACCGCCTTGGTCGCCGCCTCCCGCTCCGCGCGGCGCTCGGCCCGGTGCCGCTCGGGGTCGTGTGCCTCTGGCGCAAAGCGCATGCGGTCAACGGCCTGCAACGCGAGTTCGGGGTGGGTCCCCCATGTCGGCGCGCGCATCTCCCACTCGTTGGGTCCTCGCGACCCGTACTCCGTCAGGAAGTCGTCGAACTTGGCAAGGAACGCGCTGCCGTCGTCTGACCGTCGGAGTCGTTCGATGATGCCGGACACGCCGGCGTCGAACTCCTTGGTGACGCTCTTGCTCCGGGCGGCATCGCGCCCCAGCTCCCAGAGGGCCCAGGATGGAGCGGCCGAGTCGACGCCTCCGATCCCCGCGACGAGCTTCATCGTGAGCTCCGGCTGCCCGATGGCGTCGCAGATGCCCTGGAGCATCCCGACGGGGACCGTCGAGCAGTAGGTGATGAAGATGTGTTGGGCGAACAAGTGGCGGAACAGCTCCATGTATCCCCTCGCCTGGGCGAGGAGTTGTTCGTTCGTCAGGCTCTCACGGTCGGGCCGATCGGAGACGAGCTGTTCGACCGTCCGCTGGTCGTCGAACAGCTCGGGGAGGCTCTCAGCGGTGAGAATCCAACCGACCGTCTGCATGATCCGTTCGGTGTGGGCCGGGCTCTCATCGGTCGGCTGGGGCACGTACGGAGGCGCGTCGCTCGCTCCAAAGATGGATCGATCCATCATCTCCGGGGTGAGGCCGGGCGTCCGGACCGCGAAAATGCGCGACACCGACACGTTCAGATACGCGTAACCGCCGAAGCACCCGAGCACCTCGATCTCGTCGTTGGAAAACTCCTCGCGGTCGAACGCTCCATAGCGGGCAAGGGCGTCGCGCCAACCCTGCTCCGCACCTGGGATGGCGCCGAGTGTCCAGGAGAGTGGCGCGACCGCCTCCGGGAACACCTCGCCCACGTTGCCGCGGGTGTAGATCGGATACCGCTGGCTGGGCTGGTTGTCGACAACCCAGATCTGGTCACCCATGCGTTGGTCCCTCCTCGTTGCCTGCTCAGCGCGGCGGCAGCCGCCTCATGACATCAGGGTCTCTCAAGCTGGAGTGCGCATCCCCGACAGCCGGTCGATCATCTCCTCCGCCTCCGCGACGAACCGGCGAACCAGCTCGCCCGCGGGGACGAGGTCGTGGATCGCGCCCGCGCCCTGCCCCGCCGGCATGAACTCGCGCGCCGCGTCGACCTCGGTGGACTCGTCTCCTCCGAGATGGAATGCCCCGTCTTGGGAAGCCCGCCCGACCTGCATGGGAAACGGCTGCAGCTCGTCGGGGTGCTCCTCGAAATACTGGGTGTAGTCGTTCCGGACGACCCGACAGGTCTTGCCGGTGTACGCGCGGCTGATCACCGTGCCGTCCTCGGGGATCTCGACCAGCTTCTGCTTGTAGCCGGGCACCGAACGCGCCTCCGGCGTGGCGATGAAACGGGTGCCGACCCAGATGCCGTCGGCTCCGAGGGCAAGGGCGGCGGCCAAGCCACGGCCGTCGAAAATGCCACCCGCGGCGACGACCGGCACCTTGTCGCCGACGGCATCGACGATCTGGGGAACCAGCGGCATGGTGGCGACCTGGCCGGTATGGCCACCTGCCTCGGTTCCCTGCGCCACCACGATGTCGCATCCGGCCTCGACCGCTGCAAGAGCGTGGCGCACCTTGCCGCACATGTTGATAACCAGCACACCGTGCTTGTGGCAGAGATCGATCACGTCACGGGGAACGCCCAGACCGGCGACGAACACCTTGCACCCTTCGTCGATGATCTGACGGACCTGGGTCGAGAGGTCCCGGGCCGAGGCGGTGAGAAGGTCGACGCCGAAGGGCTTCGATGTAAGTGCCTTGGTCGCCCGGATCTCGGGAACCATCTCGGCCCCCATCGTGGAGGCACCGAGGCAGCCGAACCCGCCCGCTTCGGAAACGGCCGCTACGAGGCCGTGGTAGGAGACGCCGCCCATTCCGGCGAGCATTACCGGGTGCTCGATGTCGAGGACGTCGGTTAACCGTGTGCGCATGCTCGCAGGTTAGTGACCTCCGGCACGGGGCGGACGAGACGCCCACCGCGACCAGTTTCCCGACCTGGCGCCATATCGTTATCCGACCTAATGCAGTGGATGTCACTTCTCCGTAACCGCGGCGGCGTACTGGGGTTTTCCGTGGTACTCCTGCTGGCTGCGGGCTTCGTCGCGGCCTGGGGACTGTCGTCGAGCGCCGAGGACACCGTCGCCCGGAACGTGCGGCTCGCGGGCCACGACATCGGCGGCATGCACGCGTCCGCCCTCGCGGCGAAGGTGGAGGAGGTCGCGGCGGCATTCGAAGAGGCGCCCGTGCGCGTCGAGGCACCGCGAGGAGGGTTCAAAACCGACACCAGCGCGCTCGGTGTCTCGCTGGTGCCCGACGACACCATGAGGGCCGCCCTCCGCGTTGGCCGCAGCGGATCGGGCCCGGCGCGCGTCTGGGGCTGGGCGCTGTCGTTCGTCCGGCCCCGCCAGGCGCCGGTCCGGATCTCGGTGAAGACAGCCAGCGTCCATGACACCGTGCTCGCCCTAGATCCCGGCCCGCGAGAGTCACCCAGGGAGCCGACCGTCAGGTACGAGGACGGCGCCTTCGTGGCGGTCGAGGGCAAGCCGGGCACCGGGATCGACTACCGCGAGGTGATCGACCGGCTTCCGGATGCGGTTGCCAAGGGCCTCCCCGTCGTCGTCGAGGTAGACCGCGGTGAGATCCCACCGAGAATCCCGATCACGGCGGCGGAACGGCTGGCGGGCGACGCGCAGGCGAGGGTCATCGATCCGATCCCCGTTCAGGCGGGAACCGCCAAGGCATCCGTTCCCCTTCCCATGGTGCGTTCATGGGTGACGACGGAAGTCAACTCCCGGGGCGAGCTGCGCCTCACGATCGACGGCGACCACGCCGTCGGCGACGTCGCCGAGCTCTTGGGTGAGGCGGGACAGCCGCCGAAGGAGACGACCTTCGACATCGTCAACGGCACGGTACAGCTGGTACCGGGCGTACCGGGAACGACGTGCTGCGCGGACACGGCGGTGCGCGCGCTCCAACAAGCGGTCTTCAACCCGGGTCCCGGTGAGATCCGTCTACCTCTGAAGGAGGTGCCACCCGAGCGGACCGAAGAAGAAGCGCTCGCCCTCGGCATCGCCGAGCAGGTAGCGACCTTCGCGACCAACCATCCCGCGGGACAGCCGCGAGTGAAGAACATCCACCACATCGCGGATCTGATCCGGGGCCAGATCATCGAACCGGGCGAGTCGTTCTCGGTGAACGACTTCGTCGGCCGGCGCACTCGTGAAAAGGGGTTCGTCTCCGCCCCTGTGATCGAGGATGGACACTTCAGCGAGTCGGTGGGCGGAGGTATTTCGCAGTTCGCGACCACGTTGTTCAACGCGGCGTTCTTTGCCGGTCTCGACTTCGACGAGTACCAGGCGCACAGCATCTACATCAGCCGCTACCCGTACGGCCGGGAGGCAACGCTCTCCTTCCCCAAGCCAGACCTCAAGATCAAGAACTCCACGCCGTACGGTGTGCTGATCTGGCCGAGCTACACCTCGACGTCGATCCGGGTGTCGCTCTACTCCACGAAGTACGCCACGGGGGATCAGACGGGCCAGACGACCGGACGACGCGGCAACTGCACCCGCGTCCGTACCGAACGCACCCGCACCTACGAGGACGGCCGCGTCGAGGTCGACCACGTTTTCGCGACCTACCGCCCGAAGGAGGGCGTCAACTGCTGAACACCGACTTCGGGGTTAACGTGGCGCTGTGCGCGTGGCAGTCACGGGGTCGTCAGGACTGATCGGCTCCGCTCTCGTTGCCGACCTCGAGGCACGGGGCCACGAGACGATCCGAGTAGTTCGACGCGAGGCCAAAACGCCGGGCGAGATCCCGTGGGACCCGGCGGCCGGCACGATCGACGCCAGCGGCTTCGAGGGCGTGCAGGCGGTCGTGAACCTGGCGGGTAAGAGCATCGGTGACCAACGCGGCACCGAGAAGGTCAAGCAGGAGGTTCGCGATAGCCGCGTTCGGGGAACCCGCCTACTGGCGGAGACGCTCGCGGGACTCGAACAGCCCCCCGAGGTCCTCATTAACGCCTCCGCGATCGGCTACTACGGCGACCGCGGGAACGAGGTGCTCACCGAGGTCAGTTCATCGGGCCGCGGCTTCTTGGCCGGGCTCTGCCGCGAGTGGGAGGCCGCGACCGTCCCGGCGTCGGAAGCGGGCGTGCGGGTGGTACTCCTACGTACCGGGCTGGTGCTCAGCGGCTCGGACGGGCTCATGGGCCGGCTGCTCCCGTTCTTCCGCTTCGGTGTCGGCGGCCGGCTGGCATCCGGACACCAGTGGTGGAGCTGGATCGCGATCGACGACGAAGTCGGTCTGATCGAACACGCGCTGACGAACGACGAAGTGCGAGGTGCTCTGAACGGCACCGCCCCTCATCCCGTGACCAACCGCGAGTTCACGCGGACACTGGGGCGTGTGTTACGGAGGCCCGCGGTGACGCCAGTTCCGCGCGCGGCGCTGTGGGCGATAGTGGGACGAGACTTCGGAGACGACATCCTGTCGTCCCAGAGAGTCGAGTGCGCTCAAGCGAAGGCGACCGGTTACCAGTTTCACCACGCCGACCTCGAAGCGGCCTTCCGCGACCTTCTCGACAAACCACTGCAGTGATCAGTCCCCGTGCCGACACGATCGACGTAGCCGTCATCGGCGGTGGACCGGCCGGGGTGGCTGCCGCCGTGACGCTGGCTCGAGCGGGACGCGACGTCGTGCTGGTCGACAAAGCGGTGTTCCCACGCGACAAGTGCTGCGGAGACGGTGTCACCACCGCCGCCGTGCGACGGTACGAGGCGCTCGGATTGCAGCCTCGCGACGTGCTGTCGTGGCAGTCCGTTGGTGAGGCGGTCCTGCGCTCGCCCGCCGGCCGGGCATACCGGCTCCCCTTGCCTCCAACGGGGATCGCGCGCAGGTCCGACCTCGACGCCGCGTTCCTCGACGTCGCTCGAGCCGCAGGGGTGAAGGTCCACGAGGGCCACGCGCTGAATGGCGCGCGCGTCGAAGACGGCACCGTACAGATCGACGTGGAGGGTCTTGGACCTCTCCGCGCCCACTTCGCGATCGGTGCCGACGGCATGTGGTCTCCGCTCCGGAAAGCGCTCGCGCCGGAGCCTTCTCGTGCGGAGAAACCTTTTCTCGGCACATGGCACGCATTCCGTCAGTACTTCCGCCACGTCGGCGACGACGCCCGGACGACAATGTGGGTCTGGTTCGAGCCCGACATCGTGCCCGGCTACGTCTGGTCATTCCCCTTGCCCGATGGCCGCGCCAACGTGGGCTTCGGTCTCCTACGGGGCGACACCGCTACTGGCGCCATGAAGCAGATGTGGCCGGAGGTGCTGAGCCGGCCCCACGTGGCGTCGGTCCTCGGACCGGACTGCGAACCGGAAGCGCCCCACAAAGCGTGGCCGATCCCCTGTCACCTCGACCGCGAACTCCTCTCCGCTGGCGGCGGACGAGCGCTGTTTGCCGGCGACGCGGCCCGGCTCGCGGACCCGATGACGGGCGAGGGCATCGGCCAGGCGCTGGAGTCGGGAGCCGCGGCCGGCATCGCGATCCTGCGAGCCGGACCCGCCGACCCGGCTGGTGCGGCCAGACGCTACGCGGCTGACGTCGGCCGCAGCATCCGCCTCGACAACCAGCTGGCCGGGGCGCTGTCGCAGGTGCTCTCATCGCCGGCGCGGGCCGAGCGGGTGCTGCGGATCGCGGGCCTCAGTGGATGGACGCGGCGCAACTTCAGCCGCTGGCTACTCGAGGACTACCCGCGAGCGGTCGTAGGGACGCCATGGCGCTGGGCGTCGGACCACGTCTGACCAGCTTCCACATCGATGTCGTGGGGCAGTCCGAGAACCCGCTCGGCCACGATGTTGCGCTGCACCTCTGACGTCCCGCCGCCGACGGTGAGAGCCGCCGAGAAGAGAAAGCCGTAGTGCCACTGCGGGTCGCGGCTACCGAGGGGGCCCGTGCCGGCGACCATCCCGCCCGCGCCGGCCAGGTCCTTGGCGAGGTTCATGATGTGCTGACCATGCTCGTCGGCCAGCGCCTTTCGAACCGATGCCTCGGCTCCGGGCTGCTGGCCCTTGACCTGAGCTGACACGGTGCGAAGTCGGATCAGGCGCAAGATCTCGGCCTCGATGTAGAGCTGGGCGAGCCGTTGGCGGAAGGGTAGATCCGCGATGCCACCGTGCTCTTTCACGACGTCGATCAAGGTGTGCGCGGTCGGACCGCGACCCCACAGCGCGCCCTCCCGCGAAAGTGACACCCGCTCGTTTCCCAGGGTGACCTTGGCGAGGGTCCAGCCCTCGTGCTCGTCGCCCACGAGGTTCTCCGCCGGTATGCGGACGTCGGTGAAGAAGACTTCGTTGAAGGTGTGACTCCCCGTCATCTCGATGATCGGCCGGACCTCGATCCCGGGCGTGTCCATGGGACAGATGAAGTAGGAGATGCCCTTGTGTTTGGGTGCGTCGGGGTCGGTGCGGGCGATCAGGATGCCGAAGGCGGCGTTGTGGGCGACGGAGGTCCAGATCTTCTGCCCGTTGATTACGTAGGTGTCGCCATCGCGGACAGCGCGGGTCGCGAGGTTGGCCAGATCGGAGCCCGCACCGGGCTCACTGAACAGCTGGCACCAGATCTCCTCCCCGGCGAGCAGTGGGAACAGATAGCGCTGCTTCTGTTCCTCGGTGCCGGCGTGGATGAGGGTCGGACCTGCCCAGCCGATGCCGATGACATTGCCCGGGCGGCTGACACCGGCACGCCGCAACTCGTCGTCGATGATCAGCTGGTGGATCGGGTCGGCGTCGAGGCCCCACGGCCGGGGCCAGTGGGGCGCGACGAGTCCCGCCTCGGCCAGCTGGCGGCCGGACGGGCTCGGGTTGGCCGCCAGCCACTCGCGCACCTCGAGCCGCCGCGGATCATCGTCACCCGGGAGATCGAAGTCCATCGCGCTGCATCCTACGTGGAGTGGGATGTGGGCAGGGTCCCGTCCGTAGACTGACGCACGACCGCAAACGACTCTTGGGGGTAGCTGTGTCCGGATGGAACTTCGCCGACGTCTGGGAGACGATCGCCGAGCAGATTCCCGACGCGCCCGCCCTGGTGCATGGCGACCGGCGAGTCGCCTGGAGCGCGTTCGACCAACGGGCCGACGGTGTCGCCCGCTGGCTGCTCGACCTTGGCGTGGAGAAGCAGGACAAGGTGGCCCAGTACCTCTACAACGTGCCCGAATACCTCGAGTCGCTGTTCGGGATCATGAAGGCCTCGCTGGTGCCGGTCAACACCAACTACCGGTATGCAGACGACGAGCTGATCTACCTGTGGGACAACGCGGATGCGGTCGCAGTCGTCTTCCACGGCTCATTCGCCGACCGCATCGAGACCTTGCGCGGAAAGCTGCCGAACATCAAGGGCTGGCTCTGGGTCGACGACGGCTCGGGCCCGTGCCCAGAGTGGGCCGACTCCTACGAGGCCGTCGCGGGATCGAACCCCGGTCGTACCTCGCCACCGTGGGGCCGCGACGGTGACGACATCTACATGCTCTACACGGGCGGCACCACCGGCATGCCTAAAGGCGTGATGTGGCGTCAGGACGACCTCTTCCAGACGCTGTCGGCCTCGCTCGGCGGCGCCTATCCACCCGACCAGGACCTCGCCCTCGTAGCGGAGCGGGTCACGGCACCTGGCAACGTCGGGCTCCCCGCCTGCCCGCTCATGCATGGCACCGGCGCCTTCAGCTCCTTCGGCGCGCTATTCGGCGGCGGCTCCATCGTCACCCTGCCGAGCCGGCACTTCGACGCCGAGGAACTGCTTGACGCCATCGAGCGGGAGAAGGTCAACTCGATCGCGATCGTCGGCGACGCCTTCGCCAAGCCGATGCTCAGAGCCCTCGACGCCAGCCCGGGCCGCTGGGACATCTCGTCGCTCAAGGTAATGATCTCCTCCGGCGTGATGTGGAGCGAAGCCACGAAGCAGGGGCTCCTCAAGCACCACAGCGGCATGTTGCTCGCCGACCAGTTCTCCTCGTCCGAAGCGCTCGGGCTCGGAAGCTCGGTGTCGAGCGCGGGCGGCCAGTCCAAGACCGCGAAGTTCCAGCTGGGCGCGAACGCACGCGTCATCACCGACGACGGCAGCCAGGTCGAGCCGGGCTCGGGCGAGATCGGCATGGTGGCGGTGAAAGGGCGCCAGCCGGTCGGCTATTACAAGGACCCGGAGAAGACCGAGCGCACGTTCCGGGTCGTCGACGGCGAGCGCTACTCGATCCCGGGCGACTACGCGACGGTCGAGGCCGACGGAACCCTCAAGCTCCTCGGCCGCGGCTCGCAATGCATCAACACCGGCGGCGAGAAGGTGTACCCCGAAGAGGTCGAAGAGGTCCTGAAGGAACACGCGGGAATCCGCGACGCCGTCGTCGTGGGTGTGCCAGACGAGAAGTGGGGCGAAGCGATCGTCGCCGTCGTCGAAGCGCACGCCGGCGCCGAAGACAGCCTCGGCTCCGACGAGGTGATCGGGCACGTACGGTCGCGTCTCGCCGCTTTCAAGGCGCCCAAGCGGGTGATCCTGGTGCCTTCGATCGAGCGCGCGCCCAACGGCAAGGTCGACTACAAGCGTTGGAAGGACGAGGCGGTCGCCTCGTCCCCCTCCTGACCCTCCTGACCCTCCCGACCGGCGAACTTGAGGCAATAACGAACGGATTCCGTTCGTTATTGCCTCAAGTTCGGAAGATCTCGGCCAGTTCGCGCGGGGGGATGGCCTCGAGTTGGTCATACTTGCAGGAGGCGGCGTCACGATCGGGCCGCCAGCGACGGAACTGAGCAGCATGGCGGAACCGATCGCCCTGCAGGTGGTCGTAAGCGACCTCGCAGACCAGCTCGGGCCGGAGCGGTTCCCAACTCATGTCCTTGCCCGCGTTCCAGCGGCTCTGACCACCGGGCAGCCTCTGGCCCTTCTCATGGGCGGCGGCCTCAGCCCAGTCGCGCCAGGGGTGCCCCTCGAGCGCGTCATCCCGATAAACCGCCAGTTCGTCGACCATCTCCTTCCGGCGCGCATTCGAGAAGGCGCCACAGACGCCGACGTGATGCAACCTGCCGTCGCCGTCGTGCAGACCGAGGAGCAGCGACCCGATCACACCCCCGCTCTTGTGCCAGCGAAAGCCGGCGACCACACAGTCGGCGGTCCGTTCGTGCTTAACCTTGAACTGGATCCGCTCTCCCTCCTTGTACGGATCGGCCAGCCGCTTGGCGATCACGCCGTCGAATCCGGCTCCCTCAAAGCGGTTGAACCAGTCGACTGCCTGGTCGAAGTCGGTCGTCGCGGGCGAGACGTAGAGCGGAGGTTCGACATTCGAGAGGAGGTCGACGAGCAGCTTGTGGCGGTCGCGGAGCGGCAAGGTCCTGGCATCGTCGTCGCCGAGGCCGAGCAGGTCGAAAGCCACGAAGCTCGCGGGGATTTCAGCGGCGAGCTTCTGCACGCGGGACGCGGCGGGATGCAGGCGGAGCTGCAGCGCGTCGAAGTCGAGCCCGTCGGCCGACACGATCACCAACTCCCCGTCGATGACGACCCGGGTTGGAAACTGGCCGCGGATCGCTTCGACGACTTCGGGGAAGTACCGGGTGAGGGGGCGTCCGTTCCTGCTGCCGAGTTCGATCTCGTCGCCGTCGCGGAAGACGATGCAGCGAAAGCCGTCCCACTTGGGCTCATAGAGCATGTCATCGCCATCCGGCATGGCCTTCACCGCTTTGGCGAGCATCGGTGACACGGGCGGGTTGACCGGCAACCTCATGGGGCCTGATGCCTCTCGTTCAGGGCCGCGGCGACGCGGTCGACCGTCGGGTCGGTCTCGATCTCCTCGAGCGGGACCGGCAGCGCGACCGACCAGTTGGTATCCACCAGGGTTCCGGGATAGTTCGGGCGTTCCTCGACTCCCAGTGGATCCTCGATCGTGGCGGCCACGACCATCGAGGGAGCCTCGGCAAGCCGCTGATACGCGCCGACGGTGACGTCCTCGACCGGCGCGTCGTCGCCGACGCCGGCCAGTTCGCCCAACCGCTCACGCAGCCGGGCCATGCCCTCGACGTTCGGTCGCACCCCCAACGACTTCTGCCGCTCGACGTCGGTACCGTTCCACAACCCTCCAACCGTCGGCAGGTCGTGGGTGGTGATCGCCGCGAGGGCGTGCTCGGGATACCTCGCCGGTGGCTCTTCCTCGAACCAGAGGAGCCGGTACGACAGCACGTCGCGGGAGGCGAGTTCCTCTCGTACGAACGGCTCGACCGTTCCGAGATCCTCCCCGACTATCCAGGCGCCGGCGCGGTAGCTCTCGAGGGCGAGGATGTGCAGTAGCTCCTCCCAGGGGTACTGCACGTAGACGCCCGCAGCCGGTCGCGCCTTCCGAGGGATCCAGAACTGGCGGAACAGTCCCATCACGTGGTCGAAGCGGAGGCCGCCGGCGTGCCTCAGGCCGGCGCGAACCGTCTGGATGAACGGCTCGAACTGGCTGGCGCGGAGGCGCCACGGGTCGAAGGGCGGGAAGTCCCAATCCTGGCCCTGGGTGTTGAAGGCGTCGGGTGGTGCCCCCACGTTCATGTCGAACGCGAGGTGGTCCTGCCACAACCACGCGTCCGCGCCCGCCGGGTCGACCCCGATGGCAAGGTCCTGAACGAGCCCGGCGCGGGTGCCGGCGGCGGCGAGCTGACGGTCGAGGTGCCACTGCAGCCACATGTGGAAGTGCACCCGGTCGGCGACGGAGTCGGCGTAGCGCGTTACATCGGGCGAGTCGGGATGCTGATAGTCCTCCGGCCACTCCCGCCAGTCGGGGCCGTACCACTCGGCTAGCGCGCAGAAGGTCGCGAACTCCCGCAGACGTCCGGCCGTCTCACAGAAGTCGTCGAACTCCGGGGCACCCGTGAAGCGCGCGTGCAACCGTTCGAGCACCTCGCTCTTGATCCGCCACACCTCGTCGCGATCGATCTCCCGTTTGTCGTTGAGAGCGTGCCCAACGGCTGCGGCCCGCTGGAGGTCGTCGCCGAGCTCGTCCGCGCCGGGAACCTCTTCGACTCGCAGGTACAGAGGACTGTAGAAGCACCGGCTGCTCGGGAAGTAGGGACTCGGCTCCACGGGAGCGACCGGTGTCGGCGCGTGCAGTGGATTGACGAGCACGATCCGGGCGCCGTGGTCGGAGGACCACTCGCCGAGCCGCCGAAGGTCGGCGAAGTCGCCGATACCCCAGCTCTGCCGTGACCGCAGCGCGTAGAGCTGGACCGCCCATCCCCAGGTGCGGAGGTCGGGAGGGAGATGGCACGCGGGGGGAGCGACGATGAGCCTCACCCGACGCCCATCGTTCTCGTTGAGCAGGTCGTAATAGCCGGGCGGGGGCACTGGCATCGTCCCGGAGACACGCTCGTACTCGCCGTTCTCGCCATGAAGCTCCCACCGGCCGCCGAGGTGCACAGCCTCCTCGTTCGTTCGCACGGTCCACACCGGGACCCCGGCAGGAGGGATCGGTCCGGTGGCATCCATCGTCTCCAAGACCGCCCGCACCGTGGACTGGGGGGCTTCTCGCCAGGTGCCGCCGATGTCGTGGTAGCCCGGGGAGACGCCCCACGCCTCGGGGTCGATGCGCATGTGCTCCGACGGTAGCAAGCGCCCACCGGGGTAGGGTCGAGCGCCATGCGGGCGACCACGAGCGACGGGATCAGCGTCGCGGTGCACGACCTGGGCGGCGACGGGCCGCCCCTCATCCTCGCCCATGCCACCGGGTTCCACGGCATGGTGTGGAAGCCGATGGCCAAGGTGCTCGGAGCCTCGTTTCACTGCTGGTCGTTCGACGAACGCGGCCACGGCGACACCGACGTGCCCCCCGACGGCAACTTCGAGTGGCACGGCTTCGCACGGGATCTGCTGGCCGTCGTCGATGCCCTCGACGCTGATCGTCCGGTGGCGGTGGGACACTCCGCGGGCGCGGCCGCGATCTTCCTCGCCGAGCAAGAGCGGCCCGGCACCTTCCGGGCGATCTACGGCTACGAGCCCGTCGTGATTCCCAGCGACGATCCGGCGCCGATGCCGAGCAGCCGCGCGAACCCGCTGGCCGCGGGCGCGCGGCGGCGGCGGGAGACCTTCGCGGGCCGTGACGATGCCTACGACAACTACGCCGGCAAGCCGCCGTTCAACACCCTGGCTCCGGCCGCGCTCCGGGCCTACGTCGACCATGGCTTCGAGGATCTGCCCAACGGCACCGTCCGCCTCAAGTGCCGAGGTGAGAACGAGGCGCGCACCTACGAAATGAGCGGAACGCACGGCGCCTTCGCCCGGTTGAGCGAAGTGAAGTGTCCGGTAACGGTCGCGTGTGGCGCCGACACGGATGCGTTCGGACCGTCGGTGATCGAGGCGCACGCCTCCCGGCTCCCCGACGCGCGAACTCACGTCTTCGAAGGACTCGGCCACTTCGGCCCCCTCGAAGACCCGGAGGGCGTCGGCGCCCATGTCGCCGCGTTCCTCGCGGTCCACGCGCGTTGAAGGTCGCGCTCGCCGCCCTGGCCGTCGCGGCAGGAGCCGGTGCCCAAGCAGTGACAGGCATCGGATTCGCGCTCGTCTGCGCGCCTTTCCTCATCGCGCTCACCGACGCTCGCGAAGGGGTGCGGACCGCCATCCTGCTCGGGCTCGGGATCAACCTCGCCATCCTGATAAGAGAACACCGGCACGTGATGGTGCGGGAGGGCAGCCTGCTGCTGATCCCGGCCCTCGCGGCCACCCCGCTGCTCGCGTGGCTGCTGGCGCGTGTCGACACTCGCCTGCTCGCCGTCGCGGCGGGAGCGATGACCATCGCGAGCGCAGCCGCCCTCTTCTTCGGACTCCGCGTCGCACGCGCTCGTGGTGCTGGAGGTGCGATCGTCGCCGGCTTCATCAGCGCCGGGATGAACGTGACCGCGGCGATCGGAGGCCCCGCCGTCGCCCTGTACGCCGTCAACGCGGGGTGGGATCCCAGCCGATCGCGCTCGACCCTGCAGTTCTATTTCTTCTTTCTCGGATTGGTCGGGCTGCTCAGTCTGGGCCTTCCGTCACCTTCGCCCCCGCTCGCGGCCGGGCTCGTGGCCGGCCTCGCCGCCGGCTGGATCGCCGGGACGGCCGCCGCCCCCAGGCTCCCCGACCGCCTCGTCCGCGTTGCGATCCTCGGCATCGCTACCGCAGGCGGCGTCGTCGCCCTCGCCACCAACCTCTGACCCGCCGAACTTGAGGCAATAACGATCGGCTTCCGATCGTTATTGCCTCAAGTTCGGCGGGAATTACATCAATGTAGTGCGCGTGTCACAGCAGGGCGGTACTGTCGAGGTATGAGCCTGCCGCTGCCCAGCAGCCTCAGCCCGTCGAAGGTCTCCTCGTTCAAGGACTGTGCGCTCGCGTTCCGCTTCTCGGCCATCGACAAGCTGCCTGAGCCCCCGTCAGTCTGGACCGCCAAGGGCACGCTCGTACACCGGGCCCTCGAGCTCCTCTTCGCCGAGCCGCCAGACGGGCGCACCGTCGACGTGGCCATCGCGGGGCTCGCCCAGGGTTGGCGTGAGCTCAGCGCCGACGCTGAGTACGACAACCTCGACCTCGGCGAGGAGACCGAGGAGCAGTTCTTGTCCGACGCCGAGACCCTGGTCCGCAACTACTTCGACCTCGAGGATCCCGGTGGCGTCGAGGTCATCGGCACCGAGATCATGCTGGAGGTGCAGCTCGGCACGCTCACCCTCCGCGGCATCATCGACCGCCTCGAGCTCGACGCCGACGGCGAATTTGTCGTCACCGACTACAAGACGGGCCGCTCCCCCGGCGCCAACTACGAGATGGCGCGCATGGCGGGCGTCCAGTTCTACGCATTCCTGTGTCAGCGGGTCTTCGGCCGGCGGCCTGCCCGGGTTCAGCTGCTGCACCTGCGTGATCCGGTTGCGATCAGCACGGTCCCGTCGGATCAGTCGATCCGAGGCCTCGAGCAGCGCACCCGGGCCGTGTGGACCGCAGTCGAGCGGGCGTGCGAGCGCGACGACTTCCGGCCCCGCCCTTCTCGGCTCTGCGACTACTGCGCCTTCCGGTCCTACTGCCCTGCCTGGGGCGGCAACCCGGCCGACGCCCCGAGCCTCGCCCTCGCCGTCTGACAGAGCACGCGCCGCAGACGACGCCTCCAGCCCTTGGTGCCCGTCGAGCCCTTGGGACCGATCTAGCCTTGGGAAATGGTGAGCGGTCGGGTCGAGGGGCTTCATCGGACCCCCGCCAAGCGCGGTGAGCTTGAGGCGATGACGGAGGCGACTGTGGTCGCGGACCGCGGTTTCGAAGGCGACCACCATGGTCGACCGGGGTCGAGCCGCCAGGTGGTACTCGTAGAAGCCGAGGTGCTCGACGACCTCGACCTCCAGCCCGGACAGATCCGGGAGCAACTCTGCGTCCGGGGCTTGACCATCTCGGCTGGCGACGTCCTCGAGATCGGCTCGGTCCGCCTCGAGGTGGTCAAGCCCAGAGTGCCGTGCGGGGTGATGGACGACGTTCGGCCCGGGCTCCGTCGCCAGCTAGTCGGCCGAGCGGGCTGGTGCGCGCGTGCCGTTACGGGCGGACAGATCGTCGTGGGCGATGCCGTCGCGATCGGGCGAGTCGACGACCCTCCCTGGGTCCACGACTTCCGGCAGGCCCTCGCCGCCTACGAAGCGGCCCCGCGGCCGGCGCGCCAAGGTTTCGATCTGCGCGCTGAGCTGGCCCACCTCGCGGACCGGAACGATCGCTGTACCGAGCTCCTCGGTTCCCTCGCATCAGGGGGCACCGACGAGGCCGAAGGGAATGGGGCGCCCGAGTGGTGGCGATCCGCCACCACGAGCGAGATGTACCGGGTGCACGACACCTCCGCCACCGCGGTCGTCGAGGCGGCTCGGCGCAACGGCGCGGCGGCCGAACAGCCGATCCGGTCGCTTGCCGCCCACTACCGGGAGCACGCCGACGCGTGCGCCTGACGATCCCCCGTCGCCTCCGCCAGGAGGTCGCCCGATTCGATGACGCCGTCGACGGCCACCTCGACCGGGTACGCGGTCACCCCGTGGCGGATCGCGTCTTCTATGCCGCGTCGGAACTCGGCGACAACAGCGTCATCTGGCTCATGCTGGGCGCGCTGCGAGGTCTGAGGTCCGAACACGACTGGCACGCCGCGGTGCGAGTGGGGCTCGGAGTTGGCATCGAGTCGGCGGTGGTCAACCTCGGCATCAAATCGCTGTTCGGCCGGAGCCGGCCGGTCTTCGACGGCGTGCGACCCTACCGTTTGCGCCAGCCGCTCACCTCGAGCTTCCCGAGTGGCCACGCCACATCGGCGGCGTGCGCGGCGATCCTCCTGTCCGACGACGACCGGCTCTGGCCGCTGTATGTGGCAGTGGCGGGCGTAGTGGCTACGAGCCGCGTCTACGTGAAGATCCACCACGCGTCGGATGTGGCTGCCGGGCTCGTCATCGGGGCAGCCCTCGGGACGGTGGGCCGCCGCTGGTTTCCGCTGCCGAAGCCTGACTGAGGACGGATTCGAGGCGGATCTGGGTGGATCTAGGCCGATCTGGGCCGATCTGGGCCGATATGACTGGTTACAGGAATACTTCGATGTACCGGCGAAGTTGTATGGACTATGACCACCACCTTCGCTGTGACCTGGGACTACCGCTGCCCGTTCGCCCGCAACGCCCATGAACACGTGGTCGAAGGCCTGCGTGCGGGCGCAGACTGGGACGTCCGCTTCGCGCCGTTCTCGCTGAGCCAGGTACACGTGAAGGAGGGCGAACCCGACGTATGGGACGACGAGTCCAAGGCGCCCGGCCTCCTCGCCATGCAGGCCGGCATCGTCGTGCGGGACCGCTTTCCGGCCAAGTTCCTCGACGCCCACATCGCTCTCTTCCGTGCCCGCTTCGACGAGGGCGGTGACATCCGGGACCCTGACGTCGTTAAGAAGGCCCTGGCGTCCGCGGGCGCCGATGCCGAAGCCGTGTTCGCGGAGATCGACGACGGGTGGCCCCTCCAGCAGTTCCGCAAAGAACATGAGGAGGCCGCGGGTGACAGCGCGGTGTGGGGGGTCCCAACCTTCATCCAGAACGACCAGGCCGTGTTCATCCGGTTCATGAACCGTCCCAAGGGTGACGGAGCCCTCGCCACCAAGACCATCGAGCGGGCGGTCGACCTCGTGAGCGGATGGCCCGAGCTCAACGAGTTCAAGCATACTTCGATCCCCCGCTAGCGCCCCTCCTGAAATCCAGCGGCACCTCGTGGAAGAGGGCGCCGATCGGGACGCCGAAGTAGTCGGCGATCGTCGCCATCTCTTCGACGCTCATCCGCCGCTTGCCTGAGAGCCGCTCCGAGAGCTGAGGCTGGGTCATCCCCAGCTCGGCCGCGAGCTGGCGGCCGCTGACGTCTCGATAGCCCATGAGTGCCTTGATGACGGCGAGGGCTCGATTACGAGCCGCGGCGCCGGCATCCGTCACCCCGCCTACGGGTGTCGTCTTCTTTCGTGCCATGGTCGTGACTGTACGACATGCGCGAGTCGCCTAGCAACGGGCCACCACATTTAGTCCGTCAAAGTTTCCGTAAACCGTTGACACTGCAACGGTGAACGTGTCAGGATCGTTGGCGTGACGAAGCCTACGACGCCAGCCCGTGAATCACCGGCGCAACGCATGGCGCTCGCGCTGACCGACGGCAAGCTGCCCGACCTTCTCGGTTCGATGCGCCGCGACGGGCTGTCGTGGGAACGAATCGCGTCGCGTCTCCACGCACGCTACGGCATCGACGTCGGCCCCCGCACCCTGCGGGTGTGGGCGGCGTCTTGGCGGGTGAAGACGTGACCGCTGATCGGTTGCGCGTCGAGCATCGGACCGAAGGGCCCCCCATCCCCCGCGGTTCCCGGTGCTCGACGCGGAGCCGACCGGCTCCGAACGGTGAAGCCACGCGGCCGCATGGTGCCGGGGGAGATCCCCGGACGCCTGGTGATCGGGTCATGAAACACGGCCCGCGTGGCTGCCGCCGTACCCCGCACGCGAACCACCCCCCGGCTAACCGGGGGGTGGCGGAACCGAAACCCCGCACGGGTTTCGAGAACAGGAGCATAACCCATGAGCCCCCGACGCTACGGACGGGATTACCGCGCGACGGTCGCCCGGTCCCGCGACAACCTGCACCGCCTCGCTGACGAGTTCGCCGACGCCGTCTGCGACATCTGCCAGAACCCCGAACGGCCGGTAACGACCAGGGAAGGCGCCGTGTTCATGTGCGACGGCTGCGCCCGCGACCGGGCCGAAGCCCGCGACGACGCCCGCGCCGAGCACCGCGCGATCTGCGTCGACGAGGACGGCAAGGTCGAATGCATCTGCCGCCACGACTTCGCGGCGTGGGACGACGAGCTGCTCGGCGTCGCCCCCCGAGGTGAGATCCGATGACGGCGCGGACAGATCAGATCCGCGTCGGCTCCGGTGTGTGGGCCGAACGCGTCGGCGACGAGCCGTCGCGCGGCGGCACCGTCGTCGACTACCGCGACGCCGTCGACGACGGCGGCCGCGAGCACCGCACCTACTACTGCCTCGGCTTCGCCGCCGGCGCCCCCAAGCTCGAATGGGTCGACGACGACGAGATCGGCGAAGTCAACCCCGTCAACGTCGCCATTCTCCGCGACACCGCCCGCCGCTGCTTCCGCTGGCTCGCGTGCCGCCCCGGCCGCGTCACCGCCTGGGAAGTGCTGGTCGCCAACCACGCGCACACGCTGCTCGTCCATGCGAGGGGGTCGTGATGACGAACACCATCCCTGACTTCGACGCTCTCGCGAAGCTGCGTGAGCCGCTGCCGGCCGAGGCGATCGGCAAACTGCCCCGCTACACCGGCCGGAAGACCACGCCGAAGAACGAGCGCGAAAAGGGTAGCTGCCGCGAGTGCGGCGGCTATCACGAGTTCCCGTCGATTCACCTCGACTACGCCGGCCACGCCGCCGTCACCGACCGGCTGCTCGACGCCGACCCCGAGTGGACATGGGAGCCCGCTGACCGCGACTTCCTCGACCGCATGGGACTCACCGCCGCCCGGTGCGTGAGGGACGGCACCGCGTCGCTGTGGATCGCGCTAACCGTCGGCGGCGTCACCCGCTACGGCGTCGGCACCTGCGAAGCCGGCAAGGACGACGTCGACAAACAACTGATCGGCGACGCCCTCCGTAACGCCGCCATGCGGTTCGGTGTCGCCCTCGACCTGTGGCACAAGGGCGGCGACCTCGGCCACGCCGACGAACCCGACGAGCCCGCCGCCACGGCGCCCGACCGCGACGCCTGGCTTCTCGAGAACGGCTGGGAGTCGCGGGCCGAGTACGACGCTGCCCGCAAGGCCAACCGCGAACGGTTCAAGGCGCTCGACCCGACCGACGACGAGAAGGTGGCTCACGCCAAGTGGATGCGCGACCACGAGATCGACCCGTCGAAGACGTGGACGCGCGACCAGCTCGAAGCTGTTTCGTCCCGCATAACCGCGCTCGAAGCCGAGCGCTCGAAGCCGGCCGGCGGCGACGCGACTGAGGGCGCGTCGCCGCCGGCGGGACCGCCGGACGACGACGCCGACGAAGCCGGCTGGCTCGCCTACGTCAAAGGCAAGGGCTGGCACGACCTCGAAGCGCAGTCGATCGTCGACTACCACTACGCGACCGACATACACGTCGACGCGATCGTCGCCGGCCTCGAAGACAAGTCGTTGTCGTTCGACACCACCGACGACGGCAAGCCCTACATCGCCGAGGTCACCGACAAGGCGAAGGGCCGGGCCGAAGCGAAGGCCGCGAAGGCTCGCGTCGAGCGGGCGAAGGAGAAGGCGTCATGACCGAGCCGACAGCAGGCGCCGAGCTGTCCGACTGCGAACGCTACCGATACCGCCTCAGCCGCACTTGGGGCATCGGCGAGCGCATGGCGTGGGTGATGCTCAACCCGAGCACGGCCGACGCCTCTGTCGATGACCCGACCATCCGACGCTGCATGAGCTTCGCTCGCCGCGAGGGATACAACGGCATCGAGGTCGTCAACCTGTTCGCCTATCGCTCGCCGAACCCGTCTGACCTGTACGACTCGGCCGCAGCGGGGATCGATGTAGTCGGGCCGGACAACCATCGCCATTGGGATGCCGTGCTCAGCGACCACGGCATCGGGATGGTCGTCGCAGCGTGGGGAGCGAACATCTTCGCCCGCCTCGCCAAGTCGCCGCTCCAAGAGTGGTTCACGGGCGGCTGGTTCTGCCTCGGCACCACGAAGATCGGCGCTCCTAGGCATCCGCTCTACGTCAAGAGCGATGCCGAGTTCGTACCGTTTCACTCGGTGCGAGCTTGCCGCGTGTGCGGATGCACCGACGACAACGCGTGCCAGCCGCCGTGCTCGTGGGTCGCCGCCGACCTCTGCTCGGCATGTGGCGGCGCATCATGACGTACCGCGCCCACATAGAACGCGCCGTCCACACCGACACTGTCCGGCTGCACGTCTGGCGGCCCGTCGGCGGGACCGCCGGCATCGTCGAGGCGCTACTCGAAGACGGCTCGTGGATGGTCGTCGACGCCGTAGCGACCACGCCCCCGACGGACGCCGGCATATCCCTTCCTGTCGACACGCTCGAAGCGGTCGCGGCCGCGCTCGCCGAGTACCTCGGCCACCACCTGCCGTCGGCCGGCGAGATCGCCGTGCTCCGCGAGTGGCTGACGGTCGAGCGCGGCCGCGTCGACCGCACCCTCGAAGGAGGCAGGCCGTGACGGATTCGATGTTCCCCGATTGGGACGAGACACACAACGTCAAGTTCCGCAAAGCCCTCAAAACGGCACGCCCGAAGACCTACGAGCCCGAAGGCATGGAGCTGCAAGTGCTCGCGCTGCTCGACCGGCGCGACACCGCGGACGACAAGTCGATCGTCGGCGAGCTGATCGGTCGCCACGACGGCCCCGACGCCGACCGCCGGAAACGCAAGACGACGTCGACGATCCTCGCCGCCGTCGAACGGCTCGCGAAGCACCGCCTGATCGTCGACACCGGCGAACGCGGCGACTGGTTCCTCGGTCACCGCTCCATCGTGTGGCGCCGCGTCGAACAGTCGAAGGCGGCCAGGTCGTGACCGCGCCCGTCCGCCGAGACAGGATCCGCCGGCAACGCAACCTCCGCCCGATCCTGCACGGCCGCACCCACGGCCGCCGTTCCACCTACAACGACGGATGCGGCTGCGACCCGTGCCGCGACGCCGAAGCGCTCTACAGCCGGCCCCGCTGGCGGCAACGGAAGGCCAACCGGTGACGGGCCGCCTCTTCGACTTCGGAGTCCTCGTCGACCTGCTCGACGAGGACTCGCCGTCGGCGATCGCCGCTCGTGTCGGCGTCGACCGGCGCACCATTCACCGCCGCCGCCACGGGTCGCGCCGCTGGATCGACGAGTGGGAAGCCGACCGGGCCGCGACGGCGGCCGGCTACCACCCGTCGCATGTGTGGCCCGACTGGTTCGACCTCGACGACGAACGGGTCGCGTCGTGACGGCGGCCGAGCTGGTCGACGTCCTCTCCCGGCTCGACCCGATGACGCAGGTTCACGTCGAGGGCGCTTACCACGTCACCGAGATACGCAAGCGCGGCAAGTGGAAGGGGAACCTCACCACCGGCCTTCTCATCGAGAACGACGCGCCCTGCGTCGTGATCGAGGGCCGCGTCCCGTGGTACAAGCCCGAACCGGCCGCACCGCCGCTGCTGCGCGGCCGGTGGCCGACAAAGCCGGTACCGCTCGCGAAACGACTCGAACGTGTCGAGCGCGCGCTAGCGCTCGTCGCGCTCCAACGGCTCGGAGGTGGCGCGTGACGGCCCCGCCCCGCCCCACCCACACCGAGTGGCAGGCGCAGCTCGTCGACCTCGCACAGGCCTACGGATGGCGGCACCTCCACGTCCGCCGCTCCATCGGCAAAGGCAAGACGTGGGTCACCGCCACCAACGTCAAGGGCTGGCCCGACCTGCTGCTCTGGCACCCGGACTGTGGCGGCGTCCTCGCCGTCGAGGTGAAGGTGCCGCCCGACGAGCCGACACCCGAACAGTCCGACGTCCTCGACGAGCTGGCGGCCGCCGGCGTGCCCTCCTACGTCTGGTACCCCGACGACCTCGACTTCGCCGCCGACGTCCTCCGAACCGCACGGAAAGGAAGATCATGACCACCGAAGAGATCACCGACGCCAAGGCCGGCTGGTGCGGCCGATGCCGCGAAGGCTCCCACAGCCTGTGCATGTCGGGCACCTGCGGATGTCCCGACCGCCGCCGGCATCGCAACCGACCCAGCCACAGCAACGCATCGTCGACACCCGCGCCACGCAAGCCGGCCAAGCCGAAAAAGCCAGGCCCGATCTACCGTATCGCCCGGCGTGACCCGCCGAAGCCCGAGCCCGGTGGCGCGCCGAAGCTGATCGACCGCGTCGCCGGGCTGCTCGCCGAGATCGAGACGAGCGGCCAGTGGACCGCGAGCGCCTGGCATTCGGTCATCGAATGCCAGACCGGCCAAGGCGCCGGCTCGCTCGCGTCGCGGTGCCGGCGGCTCGGGCTCGAAGGCTGGGAATGGAGCCACGGCGGCAACGAAGTGTTCGTCCGCCGCGTCCTCGACGACGGCGCGGACGACGAGACGAGACAGTGACGTGGCTCCCAACCGAGCGGGGGCGTTGATGGTGGCCCGACGCTCCGTGTCCGCCCGCGGCTGCGACCTGAAACGAACCTACGCCAACTCGACGGTCGCGAAGAGGGCTGCCCGTCGAACCCAAGCTATGGGCGGCGGCCGCCTCGTCGCCTACCGCTGCTCGTGCGGCTGGTGGCATATCGGGCACCGGAGCCGATCGGCGTGATCTCGGCCTCCCCGTCGTCGCCGCGCCGCGCCCGGTGTGATACGAATAGCGGCTCATGGTTCCGCTCATCGTTTCGGGCCGCGGCGGGCGCCTCGACTACGAGCTCCCAGCCGGCGAACGACACGACGACACGCACCAGGAGAGGACGGTAACGCGGTGAGTCTGCGCGTTCTGACATGGGTGTTTCACGACTCGGACGCCGACGGATCGGACCGGCTCGTGCTCCTGTCGATCGCCGACGAAGCCGACGACTCGGGATACTGCTATCCGGGCGTCAACCGTCTCGCCGCGAAGAGCCACGTTCACCGGGCGACGGTCATGCGTTGCCTCGGGTCGCTCGAAGCGGCCGGCGAGCTGGTCGTCAACCGCCCGAAGGTTCACGCCCGCGGCCGCCACAACCAGTACGTCGTCGCGATGGGACGCAACCCGCTCGGCATCGCCGCGCAGCTCAAATGGCCGACCCCGAGGCTGTCCGATGACCTCGCCGAGCAATGGTCGCAAGCTGCAACCAAAGGCGCCGAGTTATCGGTCGCACAACGGTCGCAAATCGACGCAGAAACGGTCGCACCCATGCGACCTGACCCTACGACCCCTAGACCCGCGCGTCGCGCGTCGACATCGAACGACCCCTACGAGTCCCGCGCGGCGGCCGACCACGTCCGCGCCGAACGCAACGCCCGACGCGCCCGAGGCGAAGCGTGCCCCGACTGCGGCGACACCGGCCTCGTCCTCGACGACGACACGAACGTCGCCCGCCCCTGCCCACGAGCCCACGCCCAAGGAGCCTGACCAATGCACGGACCCGCCCCGCACGACCACGCAGCCGGCGCACTCTGCCTCGCCTGCACCCCGACCGTCTGGCTGCCGCTCCGAATGATGGCGGACCGTCTCGCCGAGAACGCCCGATCCGACGAGTTCCAACGCGTCGGCATCACACCCGAAGTCGTTGTCGCCGCCACCGACCAGAACGTCGTCATGGTGCGAGACGCCGCCGCCCGGCTGGGTGTCGACCTCGGCTGCGCCGAACAGGCGAGAGCGTTCGCGTTCGGGATCGACTACCTGCATCACGCGATGGTCGTCTCCGACCCGACGGCCCACCTGCCGCTACCCACCGCGGTCGGGATGCTGTCGGCGATCGCCGCCGCCGTCGCCTACGAGAAGGTCGACCCGACGTGACCGACTACGCCGACACGTCGAAACCGCCGCGCACCTACGGCTACCGCTGCCCGTGCCGCGACTGCCCACACTGCGACCGCGAATCGGTCCGCCGCCCCCACCCCGACGACGGCTGGGCCGTGTGCGCCTGGTGCCGGTGGGTGTGGGCCGTCCCCGTCGGCGCCATGCCCGGCATGTGCGCCCAATCCGTCGAGCACCTGTCGATCATGGCCGATTTCGACGCCGACCTTGCCGACGCCCAGCTCGCCGAGGTCCGCTGATGGCGGCGCCCCGCAAGAAGACGCTCAACAACCCCGGCGACTACCTCGAAATGCTCGAAGCGGCGAACGGTCCGACGGTCGACGACATACGTCGCGGCCGCGCCAACCACGACCGGCGCTGCCCGATCTGCGACCACCCCGCCGGCGAAGAGGGCTGCCCGACCCACGGCGTCGAACACGCCGACCGAGGCGAATGGTTCCGCCGATGACCTCCGACGACCCGCGCCTCCCCGACTACACCGCCGGCCGCCGCTACGACGCCGACGCCCCGGCCGTCACCTTCCACGACGGCGCCCTATGCGGAGTCTGCGGCCTCCTGTTCGTCGAACACGGCTACTGGCGCACCTGCGGCCCCCACCCGCACCGCCGGCCGCCTGCCGCTGCCCCCGTCGACCCGGCGCCCGCCCTCGACCTCTTCGAGAAAGGACACGCAGCATGAGCAACAACCACCGAGCCGCGAAACGGCGAGCCGAACGCGAGATACGGCGCATCGTTCGAGCGAAGACACCGACCGGCGCCATAGCCCACGGCGTCTGCCGATGGTGCAACCGGCGCCACCAGCTCGCCGCGCGGCCCCGCGTCTGCCTCGTCTGCATCCGCCGACTGTTCCGCGCCATCACACCGCCCGCCCCCTGGACGATCGAGACGAAACGATGACGACCCGCCGATTCGAACTGCACCGCGACGTCGACGACACCGGCGTGTCCGGTACCGGCGTCGTCGCCGAAGGCGTCCACTTCGTCGAGCCCGACATCGCCGTCCTCCGATGGAACAGCGCCACCCCGACCTCCGTCGTCTTCCACGAACGCGGCGTCGCGTCCGTCGAAGCCGTCCACGGCCACGGCGGCCACACCCGCATCGTCTGGCTCGACGACCCCGTGGTCTGTTCGTGCCGCCGCCACTTCGTCACGCCCGGAAGGCCGTGCAATCTCGTCGAAGTCTTCGGCAAATGGTGCGAGCAATGCGGCGAACGCCGCTATCCACACTGCTCGCACGTCGGCGAGGCCGAGACGGCCGGTCCCGCACGCGGCGAGTTCCGCATCCTCGTTTCGGTGCCCGTTGTCGACCACGACTTCACACCCGGCCAGAACGACCCCGACCGCTGCGCAGTCTGCGGCGGCGACCACCGACAACGCGTCACCTGGGGCTCGTGGAACGCGGCCCGCCAGAACCCCACGAAAGGACCGTCCGAATGAACCGGCCCACCCGCATCGCCGGCTGGCGACCCGTCGACACCGTAGCGTTCGTCGCGCTCGTCGCCCTCCTATCCGTCGCCGTGTCGATCACCGCCGGCGTCGTCTTCACCCGAATGCTCGACACGCCCGGCGCCGTCCACCTCGAAACGGTCGACGACATCAGCGCCCGGCCCGGCGTCCGCGAGCTACCGGCCGGCGCGATCGCCGACCGATACGCCGCATGGCAAGCCACCAGCACCACCACGACGACCACGACCGAGCCGCCCGTCGAAGTTCACGCCGTCGGCGTCTACGTCCACACCGCACCCCTCCCCGACATACAGAACCGGATCTGCGAGGCGTTCGGCGACCGCTGCGCCCAAGCGCTCGCCGTCGCCCGCTGCGAATCCCGGTTCGACCCGACCGACGTCGGCGCCGCCGGCGAACGCGGCCTCTTCCAAATCCACCCCGTACACGCCGAGCCCGGCGAACTACTCGACCAGATCGGCTTGTCGTGGGATGCCATGTTCGACGTCGACGCCAACATCGCCGCCGCCCGCGCCCTGTTCCTCAGAGACGGCTGGACGCCGTGGAGCTGCGCCTAATGGGCGAGCACGGCGACACCTTCGACCAGATGCGGCACGTCCACGACATCGAGTGTGACCACGGACGCACGGAAACCGCCTGTGAGCTGTGCGACGACCTCGACGCCATCTTCGGCAGCGGGCACCGCGAGCACGTTCGACGCGCACAAGGAGGCAACGATGTGTGACGCGCTCACCTTCTCCGAGGTGACCTCGGCCAACCTCCGGCGCTGCCGCAAATGGCACCCCGGCTTCCCGCACGACGAAGCATGGTCGCTCGCCGACTGGTCGAACGCCATGGTCGGCGAAGCCGGGGAGACAGCCAACGTTGTCAAGAAGCTGCGCCGCATCGAAACGGGCTACCGCGACGTCAACGGCCACGACCGCGACGCTCTGCTCGCCGACCTCGCCGACGAGCTGGCCGACGTCTACCTCTACCTCGACCTGCTCGCGACCCGCGCCGGCATCACCCTTCCCGCAGCGATCGTCGCCAAGTTCAACAAGGTCAGCGAGCGACAAGGGTTCCCCGATCGACTCGGCGAGTCGGCCCCGAAGTCGCCGAGAGAGCGATTCGGCGAGAGCGCACCCCTGGATGGCGTGCTCAGTGGGAGTGACGATGACTGAGCGCGACGACGCCCACACGTGCCACGCGAAGGCGTGCGACGTGCACGTCCCACCGAAGATGTTCATGTGCCGTCGTCACTGGTACATGGTCCCCTACGGCCTTCGGGTCGCCGTGTGGGCCGAGTACCAGCCTGGTCAGGAACGCCTCGACGGCACGGCCTTCCCGACGGAGGCGTACTTCGAAGTCACCCGAGAAGCGATCGACGCTGTCGCTGCCAAGGAAGGGCTGAGCGCGTGACCGACTCTCGCACTCCGGGTGTTATCGACCAGCTCAAAGAACGGGCCCGCGCCATGTTCGAACGCGGCGACGACCTCGCCACCATCGGCAAAGCCGTCGGCCGCCACAAAGGCACCATCTCCAAATGGGCGCGCGCCGCCGGCTGGAAACGCGACGCAACGGTCGCCCCCCCTAAAACGGCAGCCGCCACAGAAGCCGCCCAACGCAAATGGGCGGTACGCCGCAGCCGCGAAGCCGACCTAGCGGGCGACGCCGCCACCGCCGCCCGTGAAACAGCGCTGCTGATGCTCGCCGGCCACAAGGTGCAGGAGATCGACGACGACGGCGAACCGGTCGTGTATGACGTGCCGCCGGATCCGAAGGCGGCGAAGGAGGCGGCGCTCGCGTTCGCGATCTTCGTCGACAAGGCGCAGCTTTTGTCGGGTGGGTCGACGGATCGTCAGGAGATCACCGGCCAGGCGGATCAGGCGTTGGCGAAGGTGCGGGATCGGATGGCGGAGCTGCAGGCCCGGAAGGGCACCGCGAACTTGCGGGCGGTCAAGTAAATGGGCTGGGGCGAACCGCAGGGCGGTCGGTGCTGTGTCGGGCCGGATCAGGTAGTGCTCGACCTCGACGACGTCGTCGCCCTGTTCCACGTCGTCGACCAGGACGTCGACGACGTGCCGCCGACCATGGCAGCGGTGCACGCCGCCGAACAGGTGCGGTTCCTCGTCGACGACGCGCTCCGCCGGGCCGGCCGCCAAGAGCGGGTGTCGTGACCGCCGTCGCCGCCGTCACCAACGGACGCCGAGTATGGATCGGCGCCGACTCCGCCGGCGTCGCCGGCTACCAGCTCACCGTCCGAGCCGACGAGAAAGTGTTCCGCCGCGGACCGTTCGTCATGGGATTCACCACCTCGTTCCGAATGGGCCAACTCCTGCGATACACCCTCACCGTCCCTTCCCACGGCCCCGGCCTCGACGACCGCGCGTTCATGGCTACCTGTTTCGTCGACTCCGTCCGTGCCTGCCTCAAAGCCGGCGGCTACGCAAAGAGAGAAAGCGAGCGGGAAGAGGGCGGCACGTTCCTCGTCGGCTACCGCGGCGCCATCTACCAGGTTCACGGCGACTACCAGGTCGCCGTGCCCGACACCCTGTACGACGCGTGCGGGTGCGGCCAGGAGATCGCGCTCGGAGCTCTGCACGCCATGACCCGCGACGAGCTGCCGCCGTGGGTGCGGATCCGACGCGCGCTCGAAGCTGCCGAGGCGCACAGCGCCGGCGTCCGCCGCCCATTCGTCACCGTCCACGAGCCGTCGTGACCGTCACCCTCGCCGACGCCGAAACACTGCTCGCCGAGATCGAAGCGATGCTCCCCGGCCTCGACGACCACGAAGCCGCCGAACTACTCGAAAACGTCGAACAGATCGTCGACGCGCTCGCGGAGGAAATCGAAGCCGACCTCGCCCGCTGGTGGGTATGCGACAACAACGAATGCGACGGCGAAGCCCACGACGGCTGGGAATGGCTGCACGCCCGCGCCAAACAACACCCGCCGACCGGCGAATGGCTCGTCTGGCTGATCCTCGCCGGCCGCGGCTGGGGCAAAACCCGCACCGGCGCCGAATGGCTCGCCGAACAGGTCATGACCCGGCCCCGCACCCGGTGGGCGATCATCGCCCCCACTTTCGGAGACGCCCGCGACACATGCGTCGAAGGCGAATCCGGTTTGCTAGCCGTCTTCGACCGCCGCGGCTGGAAAGAGAAAACCCACTACATCTGGAATCGCTCCATCGGCGAAGTCATAACCACCAACGGCTGCCGCATCCGACTCTTCGCGTCCGAAACCCCCGAACGGCTACGCGGCCCACAGTTCCACGGCGCATGGTGCGACGAGCTGGCCGCCTGGGTCCACATACGCGACGTGTGGGACATGCTGCAAATGTGCCTGCGGCTCGGCGCGAACCCGCAGGCCGTCGTCACGACCACCCCGAAACCGTTGACGATCCTCCGCCAGATCCGCTCCGAGTCCGGCTGCGAAACAACCACGGGCACCACGTTCGAGAACTTGCCGAACCTGTCGCCGATGTTCCAACGCATCATCGACCGTTACACCGGCACCAACCTCGGCCGCCAGGAGCTATACGCCGAGATCCTCGACGACATCGAAGGCGCCCTGTGGCGGCGCGTCATGATCGAAGTCGACCGGGTGTTCGACGAACCCGTCGACGAAGACGGCGTCCTCGCCCTCACCCGCATAGTTGTCGCGGTCGACCCGAACGTGACCGAGTCGGACGAGGCGCCACCGCACGCGCTCGACGACGTCGGCGTCCGCCGCGGCGGCCACGACGAGTGCGGGATCATGATCGGCGGTATCGGCCCGCCGCCGCCCGGTTGGACGCCGCCGCCCGGCATGTCGCCCGACACCCCCCACGCCTACATCTTGGAGGACGCGACAACCGCCGCCGGCCCGTCGAAGTGGGCGCGGCGTGTCGTCGGCAAAGCCCGCGAGTACGCGGCGGACCGTGTCATCGGCGAGGTCAACAACGGCGGCGACCTCGTCGAAATGACATTGCGGACCGTGCCCGGCGGCAACGGCATCCCGTACAGGAAGGTCAACGCGACCCGAGGGAAACGGCGGAGGTCGGAGCCGGTCGTCGCCCTGTACGAGCAGCACCGCGTCCACCACGTCGGGATGCTGCCCGAGCTCGAGGACGAGCAGTGCCAGTGGACCGACGACGTCGACTGGTCGCCGAACCGGATGGACGCCCTCGTCTGGCTGCTAACCGAGCTGGCCGTCGACGGTCAGCGAACCTACGAAGGAGCTATCGCCCGATGATCGACCCGAACACTGAGGCCATCGTCCGACGGCTGCGCCGCCTTGCCGACGACGTCGAGCACGGCGAGCACGTCGTCGGCCGGCTCGACGTCCACGCTCACATGGTGAACGTCGCGCATGGTCAGGCCCTCGACGTCCGCGAACGCGTCGCGACCGGCGAGCAGACGTGGACGCTGCACGTCCTCACGCCGCTCTGGTTCGAGAAGCCACTACAGAGGATCGCCACATGATGACCACCTACACGATGGAGGACTACCACGCGACGCCGCGCGAGCTGCGGGAGCGTCTCAGAGAGTGGCTCGACGAGCAGAACATCGACGACTGTCGCGAGCTGCGGGTACGCGACGAGGACGGCACCGTCGAGGCGACGTGCCTCAAGCTCGATGCCACGGGCGGGCGTTACATCGAGCACGGCCAAGTCGCCACGGAAACCCGAACGGTGAAGGTGTCGGCACCGCCACCGTTCCTCGCCTGGCGCCGCGGCCGGCGCCGCGACGCCGCGGTCGTGAGCGAGTCATGAACCGCCGGCTCGTCGAACAGGTCCGCGAGCACGCCCGCCCCGTCAACCCGCTCCGAGCGCTCGTCTCGCTCGTGCTCGCCGTTCTGATCGCCGTCGCATGGGTCGCCGGCATCGTGTGGCGTGGCGCCGGCTGGGTTGTCGGCTACGCCCACACCGCCGTGCTCGTCGGCTGGAAAGCCGCCACCACCAAACGCGAGCAGTGATGTCGCTCCCGTCTGCGACAATCAAGCCATGAGCGCCCACTACACATGCGACGCTGAGCTGCGCGAACGCCACGAGGCCGTGCCGGGCAAGCCCGAGGTGCTGCATTCTTGCGACCAACACCTCGCCAACGTCGCCGTCGCCATCGAGCAGCCCTGTGATCCCACGCCGTCGGGATCCGGTCACAGCCTGACGGTACGCCGGCTGTCATGAGCGACGCTCCCGACTTCGCCGACGGCGGCTCCCTCTGCGAGTGCGGCTGCACCGAACGCCGCCACAGCACGGGCCGCGACCCTCGCCAGTGTGAGGACTGCGACTGCCTCGCGTTCACGCTCGGGAAAACCGAGATCGAGGTCGAGGGCATGTACGAGCGCGAGCCCGGCGAGCTTCGAGCACTGCCGCCCGGCGAGCGAAGCGTCGAGATCACGCTCATGGCCGAGCTGACCGACGAGCTGACCGACGAGCTGCGCGACTTCGTTCTACGCAACGCGCGCCACGCCGGCCTCGAAGGTGCGTTGGAGATCGTGCCGCACCCGGACAACCCCGGCGTGCTGATAGGCGACGAGTGGGTGCCGTCGGCCTACGGCTACGCCTGGCGCTACGCCGTGAAAGAGACGGGAGCGTGACACGCCTCTATCCCGAGCTGGTCGAGCAGGCCCGCGACATGGCGGACCGCACCGGCTGGGGAGTCGAGCGGTGCATGGTCACACTCCAACGTGGCCGCGAGGTCGGTGCCTACGTCGTCGCCGTCACCGCCGACATGGTCGACGACCTCGCGCCAGCGTTACGCGAGGCGCTCAACGCCTGCCGGGACGCCGAACAGGCCGTCCGCGACCTGGCGGCAAGCCTCGACGACTGACCCCTATCACCCCGCCCGCCGACACGAAATACGTATCATGGCGACGGCATGGGAGTTATCGAACGAGTCCGCGCCGAACAGGCCGCACGCCACCAGCTCCGCGCCTACCCCGTCCCCCGCGACCTTGCCCTCCGCACCGACGGCACCTCAGGCGAAGGGCAATTCTCGCCCGCCAAGTACGGCGACTACATCGCCACCTCAAACGAGATCTACTCCGTCATCCAGCTCAAGGCGAAAGCGAAAGCCGGCGCCCCGCTCAAGCTGTGGCGCGGCGACCGGAAACAACCCGACGAAGTCACCGCCGGCCGGGCACGCGACCTGTTCGACGGCGTCAACCCGTTCTGGACGTTCCGCCGGCTCCGCCACATGCACGAAATGTCGCTCGGGCTGTGGGGCAAGTCGCTGTGGGCGATCGAAGGCGGCCGCGCCGCCCGGCCCGAGCTGTGGTGGGTGAAGCCGACCAAGATCCGGCCCGTGCCCCACCCCACCGAATACCTGGCCGGGTTCCTCTACACGACCGACTACGGCGAAGAAATCCCGTTCGAAGTCGACGAGATCTTTTGGGATCGGCTGCCGAACCCGCTCGACGAGTTCGAAGGTCTCTCCCCGCTCGCCGCTGCCCGCCTCGGCGCCGACGTCGGCCACGCCGCCATGCTCTCCAACCGGCACCTCTTCGACAACGGCCTCCAAGTCGGCGGCATCGTCGGCCCACCCAAAGACGCGACCCTCACCGACGACCAGATGCGCGACCTCGAACTGTTCTTCGACCGCCGGTTCCGAGGTGTCGACAAAGCCCACCGGTGGGGTGTCCTCAAGTTCGAGGCGACGAAGGTCGACATGGGCGTCACACCGAAGGACGCCGAGTTCCTCGGCGCGCTCGGCGTCACCTTGCAGCAAGTGTGCAACGCCTACGGCGTGCCGCTGCCGCTCATGAACGCGTTAGAGCATTCGACGCTCGCCAACTTGGAGACGTTCGAACGGCAGCTCTACGAGAAAACGTTGATCCCCGAGGATGATCTGTTCGCCGACGAGATCACCGAACAGATCCTCCCCCGCGTAGAACGCGGCGCCATGTGGTGCTCGTTCGACTACTCCGACGTGTCGACACTCAAGGAAGACGAAGACGGCGTGTGGATGCGCGCCATCGACGGGTTCCGGTCGCGGCTGCTCACAAAGAACGAAGCCCGCCAGCTCGTCCACCACGACCCGGTGACCGACGGCGACGACTTCGACTCGACCCCGATGCTCGACTTCGGTCGCCCCCCCGACGACGACGACGGCGACGGCCCGGGCGAGGACGGCGACGAGCGCCGCCGTGGCGCACGCATCGTCGACTACGGCTCCGCCGAACACCTCCTGTACTGGCAACGCCTCGCCCGTGCCGCCGACAACGCCGAGCAACGCATCGGCGAAGTAGTACGCGGACTGTTCCGCCGCCAAACCGACTCCGTCGTCGACCGCCTCCGCGAACGGTCCGCCCGCACCGCCGAAGGCGCCGCCACCGACCCGTTCGATCGGAACCGATGGACTCAAACCTTCCGGGTCGCCGTGCGGCCGCTGCTCCGCGAGATCGCCGCCGGGTCCGGTGTCGACGCCGGCGACGCCCTCGACGTCGACTTCGCGTTCGATGTCGACGAGCCCGAGGTGCTCCGCGCGCTCGAACGGCAGGCGCAACGCTTCGCGATCGACGTGAACGACACCACCTGGCGCCGCCTCAAGCGGGAGCTCGAAGCGGGCGTCTCCGCCGGCGAAGGCATCCCCGCCCTCGAAGACCGGGTGCGTAAGACGATGGGTACCCGCATACGGTCGAACGCGGAGGCGATCGCCCGCACCGAAACCACGGCGGCCGCGAACCTGGGAACCACCGAAGCGTGGCGCCAGTCCGGTGTCGTCACCCACAAGTCCTGGGTGACCGCCCTCGACGGCCGCGAACGCGACAGCCACCGCGCGGCGCACGGCCAGACGGTGCCGTTGGCCGCCGACTTCACCGTCGGCATCGGACGCGGCCCCGCCCCCGGTGCGATCAACCGTGCCGAAGAGGTCGTGAACTGCCGGTGCCGGCTCGCCGCCGTCGTGTCCGGCGCGGAGGTGCCACGGGCCGGTAAGGCGGTCGGTACGACGATCGCCGACTTGGTCGAGCTGCGTGACGCGATCGCGGCTCTGCAGGCCGAGGAACGTACTGTCGTGGTCAACCTGCCCGAGCCGCCGGCGCCGCCGAAGCGGAAGGCGACCGTCCTCGAACGCGACGAGTCGGGCCGCGTCGTCCGCGAGGTCGAACAGATCCTCGACGACGACGGCTGACATGCCGATAAGCGCGGACGACCTCGCCATCCTCGAAGCCGATGCCGCCGGCAAGCCGGTTCGCCGGCGCGCCGAACGGTTGCCAGACGTCGACGGCGACGCCAACGCCTCCCGCGCCGTCGACACCTACGTCGTCTTCGTCGCCAACCTCCACGACGACCTCACCCTGCTCGACGCCCGCGTGTGGTTCACCGGCACGTCCCGCACCTGCGACGTCGCGATCGCGCTCGACGACCAGGCGCCCACGCCGCTCGGCCGGGCCAAGGCGAGCCGCCCCGACGTGACCGTCGGATGGTTCACACCCGCCGCCAAGATCGACGGGCTCCGCCTCGGCGACATACCGGCCCGCCACTGCCGGGCCGTGTGGATACGGCGCACCGCGACCGACAGCCCGCCCGTCGACGACGACGGCATCGCCCTCGCCGTCGAAGGAGACAGCCGACATGGCTGACGGCACCCTCAACCTCAACCCCGGCGCCGGCGGCGACGCCCTCGACGTCGAAGAGATCTCAGAAGCCGGCCAGCCTCTCAAGAAACGGGAACGGGTCGTCGTCGGCGGCGACCAACCCGACGACCTCGCCCACACCCGCAACGCCCGCCCCGACTCCGCCGACTACGGGCTCCCCGTCCGCGACGTCGAGCTGCCCGGCCTCATCGAAGACCTCAAAGCCGAGATCGACGGGCTCGAAGAGTCGCTGGGCACCACCGCGGATGACGACACCGCCACCACCGTCATCGGCCGGCTACAGAAACTCGTCGACCTGCTCGACGGCGTCGAGACGACACTCACCGGCATCGAAGCCGACACCACGACGATCGCCAACGAAGACTTCGCGACCGAGACGACACTGGCGACGGTCGCCACCGAAGCGAAGCTCGAAGCCGTCCGCCTGCTGCTGGTGACGCTGCGCGACAACCAGTTCCGCCGCAACGACGCGCTCGCGGCTGGCACCAACCAGGTCGGCTCGACCGTCCCCGACCGGCCCTCGCAAGGCTCCGGACGCACCCACGTCACGGCGACCCTCGACCTCGCGACGGCCGACGACACCGTGCACACCGTCACCGCCGGCAAGACGCTCTATGTGACGTCGATGGAGGTCTCGTTCCGGAACCTGTCGAACGTGGCGGCGTCGGCGCTGCGGATCCGCGACGGCGACGGTGGCACCCTCAAAGGCGCGTGGGAGCTGTCGTCCGGTGTGACGGGCGCTACCACCCCCCACTTCGAGCTGGGTTTGTCGTTCGCGGAGCCGAAACAGTTCACCGACGCCGTCTTCGCCGACGTGTCGGGCGGCACCCCGTCGTATTCGATCACCGTCGTCGGCTACGAGGCATAGCGTGCCGCTCGCCGCGGCGATCAACCTCAACCTCGGCGGCGGCACCCACCCCCAGGCCGGCCGCCACAGCCACGGCGTACCGGTCGAGGTCCCCGGCCTCACCACTGTCGCGGTGCGGCCCCGGCCGGACGCGGCCGTCAAGCTCGAAGAGGTGTTGCGTTGGGGGGTGCGCCGTCCGACGGGAGCTCACACCGTCGAGCTGGGCTGGGGTTTACGCGCGTGCGCGCGGAATACCGCGCGGTTCGGCTGGTCGGCTGCGGCTGTCGTCGCAGGTGAGCCGGTCGTGCTCGGCTGGGGTTCCCGCGCGTGCGCGCGCTATTCCGCGCGGCTGTCGTGGTGGGTCGACGACTGGCAACCCCGCCGACGCCGTTAGCTGGGCCGCGCCGG
This sequence comes from uncultured Acidimicrobiales bacterium, assembly GCA_964632885.1. Taxonomy (GTDB): domain Bacteria; phylum Actinomycetota; class Acidimicrobiia; order Acidimicrobiales; family CAZWDB01; genus CAZWDB01. The sequence continues at coordinate 21,443 of CAZWDB010000003.1, read as the reverse complement.
CCGGCCGAGGACGTCCTCGCAGCGGCGCACCAAAGCGACAGTGATCTCCGCCACCGCGCCTTCGCGGCCGAGCCTCATCTCAGCGACGATCGCGTCGACCATCGCATCTAGGTCGGAACCTTCCTCGAAGTCGACCGCTCGCCACCGGTCCGACAACGTGTCAGCGTCGAGCGGACCGGCGACGACGTCGTCGAAGATGCCAAACACCTTCTCGCATCCGGTCGCGGCGTCGACGGCGGAGCTGCAAACGCTGGACGCTAGGAGCGCGGCGACCGGAGCGGCTAGTCGAGCTGGTCGCCGCACGCGTCGTAACCCTCGGCGCGCATCGCCGCCACGAACGCGTCGTCGCTCGGACAGTCGGGGCCGCGGAGGAACACGAACCAGGCCGAGCCGACGACGACCGCCGCCGCCACGACGAACACCGCCAGGGCACTTGCCAGCCGCCACGTCATGCCCGCCAGGCTAGAACCGACCGCTCCGCCGCCCGCCGGCTGACACGGTATCCACCCGCTCTGATACGAAAAACGAATACCGTGTGGGGGAATGGGTGACCGCCAAGTCCTCCGAGCCTACGCCGAACGGGCCGCCGGCAAGCCCGGCGAACCGATCCGGTTCGTCGCGTCGACCGACCAGCTCGCCCGCGACGGCCTCGTCATCGACGACGACGCCTGGCAGCTCGACAACTACCTCCGCAACCCCGTGTTCCTTTGGAGCCACGACTACGTGGGCCGCACCCTCCCGATCGGCCGCACCGTCGAACTTGAGCCCGGCAACGGCACGCTCCGCTCGGCGACCGTCTTCGACCAGGGCGACGAGTTCGCCCGCCAGGTCGAAGCCAAATACCGGGGTGGGTTCCTGAACGCAGTCTCCGTCGGCTGGGACACCCTCGAAGCGAAGGGCGGCGAAGGTCCGGTGCGGGCGGTCGTCACGAAAGCCGACCTGCTCGACATTTCCGCGGTGCCCGTCCCTGGCGACCCGAAAGCGATGATCGAACGGCAGCGGCGGGCGCTCGCCGAGCTGGGCGCCGAGCTTGCCTCACTCGACGACGACGATGTCGCGGAGCGGTTCTACCGGCTCGGCGTCGACCTCGACGCCGCGACCCGCCACTTCGGGTCGCTCACCTTCCACGAGCTACGGGAACGGATCGAGCGGGCAGCCGCGGAGCGTCACCGCGCGCGCTGGATATGGGTGCGCGACATGTCCGACGAGTGGGTTGTCTACGAGGCGCAGACGAACGACGAGCGCGCCGTGCTGTACCGGGCGACCTACAACGTCGACGGCACCGACACGCTGACGATCGGCGACCCGGTCGAGGTGACGGAACGGTTCGAGTTCACGCCCGTCCGGCAGCGCACCCATCAGGATTCTTCAAGAGGGGCGGTTCCGCCCCATGCCACGCCAACCCTCCCCGAGGGCACGGCATGGCCCACTGACGGCCGGACCGCCGGCGGCGCCTACATCGACGCCGCCGGCGCCGGCCACTACCCGCACCACTCAAGCAACGGTGAGGTGGTTTGGCGCGGTGTGGCTGCCGCAATGGTGGCCCTCTACACCGAGCCCGCTACGCAGGACCGAAGCGACGAGGAACGGCGCGGAATCCACACCCACCTCGCGCGGCACTACCGCCAGTTCGGGAAACAGCCGCCCGAGTTCCGCACCGCCCGCGACCTGTCGGCCCTCGGCCACCAGGAAATCGCCGGGCTCTTCCTTGAGGGAGAAGACGAAGCCATGCGTCCATCCACACGCGAAAAGGTCGCGGCGCTTCTCACCGAAGCCGCCCGCGCCCTCGAAGCCGACGACGACGGCACCGGCGAAGGCGACCCGCCCGCCGGCGACGGACTCTCCCTCGACGCCGACCTTCTGTCCCGCATCCGCGACGCGCTCCCCGAGCCCGTCGCCACCGAATAAGGAGCGCCGCCAACCGTGGCCGACCAAGACCTACAAGAACTTCTCCAAGACATCTCCGAGCGAGTGCAGGCAATCGCCGGCTTCGCCGACGAAGAGCAGATCAAGCGGATCATCGACGGCCGCCTCGACGAGCTGTCCGGCGACCGCGAGTTCGTCCGCAAGCTCCGGTTCGGGAAGGATCCCGAGCAGCGCAAGCTCGTCGGCACCAAGTTCGCCCGCTGGGGACTCACCCCCGCCGACGTCGAGTTCGCGTTCGACATGCTCAACTCCGCCCGCGGGCTGCCGACGCCGTCCGGCGGCACCCACCCCGGCCCGTCCGAAGAGCTGACCCGCACCTTCCGCGCGATCTCCGACGCCCGTTACCTGCCCGAAGACCAGGTGCGCGAAATGGACCGCCGCGCGATCGACGACGTGTTCCCCCGGATCCCGCTGCACGAGTTCTACGGCGAGGACCGCGACCACGCCGCCCGCGGCGAGTTCGAACTGACCGGCGCCTACCAGCAGGCGGTCCGCGCGATGGACACCGCCGAAGCCGGCTACGGCGAACAACTCATCGGCGCCCAATACGTCGGCGAGCTGTGGGAGGCGCCCCGCCGTCTCGGCCGGGTGTTCAACCTCATCCCCACCTTCGAGATGACGGACCCGACCGCGTACCTGCCGGTCGAGTCCGACCTGCCCGAGATGCTGTTCGTGTCGGAGTCGACGGCGAACAACAGCTCGAACTACTCGACGACCAAGACCGGGTCGCGTCGGGTGCAGGTCGACGCCAAGAAGTTCGTCATCCACCAGATGTGGTCGGGTGAGATGGAAGAGGACTCCATCATCCCGTTCATCCCGTTCATCCGCCGGCAGGCCGCCCTGTCGATCGCGTTCCACAGCGACAGCCTCGTCCTCAACGGCGACACCACCAACGCCGGCACCGGCAACATCAACCTCGACGACGCCGACCCCGCCGACACGAAGCACTACCTCGCCTTCGACGGCATCCGCCACGCCGGCCTCGTCGACAACACCGACAACGGCAAGGACGCGGCCGGGCCGGTGTCGCTGCCGCTCCTGTCCCGCCAGCGGGGCCGGATGCTCGACGTCGGCGCCGCCGACCGCCGCTTCATGGATTGGGGCCACCCGATCGACATGAACGACCTCGTCCGAGCGTGCGACCCGGAGACGGCCGACGAGATTGCCCTCATGGACGACGTCCTGACCGTCGACAAGTACGGGCCGCAGGCGACCGTCCTCAACGGCGAGCTGGCACGAGTGCAGGGCAACCCGCTCGTGTCGACCCCGGCAGTGTCGAAGACCGAAGCCGACGGCAAGGTGTCGACGACCGCGTCGAACAACACCAAGGGCCAGGTCGTCGCGTTCAACCGCCGCGGCTTCGTCGCCGGCTGGCGGCGCCGGGTGCGAGTCGAGACGGAGCGGATCCCCGCGACCGACCAGACCCGCATCGTCTACAGCCTCCGCCTCGGCTTCGGCCGCTTCTCCCCGACCGGCTCGGCGTCCGGTATCGAAGCTGCCGACGTCCTCTACAACATCACGATCGGCTGACCGGCGATGCCGAGGGAACGTATCGCAACCCATCCGACGGCCCGCGCGAACCGCTGGTCCGTCAAGCCCGTCGAGACGTTGTCGGACGACCGGGTCATCACGATCGCCGAGGTCGAGCAGTACCAGGCGTTTTCGTTCGACCCCGCCGGTGCCCGCAACGTCGACTTGCCCGCCGAAGCCGCCTGCGAGGGCGCCTACCTGTTCATTTCGAACGAGGCGAACGCGGCGGAAGTCATCACCGTACGCGACGACGGCGGCAGCACCATCGTCACCCCCACGCAGGGCGAGGCGGCGATGGTGTGGTGCGACGGCACCTCGTGGTTCGGGATGGTGGGGGCCTCGTCATGAGGTGCAAAGTGAACCACGGCTACCGGGCGACACTGACGACGCCCGGTAGCGGCGCCAAGTTCGAGCTGGTGCTCATCGAAGACGAGATCGTCGACCTCGACGAATGGGTCGTCGAGCACGTCAACCGCGACAGCGAAGGCACCCTCGACCCCGGCGACCACGACCGCCGCGGCGACGGCGAACGGGCCGGCTACGGCTCGCTCACCGTCGTCGATCTCCGCGCCCGCTGCGTCGACCGGAACCTCGACCCGTCCGGCGTGAAGGCCGACCTCGTCGCCCGCCTCGAAGAGGCTGACGCTCTCGAAGCCGCCGAGGACGCCGAACGTGACGGCGACCGGAACCTCGACGGGCCGCCCGCCGACCGGCAGGTGAAGCGCGGCAAGCGCCGCGGCGAAGCCGACCGCGAAGGCGACCCCGGCGACGAAGGCGCCATGTCCACTCAGGACGCCGGCGGACTGACGAAGGGCTGACCGGATGCCGTCGAGGATGATCGAGAAGGGCGCCGACGCCACCGTCTACGACGACGCGTCGTTTCTGTATTCGGTTGTGTTGACGGCCGGCTCCGACGCGGCGACGGTCATCATCCGCGACGGCGGCTCGGGCGGAACCGAACGCGTCACCCTCAAAGCCGCCGCGAACGAGTCCGCGACGTGGCGTTGCGGGCACGAGGACGGCGTCCACATGGCGACCGACATCCACGCCGACCTCACCGGCACGTCCCCCGTCGTCGACGTCGAGTTCGAGCCGCACCACTGATGGAACGCAAGGTCGTCGTCCGCCGCGGCACCCGCACCGTCGAGAAGCCGCCCGACCTGGTCGCCCGAGGCGACGTGATCTGCGACGCCCTCGGCCGGCCGCTCCGCGACCGCAAACGCCGCCGGGAGGTGTGACGTGGCGATCACGAACGGCTACCTCACCCTCGAAGAGGCAAAGGACGTCCTCGGCGCCACCATCACCAGCGCTGTCCGCGACGGCATCATCGACCGGGCCGTCGAAGCCGCGTCCCGCGAGATCGACCGCCGCACCGGCCGTCGCTTTTACCTCGACGGTTCCGCCTCCGCCCGCCGCTACCGGGCCGCCGACACCGACATTCTGTTCGTCGACGACTTCGACGCCGGCGAAACGGTGACGGTCAAGACCGACGACGACGACGACGGCACGTTCGAGATCACCTGGGCGGCCGGCGACTTCCTCACCGAACCACTCAACGCCGACACCGACGGCGAGCCCGGCTACCGGATTCTCGCCGTCGACACCCGCCGGTTCCTCACCGCCACCCGTAACCCTCACGTCGAGGTGACGGCAACGTGGGGGTGGCCGTCGGTGCCGGTCGACATCGAGCAGGCGTGCTCGGTGCTCATGTCGCGGCTGTTCAAGCGGAAGGACGCCCCGTTCGGTGTCGCCGGCGACCTCGACGTCGGCCAGCTTCGCCTCGCCGCCGACGATCCCGAGGTGAAGCGGCTGCTCGCCCCGTTCCGCAAGTTCCGCCTCGCAGGGGTCGGCTGATGACAGTCCGCGTCGAAGGCGAAGGGTTCGAACGGATCGACGTCGACCACCTCATCGGCGAACCGCTGACCGACTTCCTCAACCGCGTCACGATCGCCGGCCAGTCGCTCGCTCGTGAAGAGGCGCCCGTCGACACCGGCCGGCTCGCCAACTCCATCAACGCCGAAGTCGACCGGGCCAGCATCCCCGGCTGGGGACAGTTCGGCCCGAACGTCGACTACGCCAGGGCCGTCCACGACGGCAGCCGCCCACACTGGCCGCCGATCGCCCCGCTGATCCGGTGGGGCCAACGGCACGGCGTCAACCCGTACGCGCTACAACGCGCGATCGCGCGGCGCGGCACCAAACCCAACCCGTTCCTCGACCGGGCATGGAAGCGGCTACAGCCGCTCGTGCCCGGCTTTCTCGGGCAGCTCGGCCGTGACATCGCCGACCGTTGGCGGGGGGGCCGCTGATGGCGCTCCCCGACATCGCCAGCATCCGGGCCGGCGCGAAGACGCGGCTGCTCACGATCACCGGCTGGGAGGTGTACGACCGCCCGGTCGGTTCGATCGTCGCCAAGTGCTTCGTGATTGGCCCCGTCGAGGGCCTCTCCTACGACGAGGCGTTCGGCGGCGGCGTCGACCACCTGACGCTGCCGGTCCGCGCGTTCATCGGCGGCGTCGACGACTTCTCCGGTTGGGAAGAGCTGGACGACCTCATGGCCGGCACCGGCTCCGACTCGGTCCGCGCGGCGATCGACGGCGACGTAACCCTCGGCGGCGTTGTCGACACGTCGACGATCGCCGGTGTCCGCAACAGCGGCCAGTACCGGGTCGGCACGACCGATTACCTCGGCTGCGAGTTCCTGTTGGAGGTGTGGGCATGAGCCCTACAAAGAAGACGGCCGAGCCGACCACGAAGGCGACGGCGAAGGCTGGCCCCGAGCGGGTGGCGCTCGTCGGCCTCAACTATCAGTCGGGCGGCGGCGACGTCCGCATCGAAGCCGGCGAGCCGGTGCCGGCCGAGGTGGTTGCCCGGTCGCCGTGGCTGGTCGAGCAGCACGTCGTGTGCGAGCGCGGCTGCGAGCTCCCAGCCCGCCAGCCGCACGAGCCGGCCCCCGAGCTGGCGACCGGCGGCAAGGTCGCCGCAGAGGACGTGCCCGTGGTGGGTGACGACGGCAATCGGTTCGGCGTCGCCGACCGCAGCGCCGGCGTCGAGCCGGGAGGTGACGACGAGTGACGAAGCAGCACACCAAAGAAACCGAGGTGCTACTCGCCGCGTACCGGCACACCAAGTTCCTGAAAGGCGTCGAGCACACACAGACACGGCCGGTGCCGGACTCGACCGGTTTCCACGACGAAGCCATCCGCCGCGAGGTGCCGGGCGAACGTGATGCCTCGGTCCGTTTCGACGGCATGTTCGAGTACGACACCGACGACGACGCCGAAACGGCCGGCGAGGCGTCGACTGACCGCGAGCTGAAAGAGGCGATCGAGGACACCGTCCCACGCCCGGTGACGGTCGCCTACGCCGGGATGCAGACGGTCGGGAACCCGTGCTATCTCGGCGACGTGCGGACGGGCGAGTACCGGCCGACCGCGCAGACGTCCGAGGTGGTCATGTGGCGGGCGAGCTTGGAGTGCGACGGCGGCATCGACCGCGGCGTCGCGTTGCACGACGAGACGTCGCGTGGGGCCGCCTTCGACGGCGCTTCGCACGACAACGGTGCCAGTTCGGCGGACGGTGGCGTCGGCCACCTTCACGTCATCGCGAACACTCGTGATGACGCCTCCGCCGTCATCGTGCAGGACTCTGCCGACGACTCGACGTTCGCTGACCTCATCGAGTTCGCGTCGATTGCCGCCGCCACCGAGACGTTCGAGCGGAAGACCGTCACCGGCACCGTGAACCGTTACACGCGTGCACGTCTCGGTCTTGGTCTCGGTTCGGGCTCGATAACCCCCGTCGTCGCGTTCGCGCGCACCTAACCACGAAGGAGAGCAGCCCTCATGGCGAAGACCCACTCAAAGGACACAGTCGTCAAGATCGACGCGTCGGCCGGCGGCGCGCTGACCGACATCAAGGCCCATATCACCTCCGTCGACTACGGCCGGTCGCTTGGGCTGCCGGACTCGACAACGTTCGGCGACACCGCGGTGCGCCGCGGCGTGCCCGGCCTCGCCGACAACCAGGTCCGCATCTCCGGGTTCTACGACCCGGCGGCGTCACAGATCGACGAGATCCTCGGCACCGCGCAGACCGACACGGAGACCCGCACGTTGGAGCTGTCGTTCGCCGGCACCACCGCCGGCAACCCGAAGTACACGGGCGAGGTGTGGGTCGAGGAATATCGGCCCAGCTCGCAGGTCGGCTCGACGAACCTCGTCGGGTTCACCGCGACACTCACCGGCGACGACGCGTTCACTCGGGCGAGCCACTGATGGCCGCGGTCGACAAAGACAAGCTTCTGTCCCGCCGCCTCGACGAAGGCGACGTCGACATTGCCGGCCTCGGCACCGTCGTCGTTCGCGGGCTGTCGCGTACCGAGGTGTTCGCAGCGTCGGAAGAGTCCGACGACGACCGGTCGCGGTGGGAGGCGCTCGTCATCGCCGCCGGCATGGTCGCCCCCGCCCTCACCGTCGACGAGGTCGAGACGTGGCGGGCGAACGCGCCGTCGGCGGAGGTGCGCCGCGTCTCCGACAAGATCCTCGCTCTGTCCGGCATCGGCAAGGAGGTCGCCGCTTCGACGGAGAAGCGGTTTCCTGCTGATTCTGACGGGGGCTGAACCCGACGAGGACGGCGAGGTGTTCGACTTCGTCCTCGCCGACCGGATGCGTTGCTCTGTCGAAGAGTTGCGGGATCGGGTGTCCTCCGCCGAGTGGCACAAGTGGCGGCACTTCTACACCGCCCGTGGCGCCGCCCGTGACCACGAACGGGAAATGAATGGCTGACCCGCGTCTCCGCATCCTGATCGAGTCGGAGACGGCCGGCGCGCGTGCCGGCGTCCGTGGGGTCCGCGACGACCTGGCCGGCGTCGAGGGCGCCGCCCGCCGCTCCCGCGAGTCGATGCACCGTCAAAACACGGCGATGCGCGAGCTGGGCGGCACCGCCACCCGAGCCGGGCTCGTCCTCGTCGCCGCCGCCGGCGCCGGCGCCAAAGCCGCTATCGATTGGGAGACAGCCTGGGCGGGCGTCACGAAGACCGTCGACGGCTCCGCCGAGCAGATGGGCAAGCTGCAAGGCGAGCTGCGGTCGATGGCGACCGAGCTGCCGGCGTCGCACCGCGAGATCGCCGGCGTCGCCGAAGCGGCCGGCCAGTTGGGCGTCGCGACCGGCGACGTCTCCGACTTCACCCGCACGATGGTCGACCTCGGAGAGACGACGAACATCTCCGCTAGCGACGCCGCGACCGCGATCGCCCGGATGACGAACATCATGGGCACCGCCCCCGAGGACGTCCGCCGGCTCGGTTCGGCCGTCGTCGACCTCGGCAACAACTCGGCGACGACCGAGGGCGAGATTCTCGACATGGCGCTCCGCATCTCGGGTGCCGGCGCGCAGATCGGGTTGACCGAGTCGGAAGTGCTCGGCTTCGCCGCCGCCCTCTCGTCGGTTGGTGTCCGGTCGCAGGCGGGCGGTACCGCGATCTCGCGGGCGTTTATCAAGGTGTCCGAGGCTGTCAACGCCGGCGGCGAAGACGTCGAAGCGTTCGCTCGGGTCGCGGGTGTGTCGGCCGAGCAGTTCAGCCAACAGTTCGGCGAGGACGCCGCCGGCGCCATGGTTTCCTTCATCGAGGGTTTGGGGCGGATGCAGGAGTCGGGCGGCGACGTGTTCGGTGTCCTCGAAGACCTCGGGCTGCAGGAACAGCGGCTCCGAGACGCGTTGCTGCGCTCCGCGTCGGCCGGCGACCTTATGCGCCAGTCGATCGACCGGGGCAGCGCCGCGTGGACCGACAACATCGCCCTGACCGAAGAGGCGGAGAAGCGGTACGAGACAACCGCCGCGCAGCTCAAGGTCGCACGCGACCAGGCGATCGAGGCGGCCATAGGGTTTGGTGAGACGTTGACACCGGCGATCCGGGCCGGTGCCTCCGTGTTCGGTGAGATGGCCGAAACGATGACCGGCTTGCCCGGCCCGCTACAGGCCGCGGCCGGCGGGCTCACCGCGGTGTCCGGCGGCAGCCTCCTGGCGCTCGGCGCGATCGGCACCATGATCCCGCGGGTCCGCATGGCCCGCGAAGCGCTCCGAGATCTCGGCACCGCCGGCGCCCGAGCCGACCGGGTGCTTGGAAGGATCGGCCGCGGCGTCGGACTCGCGTCGATGGTGCTCGTCGTCCAACAGCTCGGAGCGTCCCTCGACCGGCTCGACGAGAAACTCCAGGAGACGGCGAAGTCGATGGCCGGTCTAGAGGGCCGCGAGATCGTCGCAGAGTTCGAGGAAATGACCGACGGTGTCCGCACGCACGGCTCCGCCCTCGACCAGCTCGGCCGGGCATTCAAGCCCGGCAGCGGCGTCCTGTCGCTCGCCAGGGAGGCGTGGAGCAACCTTACCGACGAGCAGCGGGCGCAGGCCGAGGCTTTCCAGGTCGTCGCCGACACGAACATCGCCGGCGCGGAGCGGATCATCGAAGCGCTCGACGCCCAAGGCGAGGAAACTGCCCACCTCCGCGAGATCCTCGACGACACGATCGGCTCGCAGCGGGCGCTGAACGAAGACCAGGAGCACTCCGCCGATGTGATCGCCGGCGCCGCCGGCGAGACAGGCGGGCTCGCCGACGGCCTCGACGACGTCGCCGACTCCGCCGAGGGCGTCACCGACACCGACGTGTCCGAGTGGGCGTCAAGCCTCGCATCCGCGCTCGCCGATGCGACCGACCCGCTGCGGGCGTTCGAGTCCGTCACCCAAGACGTCGCCGACTCGCACCGCGAAGCGTCCGACGACATCGTCGAGGCGGCCCGCACCTCCGCTGACGCGTCGATCGAGGCGACAGCGGAACGTGTCGACGCCGCCCGCGACGCCGTAACCGAAGAGGTTGAGCTGGCCCGCGAAGCCCTGTCGGCAGCGAAGGACGCGGCACGCGACCGGGTGGACGTCGCCAAGGAAGAGGCGGGCGCCGTGTTCGAGGCGGCGAAGCGGAAGGCCGACGCGGCCCGCGACGCAGCGAAGCTTGAGATTCGGGCGGCCCGTGACGCCGGCGAACTGACCCGCGCCGAGGCCCGCGCCCGCATGGCCGACGCCGACGCGAAACGCGACGCGGTGATCCGGGCGGCGAAGGAGCAGCGCGACGGTGTTGTCGCCGCGGCCGAGGGGGAGGCGGAGGCGGCCGTCGACGCGGCCGATCTCGTTGTCGACGCGGCACGCGACCGGGCCGACGACGTGAAAAAGGCGACCGACGACGAGATCGAGGCGGCGAAGGACGCCGCAGAGCAGACGGTCGCCGCCGCTCAAGATCAGGCGGAGGGGATGCGCGAGTCGGCCGACGACGCGATCGCGTCTATCCACGACTTCATCGCCGAACTAGAGGCGCAGGTGGTCGCCGCCGAAGAGTGGCAGGCGAACCTTGTCGAGCTGGCCAAGCGAGGCCACGGCGGCGTGGCCGCCGAGCTGGCCGCGCTCGGACCGGAAGCGTCCGGGCTCGTCGCGCAGGCGGTCGACGCGTCCGAAGCGGAGCTGGCGAAAATGGAGGGTCTGTTCGGCCGGCGCGCGAAGCTCGCATCGGAAGAGACGGCCCAACAGTTCGAGCTTGGGCTGCGGGCGTTGTCGACGATCGCGTCGACGCAGGGCACCTTGTCGATGGAGTCGCTCGGCACCGCGCTCGACCTCGGCGTCACCGAGACACGGGCGGTCGTCGAGTCGATCCTCGGCGAGCTGAACAAGCTGCCTGCCGAGAAGACGATGGGTATCCGGCTCGACCTCGAGTTCGACCAGTTCGTCGAGCAGGTCCGCAACTTCGAGCGGGCGTCCGGTATGGGCGAGGGTTCGATCATCCCGATCTTCCACGACGGCGGCATCTTCCGCGCGCCGGCGGGCCGGCGTGAGGGGCTCGCCCTGTTGGAGGACGGCGAGCGGGTGCTGCCGGCCGGCCAGTCGTCGAGCGGCCGCCGCGGTGGTGGCGCGGGCACGGTGGTCGTCAACTTGGACGGCCGCGAGATCGCGCGGGTCGTCACCGACCACCAGATTCGTGACGGTATCGACCGCGGCGGCGACCTGTTCGGAGGCAACGCCTGATGGCGGCGAAGTGGCCGAAGCTGACGGTCCGCGGGAACTTCGAGGACGTCGCCGACACCCCGGTTTGGTCGGACCTGTCGAGCCGGGCGAAACGTCGGGTGACGGTGCGGCGTGGCCGCCAGACGGAGCTACAGCGCCACGAGCCGGCGTCGGCGGCTGTGACTCTCGCCAACCAGGACGACGAGCTGACGAAAGACAACACCGGCTCGGGGTTCTATCCGAACGTGGTACCGGAGCGTGGATTGCAGCTCGGGCTCGGCTACGTGCCGCACGTCCTGGCGCTCGACCCCGAGGCGTTTTGGGCGGCGTCGGAGTATTCGGGTTCGGGCTCGCTGCTCGATCTCACCGGCAACGGTCACGACGCGGCGTTCCCTGGCGGCTCGGCGGACCCGAAGTTCCTCGACTGGTCGGGCACGCAGTACCTCTACTGCCCCGGCATCGGCGGCAACTTCGTTCACCGCACCAACTACACGGTGTCGATGCACGGCGGTACGACGATCGACCTTCGGGTTCGCGTCGCGCTCGAAGACTGGACACCGGCCGCCACACAATCACCGCTCGGCGCGAACAGCACCCGCCTCTGCCTTCGGGTGCTCTCGAACGGCAAGCTCCACGCCCGCGTCCTCGACCCGTCGAACGTGAGCCTCGCCGGCGACTCGACCGTCGCTACCGGCTTCGACGACGGCGCGCTCCGATGGATCCGGTTTGTGTTCAACCTGTCGACGGGCGCGCTCGACTTCTACACCTCGGACGACGACACGAACGATCACACCGCCGTCACTTGGACCCAGCTCGGCGCGCAGGTGTCGGGTACCGCCGGCTCTCTTCATACGGGCACTAACGAGCTGATCGTCGGCCAGTCGAACCAGGTGACCGGCGACCCGCTCGCCGGCGAGGTGTATGCCGCCGCCTGGCTCAAGGACGGCGTCGTGGTCACCGATCCCGACTTCACCGACACCGCCGCGGTCGTCGAACCGTTCGCGTCGTTCGTCGACGGGCAGGCCAATACGTGGGCGCTTACGCGTTCCTCGTCGGGCCGAAAGCTAGCCGTCGTCGACCGCGATCTGCTGCTGTTCGGGAGCGACGACCGGCTCGACGTCGCCGACGCCTCTGGCCTCGACTTCGCCGCCGGCGAGAGTTTCACGGTCCTGGCCGTCTTCCGCTACTTCGGAGGCACGCAGTTCGCCGTCGTCGACAAGGGCCGCTACTCGTTGCTGCAAAACCGCTCGGGTAACGCCGACCGACTCGGCGTCGTCATCAGCGACGGCACTGACACCGTCGACTATCACACCTCGTCGACGGTGCTCAACAACGGCGAACTAAACGCGGCGGCCGTGGTCCTCGACCGCTCCGTGGAGTTCATTCGCACCTATAACAACGGGGCGCAGCTCGGCCTCACAAGCAACTCGACCGCCGCGGTTGACTCATTGGAGAACGCCGGCGTCCTGCGGATCGGAGACGGTCAGGCAGGCGGCAACCCCGCTGATATGGAGTTCGTCGCCGCGGCGATCTTCCGCCGTGTGCTGACCGACGCCGAGATCGCGGCCGTGTCCGACTCGATGACCTACGGCTGCGCCGGCGGGTGGATCTTCACCGGATTGATCGACGGCTGGCTCCGCCGGTTCGAGAACGCCGGCAAGACGAAGCTGGTCGAGGCGCCCGCGCATGACGCGCTCGAACGTGCCGGCCGGGTGCGGCTGCCGTCGGTGTGGCGGCAGACGATCGAGGCTTCGACGACGGTCACGGCATGGCTGCGGCTCGGCGAGAAACGCGGACTCGTCGCCGTCGACGCCGCCGGCAACAACCACGACGGCACCTGGTCGAAAGACGCCGCGGAGCTGACGACGGGCGGCCTCGTCGTCGGCGACAACAGCCCGGCGGCGTTCTTCGACGTCGACGAGCGGGTGACGATCGACCCGGACCTGATCGACTCGTACCCGTTCACGATCGAGGGTGTGTTCAAGGCGCCGCTCATCGACGGATCGTTCGACGACCGCTACATCATCCGCTTCACCCGCATGTCTGGCAGCATCGCCGAGTCGGTGACGGTGTTCATTCAGGACTGGGCGGCCGGCGAAGCCGGGAAGCTGCTCGGCGGCGTCCAACAGGACTCGGGTGGGGTGATCTCTCGGGCTGGTGTCACGAACGACCGGGTCGACGACGATGCTCGCCACCACTTCGCGCTTGTCGCCACCTCCGCGTCGAACATTCTGCTCTACCTCGACGGCGTCGAACAGCCGATGTTGACGACGGATGCGCCGGCGATCGTCGACTACATCGACGCGACGATCGGCAACACCGACACCGGCAGCCCGCCCGGCGACCGCCCGTTCCTCGCCGACCTGCAAGACATCGTCATCCACGCCGACGACGCGCTGTCGGCGGCGACGGTCGCCGCCCACTCCGACGCCGCGCTCGCCCCGTGGGAGGACGACACGACCGGCGCCCGCATCGACCGCGTCCTCGACCATCTCGGCATCGACGCCGGCGACCGCGACATCGACACCGGCAACTCGACGCTGCAGGTCGCCGAGATCGACGACGCGTTCGCGCTCGCCCACCTTCACGACGTCGCCCGCGCCGAGCACGGCCACCTCTTCATCGAAGCCGACGGCGACTGGCGGTTCATACAACGCCACGCCCTCTTCACCGACGCCGTCTACACGACAGTGCAGGCGACCTTCGCGGATGACGGGACCGGCATCGGCTTCCGCGACGTCGTCCTCGACCCCGACGACTACCTGCTCGCGTCGCAGGTGCGGGTGAACCGGGCGAACGGCGGCATCAAGGTCGCGACGGACGACACCGCCAAAGACCGGTTCGGTTTGCGCGAGCTGCCGTCGCGCGGTCAGTCGCTCGTCGCCGACGACAACCAGGCGAGCGACGAAGCCCACTACCTGCTGAACCGTCACAAGACGCCGGCGGAGCGGGTGCGTCGCATCGTCGTAAGGCCGACGACCGCCGCTGATTGGGCGACGGTGCTCGGCTTGGAGCTCGGGCACCGGGTCGCGGTGAAGTTGGGTGGGTTGACGGCGGAGCATCACGTCGAGGGGATCGATCACGACGGCCAGATCCGCGGCGACGAGCGGACGTGGGATGTGACGTTGACGCTGTCGCCGGCGGACACAACCGACTATTGGATCCTCGGCACCTCCGAGCTGGGGACGGACACTGTCGCCGGCTACTAGCTCCACCGGCGCCGCCCGGCCGGGCGATACGCTGACCGTATCGTGAGCGCTGCTAGACGGATCCGTGTCGCCGGCGAACAGTTCAAGTCGTTCGACCGGCCGCAGGCCGAGCGGATCCATGTCGCGATGGCGATCCGCAAGGGGCACCCGGTTCGCCTGCCCGCCGGCGCCGAGCCGGATCTTCGGGTGCGTGGCGACGGGCACAACGGGTGGACGACGCTGGTGCCGTATGTGAACGAGGGCCGGTGGGTGGTGACATGCCCGGCGTGCCGCGAGGGCCAGGTCGTCGATCCCGACGACCCCCGCTTCTACTGCTACCTCTGCAACAACTCCGACCACGGCGGCGGCTGGATCCGGTTGCACTTCCCGAAGGCGGAGGTCCGCGAGCTGATCGCCGACGTCCTCGCCGAGCGGCACGAGGCGAATGCCGGCTGGTTGCCGCATGAGACGGTCGGCGACCTCGCGGATGAGAACGAGGTGCACAGGTTGCGGGTGCCGGCGACGGCGCGGCTGCGCGGCGAGCTGGGTGTCGGGCTGCCGCCCGCCGACCTCGACCGTGTCGTCCGCGCCCACCTCAAGAATCCGCGCGAGCACGTAGTGGTGATCTGAGGTGGCGTGGCAGACACCCCGGACGTGGGTCACGGGCGAGATCGTCACCGCCGCGCACCTCAACCAGGACGTGCGCGACAACACCGGGTTCCTGTTCACGCCGCCGTCGGTCCGGGCGTTCAAGGCAGCCGACCAGACGGGCATCGCGGACACCACCGACACCGCGGTCGTGCTCGACTCCGAGGACTTCGACACCGACACCATGCACGACACGGCGACGAACAACACCCGGCTCACCTTCACGACCGCCGGCAAGTACATGGTGGGGGCCGCCGCGCGCTGGGACGGCAACATCACCGGCGGCCGTATCATCGGTATCCGCGACGCCGGTTCCACGTTCCGTGTGAGGGACGGAGGCGTAGCGCTCGGCGGAGACTTTCTACGGCAGAGCGTGTCGCAGCTCGACTCGTACGCGGCGACCGACTACGTCGAAGCGGTCCTCAGGCAGAACAGCGGCGGCACGCGCAGCATCGTCGCCGAAGACGGCATGCCGAACGCGTGGGCTGTGTGGGTGAGCAACTGATGGCGACCGCCGAACGCGTCCTCGACATCGCCCTCGCCGAACGCGACTACACCGAATGTCAGGGCCATCGCCACACCGGCCGCAACCACACCAAGTACGGCCGCTGGTACGGCATGGACGGCGTGCCGTGGTGCGCGATCTGGTTGTCGTGGGTGTTCGCCCAAGCGGGAATGCCCGACTACCGCGGCCACTGGACGCCCGGCTGGGCCGACGCTTTCCGCCACTACGGCATGTGGACCCCGGAGCATCCTACGGTCGAGCCGCGCCGCGGATGGCTCGCGTTCTTCGACTTCCCCGGCGACTCGAAGGACCGGATTCAGCATGTCGGGATCGTCGGCTACGCCGAGCCGGGCGAGGTTGTCTGCGTCGAGGGCAACACGAGCGCCGGCGTCGCCGGCTCGCAGGACAACGGCGGCGGCGTGTATGTCCGCACCCGGCCCCGCTCCCACGTCGTCGGCTACGGCCGGCCCTTCTATGACCCCGAACCCCGCCCGATGCGTTTGGAGGACGAAGCAATGGCACGCATGTTCATCGTCGACGACCCTCACCTTCACGGCGACGACAAAGGCCGCCACGCCCACTGGAAGGTGACGAACGAGGGCGCGGTGTTCGCTGTCAACGGTGCCCGCGACTGCAAGGCGCTTTCCGAGCACGGCACCACCCGCGACGACATCTCGGGCGCCTTCTACGACCCGAAGCTCGACCAGCTCATCCTCGTCGCGTCCGACGTCTATCAGGAACCCGACGGGTCGTGGAACGGTACGACGTTCGGACTGCCGGTCGCCGGCGACCCGCCGGCCGAGGCGACATGAGCGATACCGACGTGCTCGCCGCACAGTTGCAAGCCATCGACCAGAAGCTCGACCGAGCGCTCGACGACCACACCCGCTGGCTGCACGAGCAGGACAAGCGGTTGCGGTCGATCGAACGGTGGGTGTACGCGCTGCCGCCGACGCTGGTGTTCGCGGCCGCGTCGCTCGGCGTGGCGGTCCTTCGGTGATGCCCGGCCTCGTCGCCCTCGTCGCCGTCTCGGCCGGCATCGCCGCCGGCTGGGACGCGTACGCGATCGTCACCGGCCGCGAAACGGTGTGCTCCGCCGCGCGGCGTGTGCTCGCGAACCGTGACGTGCGCGCCGTCGCGATCGGCACCGCGATCGCGGTCGCCCTCCATCTGTCCGACGAACCCGAACGGGGGACTTCATGAGCCCGCTTTCCGCTTCCGCCCGCACCGGCGCACAGATCACCCTCGCCCAGGCGGTCGTGATCGCCGCCGACTTCGCGCCCGGCGACGAGCTGCGCCGCCAGGCCGGCGCCGTCATCGTCGCCGCGGTGTTGACGGCCGGCCAGTGGCTACTCGAACGCCGCATCGGCCACCAGCTCTTCGTGAAACGTCAGACAGCGAAGGGCTGACGGCCCGGCAGGCGGCCACGAGGACCGCCTGGCTGCGATTTCCGGGCCGATCCGCTCTGCGTGTCGCTCGACACGGTCAGCGGCGCTTAGACGGCGAAATACGGGGGGTCCTAGGCGGCGATCGCCTGCCGCTCGAGCTCGGCCTCGGCGGCGTCGAGCGCCCCGAGGATCTCCGAGGCGCACCGGACGACCCGGTCGGCCGTCTTCGCGACCGCCTCGGAGTCGCCGCCCGACCAGCTCGCCACGTAGGGGAGGCTGTAGCCGTCGGTGTCGAGCCCGCAGGCGCCGGCGACGATGTAGGCGACCGACTCGGCCTCGACCTCGACCTGGCCGCGGCAGGCGCCGCCCATGCCCTCGTGCAGCATGACGTGGGCCAGCTCGTGGGCGAGCGTCTTCGCCTGCTGCGCGTCGGACACGTCGTCGCGGACGGTGACCCGGCGGGTGAGGTACTCGGTCGTTCCGTTCGCGGTCGGCACCGCCGGCTGGCCGAAGGTGACGGTGAAGCCGACGGCGGCGACCTGGTCGGCGAGGGCGTCGATCATGCCGGCCGGCGCTTCTCCGTCGAGCAGCTCGGCGCGGACCGGCTCGTCGAGCGGCTCGCCGTCCGTCTGTGAGATGTCGAAAACGTGCTCCGCCTTGAAGCCGGCGAGGCGCCACGTCTCGTCGCCGGTGTCGTCGTCGGTCTGCTTGTAGCGGCACGGCGCGAGAACGGCGATGCCCTTCTCGCCTTTGCGGACCTGGCGGCCGAGCTTCTGCCATGTGCGGTAGCCGGCGACGCGGGTCGCGTCGGGCCGTTGCGCGCCGATCAGGAGGATGTTGTTGGGGCTGTAGCGGTGGAACCGGCTGGCGGTTGCGAGCATCCGCAGCCAGTCGTCGGAGGTGACGAGCGCCCGGTGCTGGTCGTCGAGGCGCTGGTGGAGTGCGGCGACCTTCTCGGCCCTCGCTGCTTTCTTGTCTGTGCGGGTTTCGGTCATAGATCCATTAGACCATAGAAAGCTGGGTACTGTCAATAGCCGATTACACCCTACGGTTCGGCTCCGCTCCCCGCCACAGCACGGCTCGCCCTCTATATAGAGGACTGCAAACCTGCCGTAATCGGCTATTGACAGGGACGGTGCCACGGCGCGAAGATGGCCCCATGACCGAAACCCGCACAGACACCCACTACACGGTTCACTGCGCCCAGCCGGGCGAGCGGAACGGCGTCGTGTACGCCCATGAGTTCTGCTTCGGATACGTCGCCCCGCTCGTCTATAGCGCCTCCCGGCTCTGCGAGTGCCCATGCCATGCGCCGCCCGACCCCAACCCGCGCGACTGGTTGGCGGCGCTCGCCCGCGCCGAGGCCAGCTACTGCGACCACGTCGGCACCGAGCGAGTCGAGCGCACAGCGCACGGCTACCTCGGCGACGCCCCACGCGGAACCCGCCAGACGATCTGCGTCGACTGCGGAACCATCCTCGACGCCATCGCCCCGGCCCGTCCCGACGAGCGCGCGTATCACGAGGCGATCGGCTGGCTCGTCGGCGCCATCGAGGACAAGCACCCCGGCTTCGTCCAAAACCAGGCCGACCGGGCGCGAGGTCATAACGACCCTGTCGCCGCCGTGCTCGACGATTGGGCGGGGCGACTTGCGCCCGAGGTCGCATCATGACCGCCGCCGAGCTGCCGCGCTACACCGTCCGCAAGGACCACGCCAACGACGTGTTCCAAGTGCTAGAGGGCGACGTCGTCGTCGCTGTGTTCGAGCGCCGCCGCGACGCCGAGGCGTCGGCGTCGGCGATGGAGCACGAGCGTGTCGCTGCCGTCCCCGAGGATGAGGGGGTGACGCCGACCAACACCTGAGCCTCGACCCACCAGCCCAACCCACGGAAGGAACCGAAACCCGCACATGACCACCGAACCCAACACCGAACACGAGGACCGCTACACCTCCGAAGCCGAGGCGCTCCTGGCGGCACCGAACCCGACCACCGCGATCGCGTATCGGCTCGCCGTCACCGACGGCCGCGTCGACGCCCTAGCCCAGCGGGTGAACCTGCTCGAAGGCAGCGTCGCCCACCACCGGGAGGTGGCGACATGACGGAGCTGGACAAGGTCCGCTGCGGCGGCCGCAACTACCTACGCCCCGGCGACCCGTGCCGCATCCGGGCGGGAGGCGCCGACCACCGGTCGTTTCCCGCGCGGGTGCGGCGCATCCTCGACACGCCCGCCGGCGTCGAGGTCGAGGTCGCCATCGCGCGCCCGCACCGGAAGGCGGGCACGATCCGCACCGTCCGGCTCGACCGGGTGCGCCGCGTGCAGAAAGGCGCCGACCTGTGACCGGCGATCGTGCAACGACCTCGACGGAAGACGGGCGGCTTCCCAACCTGGATGACGACACAGAAGGCATGTGTCCGATGTGCGGCGAGTATCCGTGGGGACCTGACGAGTGCGGAGTTTGCGGAGCATGGGAGCACGACCACGTCGAAGTCACTGACCATGACTTCGAGGCGGGCGACGGCAAGTCGCCGCATCCTCACGACTTCCGATTCCCATCCGACTACGGCGAGAAAGGCCGGGCGTCATGATCTCCGGTTTCGTGGTGCCCGAACGCAACCTCGCTCGCGCGGCGCTCGACTGTGCCGGCCGGTGCGCCGCCGCGGCCGGCCGTCAACGTCACTCGCTGCTGATCGTCACCGTGTGGGCTGTCGACGGTTCCCGCGCGTCGACGGTAGGGCGGGCCGGGCTCGACGATGCTGTGCTCGTCGCCGCCGTCGACCCGCGGGTCGCGCGGATTCGGTGTGTGCCATTGACACGCCGTATCCTGGGGTTTGGCCGAGGGACGAAAACCGCACGGGACACCTTATGACGACACGCGAGCTACACGTCGACGACCACGTCTGCGAGCCCGTCGGGGTATCGGACATCGCCGACCGGCTCGGGTTCCGCCGTCAGACGGTCGCGCAGTGGCGTCTACGCGGGCAGCTCCCCGAGCCGCGGTGGTTCGTCTCCGCGGTGATCCCGGTGTGGTGCTGGTGGGAGATCGTCGATTGGGCCGAGCGGAGCGGCCGGATGCCAGCCGGCGAGGTGGGCCGCTAACCACCGGGCGACGGGTTCGCTGACCCGCGACGCCGGCGCCGGCTCCGAGATCTCGACGCGTGGTTGTAGCGACGTCACGGCGTCGATGTCGTCGTCCTCGCGGACGAGCGCGACATAGACGGCGGTCGTCGACATCGACGCGTGCCCCATGAGCTCGGCGACGAGCCGCAGGTTCCGGGTCGCCCGGTACAGGTTGGTTCCGAACCAGTGGCGGAGCTGGTGCGCGGTGTCGTCGTAGCCGAGCCGGATGAAGTGAAGGCGGATCGCGGCCGACACGCTGCCCGGCTTGAGCGGCTGCGCAGTCCACGGGCCGGGGAAGAGGTGCCCGCTGCGTGGCCCGTCGTAGCGTCGGAGCGCTTCGTCGATGCGGGGGTGGAGCGGCACGAACCGTTCGTTGCCGAACTTGGCGATGCGGGCCGGGACGAAGATCGCCGGCGGATCCTGCCAGTCCTGTATGTCGTCGCGGTCGAGCCAGGCGATCTCCTGGCATCGGAGCCCGGCGAACGCGCCGAGGGAGAGCCAGAGCCGCATCCGGTCATCGGCGGCGTCGAGGGCGGTGTCGAGGTGGTCGTCGCGGATCGGGCGGGGCAGGAGCCGTCGGGTGCGGCGCCGGTGCGCGCGGCGGGCAGGGTTGAGTTCGACGGCGCCTTCGCGGAGCATGTAGTCGTAGAAGCCGCGGAGCCGAGACAGGTAGTTGTTGTAGGTGCGGTCGGAGACGTCGAGGGTTGCGAGGAAAGCGTCGACGTCGGCTGGGGTGGCTTGGTCGAGGGTGCGGTCCTGGCCGTCGAGCCACTCGGCGAAGCACATGATCGCGAGCCGCCGGCTCTTGATCGTGGTCGGGTGTATGCCGCGGCCCCGTTCGGCCCGGCAGTAGGCGCGGATCACAGGGTGTTCCTCCCATCGTGAGCTGACGACGCGGGAGTGTAATCTGCGATTACGCGAGGTGGTAGCCACTTTTTCAGGCGGCCGCCGGCGCCGGCGACCGGCCCGCCCGAACGGCGGCGCCGAGCACGGCATCGAAGCTGTTGGCGACGTGACGCGGCCCTGCGGTTTCAGGAGTCCAAGCACACCTCCATTCCTCGCTGAGGGGAATGAACTGGCGGCCCAACGCCGTGA
>CAZWDB010000002.1:91656-101777 GCA_964632885.1 uncultured Acidimicrobiales bacterium | reverse complement strand
CCGTCGAACTTGAGGCAATAACGAACGGAATCCGTTCGTTATTGCCTCAAGTTCGCCAGGATTCCCTCGGGCCGGAGGGCTCAGGCTAGGTATGAGCGCCCTCTCCGGCGAATATTAACTGGCAGACCTTTTCCGCCTTCGAGGAGACCCCCCCATGCAGCACCTCCGGGCACGTGCCCGTCGCGGCGCAGCCGCCACGGCGCTCTTCGCTGCCTTCCTCATGGTTGCGGCCGCGTGCACCGCCGCGCCCAAGCCCGACGAGCTCTCAGAGCTGAGCGTGGAGGATGGTCCGTCCGCGGGCGACCGGCGAACGACAGCGACCACCACAGCAGGTGGTACCTCGGTCGAGACGACGCTCGCGCCCAACGAGGGCTCGGCCGGGCAGAACGGCACAGGGGGAGGAGCCGCTTCGTCCGGGCCTTCGCCCGATGAGCCGGTCGCCGGACCGACCAACACGGCTCCGGGCGGCGAGCCCAGCGAACCGGGGGCCTTCCGATCGACCCTCTTCACTGAGGAGGAGGACAGGATCGGCATCACTGACGACCAGATCACCCTCTGCGTGCACGCCGCCCTCACATACGGGGCGGCGTTCAACACCAGTGCCGATGACCTCAACGTCTACTGGGACGCCCTCAACGATGCTGGCGGTATCTACGGCCGGAGCGTCCAGAGCTACTACGAGAACGACAACTACAGCCCCGACCAGGCTGTGACCGCCGCCGAGGCGTGCAAGAGCCGTTACAACCCCTTCATGCTCGTAGGCGGGATCGGTTTCGACCAGATCCCGGCGGTGCGAGTGTGGGCGGAGAACAACCGGATGCTGTACTTCCACCACACCGCGACGGAGCGGAAGGCTGACAACCTGGAGTTCAGCTTCACGGGGCTGCCCACGACCGAGAAGATGGGTGAGATGTTCGCCGAGCTCGCCATCACTCGCTTTGCTGGAAAGAAGGTAGGCATCGTCAAACGCGGTTCTGAGAACTGGGAGCCCGGCGTCGCGGGCTTCAAGGCGCTTGCCGAGAAGCACAACGTCGAGATCGTGCTCGAGCGCGAGGTGCAGCCCAACAAGGGCAACTATCTGCAGGACATCATCGACCTACGCAACGCCGGCTCGGAACTCGTGTGGACGTGGTTGAACGCGCTGGAGAGTCTCGAGTTCATCAAGCAGACCAAGGCGCAGGACTGGCACCCGCAGTTGATGGTCTTCCCGTTCAACCTCACGAGCCAGCACCTGGGGGACGACGCACTCAACCCCCCGCTCGCCGGGGTTGCCATGTTCAACGCCTACTCGAAGGGCGACTACAGCGGCGAGTTCGCCAACTACGCAGACGACATGCACCAATTCGAGGCGCAGTACGCCGAGTATCGGCCCCAAGCCGACCTCGACGGCCTGGGAGGTGACCTCTTGTTCCTCAATTGGTCGGCCCAGAAGGCGATGCATCAACTCCTGCTGGACTGCGGTCCCGACTGCACACGCAACCGGTTCCTCGAAGTCGTGCACGGGTTCAAGGCACGGACCAACACGAGCGCGTGCGAGCTTGACTTCACCCGCGCCGGTCCGGGGAACGACCACCGTGGCGGATGGCAGGTATCGATCATGGAGGCGTACCGCTCCCCTGGAGGCCAGGTGAACTTCCGCAACACCCACACCTGCGTCGAACACATTCTCTGAGCGCGTGGGACAAGTCCTCGTCATCGGTGCCGTCAACGGCACGATCTACGCCTTGTTCGCGGTGGGTGTGGCGCTGGTGTATCGAGGTGCGCGCACCATCAACTTCGCCCAGGGCGAGATGGCGACAGTGGCCCTCTTCGCCGCCTGGTGGCTCGTCACCGACCTCGGACTGCCCTGGCTCCTGGGCGCGGCGGTCGCGGTAGTCGTTGCCGCCGCCCTCGGGGCTGGCTTCCAATGGCTGGTGGTTCGCCACCTCGCGAACGCCGACCGGGTGATGGTTGCAGTTGCGACGATCGGTCTTCTCAGCATCCTTCTCGCGCTCGAGTACCAACTGTTCTCAGCTAGCCCGCGTTCTCTTGATGGACCGATCGGTGGGCTCGGCACCGGAGTGTTCGGCGTGTTCGTGTCGCCCACGCAGTGGATTTCGGTCGCGGTCGTCGTCCTCGTGGCCGCCGGGCTCGGTCGTATTCTGCGGCGCACCGACTTCGGACTCGGTGTCCTAGCAGCTGCCCAGGACAGCGACGCCGCCCGGCTCATGGGCGTCCCCGTCAATCGGGTCTCTCTTTTCGTGTGGGGCGTGGGAGCCGGATTGGCGGCCCTGGCCGGCCTTCTCGTCGTGCCGAGCATCGGCGCGTTCGCGCCTGGATTCGCCACCGAGCTCTTCGTCAAAGGGATCGTCGCCGCGGTGATCGGTGGCCTCGCCAGCCCGAACGGTGCGATCGCGGGCGGCTACGCCTTGGGGTTCGTGGAATCCGGCGCGCGGCGCGTCTTCGCGGCTTCGACCGTGCCGGGACTGGAGCTGATCGTCCTGTTCGCGGTGGTGCTCGGTGCCCTCCTCATCCGGCCAACCGGCCTTCTCGCCACTGCCCGCACGCGAGGCGCAGCATGAACGCGCGGCTCACGCCAGAGACGTGGTGGCGCTTCGGGGCCGCAGCCACGATCGCGGTCGTAGTTTCCTACGGACTCGGCGGCATAGGGCTGCTCACCAACTTCCGCGCCCTCGTGCTGGGGACGGCCGCGTGCTTCGCGATCGCGGCGCTGTCACTCAACGTCATCCTCGGCTACGCGGGGCAGCTCTCTCTTGGTCACATCGCGTTGATGGGTTTCGGTGCGTTCGTCGGTGCCAAGCTCACCGGACCACTTGAGCTCCGACTCGCCTTCGTGCCCTCACTCGTAGTCGCGGTCCTGCTTACGGGCGCGGTGGGCTTCCTGATGGGGCTGCCGGCGCTGCGACTGCGCGGGCTCTACCTCGCCATCGTGACGCTCGCGTTCCAGTACGCCATGTGGCAGTCGCTGTTTCGTAGCAGGCCGCTATCGGCGGGATCGGGCGGCGTGAGCTTCCCGCGTCCGTGGATCGGCAACTACGAGTTCCGCACCAACGCGAGCTACCTCGCGGTGATCCTCGTCGTCGGTGTCGTCGTGTGGCTCGCTGACACCAACCTCACCGAGACGAAGGTGGGCCGCGCCTTACAAGCGATCCGTGCCGACGAAGAGGTGGCGGCCTCGTTCGGAATCGACGTGACGCGCTACAAACTGCTCGCGTTCACCTTCTCCGGAATGGTGGCTGGGGCAGCCGGCTTCCTTTACGGACATCTGCTCCGTTTCGTGGGCGCCGACTCGTTCCCGTTGCTCCAGTCGCTTCTCCTGGTGATCGTGGTCGTAGTCGGAGGCGCGGGCAGCCGCCCGGGGATCGCCGTCGCGGCCGCCTTCTTCGGCGTCTTCCCGGTAGTTCTCGAGAACGCCATCGGAAAAGAAGCGGCGACGAATTGGGGCACGGTTATCGGTGGCTCTC
This sequence comes from uncultured Acidimicrobiales bacterium, assembly GCA_964632885.1. Taxonomy (GTDB): domain Bacteria; phylum Actinomycetota; class Acidimicrobiia; order Acidimicrobiales; family CAZWDB01; genus CAZWDB01. The sequence continues at coordinate 98,313 of CAZWDB010000002.1, read as the reverse complement.
TCTTGCTGCTCACGGTGGTGTTGAACCCGGGCGGGCTCGCGGCGTCGATGCGGGAGCAGCTGACGGAGCGTCGCCACCGAAGGGAACAGCGCGAGGCGCCGGCGTCCGAGGCAGAACCGGAGGCAGAGCCCGTGCATGTCGCGTTCCCGCGTCCTCCGGCGACGGTGGCGTCCCGCGAGGCGAGCGGCGATGTGCTCGAGGCCCGCGAAGTGGTCGTCGATTTCGGCGGTGTCCGCGCCGTCGACGATGCGAGCCTTCAGGTCGCCCGCGGTCGCATCGTCGGTCTGATCGGACCGAACGGGGCCGGCAAGACCACACTGTTCAACGCGATAACTGGCATCGTGCGGGCACGGTCAGGGCGGTTCTTCCTCGCAGGCGAGGACATCACCGGTCTAGCCGCCCACCAGCGCGCGCGGCGGGGAATCGGACGGACCTTCCAGCTCGTCGGGCTTGCCCGCGACCGGTCGGTGACCGAGAACCTCCTCCTCGCGCAACATCAGTTGGCGGCCTACACACCGCTGGAAGCCATCTGCGGAGTCGGTCGAGCGCCCGCGACCGAGCGGGAGTTGAGACGCCGAGCGGCCGAGGCGCTGGACACCCTTGGATTCGGCCGCTACGCGGACTCGCCGGTTCGGGAGTTGTCGGGTGGGCAAGCTCGGATAGTGGAGATGGCGTGCGCCTTGTTGACGGCGCCCGAGTTGCTCATGCTCGACGAGCCCTCGGCCGGGCTGGCACCGGCCGCGGTCGAGAGTCTCGGCGAACGGCTCGTTGAACTGCGGGACGAGTCGGCCCGCACCATCCTGTTGATCGAACACAACATCCCCCTCGTGCTCGACGCGTGTGACGAGGTGTATGTGATGTCCGAAGGTGCGATCATCGCCCACGGGTCACCACGTGAAGTGGTGGCGATGGACTCCGTCGTGGAGGCCTACATGGGACGGGTCGAGGTCTAGAGCCGTGTCCGACGCCCTGCTCGAAGCGCGCGACCTCGAGGCGGGCTTCGCCGCCAACAAGGTGCTCCACGGCGTCGACCTCGTGGTGCGCCCGGGCGAGATCGCCGGCGTCTTCGGTCTGAACGGCGCGGGCAAGAGCGTGACCATGAAGGTCGTTTCGGGCCTGGTTCCTGCCTGGCGAGGGTCGGTGCGCTTCGACGGGCGCGACATCACGGGGTTGACTCCCGAGGCTCGTGTCTCCCTTGGCATCGGGAACGTGCCCCAGGGGCGGCAGGTGTTCGCCGAGCTCACCGTCGAGGAGAACCTGCGGGTCGGCGCGTACACGAGCCGGCGGAGGGACCGGGCCGGTTATGCCGCCCGGCTTGCCCAGGTCTATGAGCGCCTGCCGATCGTGGCCGAGAAGAAGGACGCACTCGCCGGATCACTCTCGGGCGGCCAGCGGGCCGCCCTCGCCGTGGGGCGGGCTCTGATCAACGAGCCCAAGCTTCTCCTCATCGACGAGCCGTCGGCCGGACTCGCACCTGTGGTGATCGAGCAGCTCTTTGAGGTGCTCCAGGATGTGGCAGCGACCGGGATGACCATGGTGCTCGTAGAGCAGAATGTTGCTTTCGGGCTGCGGCTGGCCCAGACCGCGCACCTGATGCAGTCGGGCCGGATTGTGTTCGTCGGGCCGGTTGAGGACCTCGACCGCCGCCAGCTCGCGAGGTACCTCGGCATCGGCTCGATGCTGGAGTCGTCGGTCGGCGCCGCGCTCGACACCCGTGCCCCGATGCCGCCGAAGAAGCGGGCTGCCAGGAAGGCGGCGAGGAAGAAGGCGGTTACGAACAAGAAGGCGGCGGCGAAGAAGAAAGCGGCGGCGAAGAAGAAAGCGGCAACGCAGAAGAAAGCAGCAACGCAGAGACGGAGGCCGTCGACATGACCTATTCGACCATCGACGTGCAGGTTAGGGGCGGCTCGCTCAGGGTCGGCCGGTGGGACGCGGGTGCAGGCACGCCGACCGTGGTCCTCGCCCACGGCATCACCGCCAATCATCTGGCCTTCCCGCCCCTGGCAGAAGCGCTCGTGGCGGCGGGCACGAGCGCGGTGGCGCCCGACCTCCGCGGCCGAGGACGCTCGAACACTCTCCCTGGTCCATATTCCGTGCACACCCACGCCGAGGACGTCGTCGCGCTACTCGACGCCCTGGGGCTCGATCAAGTGGTCTTCGCCGGCCACTCCGGAGGGGGCTTTGTAGCACTCGCGCTAGCCCTGCAGGCACCGGAGCGCCTTGGCCACATCGTCTTGCTTGATGGCGGACCGCGGCTCGCGGTGCCGGAGGACGTCGATGTGGACACACTGCTGCAGGCCGTCATCGGGCCGGCGATGGCCCGGCTGCAGATGACTTTTCCGTCGCCGGAGGCGTATCTGGACTACTGGCGGCCGCACCCGGCGGTGAGCGAGGCGTGGGGCCCGGTCGTCGAGGAATACCTCCGGTACGACCTCGTAGGGGAGCCGCCTGAGATGCGGTCCTCTGTCGTGCTCGACTCGGTGCGCGGGGACGCCGTCAGCCAGTTGATGGGTGACCCCCTTCCATTGAAGAGCGGCGTGCCGACCACGATGCTGCGCGGCGAGCGCGGCATGATGAACGATCCGGGTGGTCTCTATCCGATCGAGGCGGTGCAGCCACTCTGCGACGAGGCCGGCGTCCCTCTCGAAACGCTGACCGACGTCAACCACTACTCCATGATCTGGCAGCCAGCCTCGGTGGCCAGGATCACCGCCACCATCCAGCGCAACTTGAGGCAATAACGATCGGATTCCGATCGTTATTGCCTCAAGTTCGCCAGGAAGACGTGATAGAGCACGACGCGCCGCCGCCCGGCCTCGTACCGAAGCCGGGCCGCGAGGGACTCAAGCAAATACTCGGGGTGTATCTAGACGCCTTCACACCTCTGACGGTCGAGGTACACGCGCAGTACGAGGACGGCGACACCGTCGTTTCCCGGGTCACGTTCCAGGGCACCCACACCGGGACGTTTGCCGGCATACCGCCGACGGGCAACTCAGTCAGCGTCGACGCTATCGACATCGTCCGGTTCAAAGGCGACCGCATGGCTGAGCACTGGAGCCAGCTCGACGGCGTTGCCATGCTCACCCAGTTGGGTGTGATGCCGCCGATGGAGTGAGGGCATTGCTGCCCGCACCGAGCGGCTACCGAACGAACAGCGCCGCAACTCGGTCCCGCGCCGTGAGTTCGGTCGCCTCGAACGGCTGTTGCGTGATCTCCTCGGCGAGGGAGATGTAGCGGCTTGCGGTAGCCAGCCGGACCTCGTCGGTCAGCGGCGGCGCCACGCCGTCTCCTCGGAAGCCCTGCTGAGCGAACCACTCTCGGAGGGGTTCCTTGTCCAACGCCCGCTGGTCCTTACCCTTGCGGAAGAGCTCCTCGTAGGTATCCGCGTACCAGTAGCGCGAGCTGTCGGGCGTGTGCACCTCGTCCATGAGGACGAGCTCGCCGTCGACGGTCCCGAACTCGTATTTCGTATCGACGAGGATCAGCCCGCGGCTCGCGGCAATATCTGTTCCGCGCTCGAAGAGCTGAAAGCTGATCTCCGAGATCCGGTCGAACAAGTCTCTCTCCACGAGCCCTTCTCGAACCGCGTCAGCGCCGCCGATATTGCGATCGTGAGGCTCGAACTTCGTCGACGGTGTCAGGATCGGAGCTGCCAAGCGCTCGTTCTTGCGCAATCCCTCGGGTAGGCGGTTGCCCGCAATGTCTCGCTGTCCCTGCTCGTAGTTGAACCACAGCGACGTCCGGGTGACGCCCGTGATGTACGCCCTCACGACAAACTCCAACGCCACCGGCTCGCACTCACGTACCCGCGCGACATTCGGGTCGGGCGTCTCGAGCAGGTGGTTCGGAATGATGTCGCTTGTTGCCTCGAACCAGAAGTTTGCGATCTCGTTGAGCGCCTGGCCCTTGAACGGCACCGTCCCGAGGTTCCGATCGAATGCGGACACCCGGTCAGTGGTGACGATCGTCCGAACGTCGCCGCTCGTGTAGCTGTCGCGAACCTTTCCCTTGTGAGGGGCACCGAGGTGCTCGAACGCTGTCTCGTCCAATGTCCCCTGAAGCTCGCGCTCAAGCCGGTCGTCCGAAATCATCTGCAGTCCCCTCTTTCCGGGTGTCGGGGTCGTTCCCATCTTCTTGTCCTCCATCGCTCGTTCGATCGCCGCGACAAGCCCTTGCAGGTCTTGGATGCGTTCGAGCACCAGGCTGTGCTGGTAGGCGAGATGCTCGACCGCGTCCTTCGGAGACGCGAGGACCGCGGCTATTTGGTCGAGGGAGAACCCGAGCTCGCGGTAGAAGAGAATCTGCTGCAGCCGCTCCAGATCGGCGTCGTCATAGACGCGATAGCCCGAAGGTGATCGCCCCGCCGGCGCCAACAACCCGATCTGCTCGTAGTGGTGAAGCGTCCGAACCGTAACGCCCGCCACCCTTGCGACCTCTCCAACCGTGTACCCCATGTCCTCCTTCCGATGGAGACTCAACAGCCTGACGCGACGTTGGGGTCAAGGAGTATTCACGCGGGTTGATCCCGCCGAGCGCGCTGAGCGTGCCTATGCAGGTCCTCACTCCGTGCGCACCCACGCCGAGGCCGTCGTGGCTGCTGCAGGCGGTCAGCGGGCCGGTCCTCCGTGGTGCTCGACTCGGTGCGCGGCGACGCGGTCAGTCGGCGACGAGGCCGGCATTCCTCTCGAAAAGCGCCCCGACGTCAACCACCATGAGCTGGCAGCCGGCCTCGGTGGCCAGGATCTCCGCCACCATCCGGCCCAACTTGAGGCAACAATAACGATCGAATTCCGTTCGTGATTGCCTCAGGATGGCCAGGAAGGCGCTGGCCAGGCGTCCGCTACGCTGTTTGGACCCCGCGCTGGTGGCTCAACGGATAGAGCATCTGACTACGGATCAGAAGGTTGGGGGTTCGAATCCCTCCCAGCGCGCTGAATTCATCCAGACTCTTTGAATTCATAGGGCTGCGAGCACACTTGACGCGCGTCTCCGAGTCGGCGTGCGGGTCAGGCCGGTCGAGCGATATGGCGACGCCGCAGCCGTGCTCAACCGAAGCCGGCATCGTGGGCGTCGCGGACGCGGGCGACGTCGTCCGGCAGCAGGCCGGCTGCTTCGCACCCCTCGACGACGAGCCGTGCCTGGGCGGCGATCGCGTCCGCGGCGGGGACGGGCGATCGGGTCCCCGCAGCCTCGCCGAGGAGGCTGAGGCTCTCGAGCAGGTAGATGCACACGGTCGGCTGGCTTGCCGCCGCCTGGCGGATCTCGTCGTAGGCGAGCTGCACCAGCTCGACGTGGTCGGGCTGGCGGGCCAGCACCAGCGAACCGCCCGATGGCCGCTCGCGGACCGGCGGCGGTGGGTTGCGGCGCAGCAGGTCGGCGACCACAGCGGTGAGGTGGAAGATCGCATCCTGGGCGGTCGTCGGGTCGTTGACCCCGGAGGAGAGAGCTCGCAGCCCGACGTCGACCAGCTGTCGGACGCCGTAGGAGACGTCCTGCTGCATGGTCCGGGTCGGGCCGATGGCGATCGCCCGCCGGATGCCCTGTGAGGTCTCGTCGAGGTCGTCGGGCTCCCCGGACAGGGTGCACAGCACCGCGCCGTCGATGGCGTAGCGCCCCGCGAAGGTGTGCACGATCACGTCTATCCCGTCGGGTGCATGCCGCTCGATGGCATCGACGTCGACCTGCTGGACCCAGCCCGATCGGTCGAAGCGGACCGAAGCCACGCTGGCGAGCCGGCCACGGGGGGTCATCGGGATGTCCGACGACTCGGGCACGGCCCACTGCACCGCGATCTGGGCCCGCGCCTCGTCCCCGACCCGCTCAAGGATCTCGCTCACGTCCATTGCGTGGGCGTTGTGGTCGATGAACGCGATCACCGCGAGGACAGCCACTATGCCGAGCACGACGGCGACGGCCACCGAAAGGTTGGGGATGATCGCCTGGCCCTCCTCATCCAGCGGGGACCGCACCGACCGCAGGATGATCACGCAGTAGGTGAACGTGCCGACGACGAGCGCCATGACCCTGCGGTTGAACGGGTCGCGGAACATCGTGTGGATGACGCGCGGCGAGTACTGGCTCGATGCCAGCTGGATGACGAGCAGCGAGACCGAGAACGCGACTCCGGCGAAGGAGATCGTCGCTCCCGCGATGGTGCCAAGAAGCGCCCTCGCGCTTTCGACCGTCGACGTGAAGCCCAGCGGGAGCTCCGTGCCCGCTTCGAACCGGCTGTCGACGAACAGCGTGATCGCACCGATGACGACGGCGAGGAAGACCGCCGAGGTCGGCAGGAAGAACAGGCTCGCCCGCAGCCGTTCAACCAGCGAGCTCAGGAGGAGGCGCATGCCGCCATCATTGCCCGTGGGCGGTCACCGGCGACATCCGGCCTCGACTCCCCTCCGGTGAAGAAGACCTTGTCGGAACACGAGATCGTGACGTCGTGACCGTCGACGACGAGCTGACGTCGCCTGCCGCATCGTCTCCCGCGTTCGAGGTGCCTCAATCCTGCGCCTATGGTCCGGAGCCACGATCAGCATGTACACTCGGTCGCGTCGCATGTATGTGCGTAGTGGCCTTTCCCGGCACGTCGCCCCGGACCCCGGTAGCGCGTCGTTGGCCCTAGTGGGAAAGCGATCCGATGCAGAACGAGTCTCC
>CAZWDB010000002.1:0-91556 GCA_964632885.1 uncultured Acidimicrobiales bacterium | reverse complement strand
CGGTAGCGCGTCGTTGGCCCTAGTGGGAAAGCGATCCGATGCAGAACGAGTCTCCGGCGACCCCCAATGGTGACGATGACGCGCGCGGTGTAGACGACAAGTCCCGCCGGCTGTCTTTGGGCGCCTACGCGCAGGTAGCCGCCCTGCTGCATGAGTCCCGCCGAGAGGCGCCTGATCAGCTTGGCGCTTTTCTTGGTCGACGGGTCGGGGTGTTCGGGATGCGCGACCTTGCGGTGTACGTCACGGACTTCGAGCAGCGACGCCTCGTACCCATCGCGGGATCGGCTGCGACCGCGTCGATCGATATGGACGCTTCGACCGGCGGGCGCGCGTTCACCACGGCCCAACAGGTCCAAGAACCAGTAGAGGCCGGCGTGAGACTCTGGAGTGTGGTGGTCGACGGCGCGGCCCGGCTCGGCGTGATGTGCGTCACGGTGTCGATGGTCGATGAGGAGGGTCGGATTCTTGCCGACAGCCTCGCCGGGGTGGTCGCCGCGCTTCTCGTCACCCGCGGCCAGTGCACCGACGCCTACACGTCGCTTCGACGCAGCGAGAAGTTCAGCTTGGCGGCCGAGATGCAGTGGGACTTGTTGCCCCCGTTGAGCTTGGACAGCGGCAGGGTGTCGGTCGCGGGCTTGATCCAGCCTGCCTATGAGGTTGGGGGAGACTCATTCGACTATGCCGTGAACGGAGACACGCTGGACTTCGCTGTGTTCGATGCCATGGGCCACGGGCTGGAGTCGAGCCAATTGGCGCACTTGGCGGTGAGTAGCTATCGCCACAGCCGCCGTTCGGGGCTCGATCTCGAAGCGACCTACTTGGCCATGGACTCCGCCATCGCGGCGCGAGCTCGAGGCGAAGAGTACGTCACCTGCAGCCTGGGACGGCTAGACCTCAACACTGGGAACTTGACCTGGATCAACGTGGGCCACCCGTTGCCGCTGCTGGTCCGCGGCGGGACGGTTGTGGGCCGCATGTCGTGCCAGCCGACGCTGCCGGCGGGACTCGGTCATGGCATCGACGGCAACCGGGTGCTTGGAGACGGTGTGATCGAGGTCGCTCATGACGTTCTCGAGCGCGGTGACCGCGTGTTCTTCATCACCGACGGGGTGGTCGATTCCCATCGGCCCGGCGGCGAGGACTTCGGGGAGGCGCGCCTCATTGAGCTCCTGGGTGCCCGGTCTCGTGCTGGTCTCGACGCGGCCGAGACCGTCCGTCAGCTCTCCCACACCGTTCTGGACCATCACGGTGTCTTGAGCGACGACACCACCGCCTTCCTTGTCGACTTCCATTAGATGCCCGCTGCGGGGACGTGTCGTCGCGATTCCTACCAGTAGCCGAGGTCGGTGTATGGCTTGGTGAGCTGCACCTGAGGCGCGTCCTGGGCTGTCCACCACTGGATGCGCCGCCGATCGACGACCGGGTGGCGATGGCGTAGCCGGCGCGCAAGCGCAGGCTGGAACTGAAGTGCCGCGAGCATGTGGGAGCGCCCGAGCGCGTGTGTCTCGCCGAGGAAGAACTCGACGAGCCGCTCGGCGGCATCGAGGCGACCGCGGGCGTAGCCGAAGTCGAGGAGCGCGGTGGCGTCGACCGTCCTCTCCTCGGTGCCGTCCTTCTTCCGCCATATCTCTCGGGTGTCGCGCCCGCGGTCCCACAACCCGCCACACGCTACGACTCGGCCCGCGCCTTCGACCACGAAGAACTCGTCCCACCCGTAGACGTGGGGATTCCACCCGACCTTGGGCGCCCACGAGCCTTCGTCCAGTCGGTTGGCGAGGAAGTCGACGGTGTAAGGGCGGAACAGGTCGAGTCCACGGTGCGTCCGGTTGATCATGGCCACGCATGCCCGAAGGTCGTCCTCCGTCGCCTTCCGGACGACCGGCGGTCCGGCCGCTTCCCGTCCATCGTCCGCTTGTGGCTCGGCGGGGATCATGAGTACCGACACGTCGACACCAGGCACGTTCCCTGTGTCGTCGGGCGGCGCCGTGAATGCCTCAGGATTCATGGCCTGCATCCACGCGTAGGCCGACAGGTTCTCGCTCCGGACATACATGTAGCCGGCACTGTCGAACGGCGTGTTGGGGTGCGGACCACCACCTCCGCCCGCCACCAGCTGTGAGTACTCGCGCCGCCGGAACTCTTTGCGCACGCGCATCGCCTGTATCAGTGACGCAGTGAAGCGTTCGCCACCTACGAGCACATTGCGCCGCGAGTTCCCCTGGCAGGCGACCATCAAACCGCGATCGATCAGGACATTGAGGACGACGTTCTCTTGCAGCCGCCACTGCGCGAACGGGTTCGGACTGCGCTCCACCGTTACCGTCCAATCCCCGAGGTCCTGAGGCGAATTGGCCCAGACTTCGGCGAACTGCTCAGCGTCGCTAACGTCAGCCTTGCGCGCCCGCAGCTTGCCAAACGCCAGCTCCTCTCGCTGGCGGGTGCGCCTCTCGATGGCGGGGAAGTCGATCTCGTCGGCACCCAGGAGGTCATCGAGCTCCCAGCGCGGTGCCCGCAGGTCGACGAGTCGCTGCAGGAGGCCGTCCGGCCATCCCTTCTGCTTGGCTGCCACTGCCAGCTCTTCCGGAACCGGCAACGGCGGGAACAGTTCGGCTCCGTCCACAGCTGTGCTGTCGTCCACCTTGGGCCCCCTCCGCGATCCCCCGGGACCGTAATCACCAATGAGTGCGGCCTGCCGGGGTCTTTCGCGGAGCGGGGACGACGCCCTACCTCCGCTTCACGCGCCTCTGGAACTAGAGGACTTCGCGGTCGCGAACGACTGTGGTGCCGGTGTTGGCAGCAGTTGCGTGGCGGTTGAACCCGCCCCAACTCGCCCAGAAGGCGATGGAGAGGATGGCTCCGATGATCCCGACCACCATCAGCACCATGCCTGCTGTGCCGACGTTGAATCCGTCGCCTTCGACGGTGACGGCGAAGCGCATGATGGCGCCTACCGCGATGAGAAGCATGCTCACACTAATGCCCATTGGGCTTCCTTCTTCCTTGTTGTGCAGCTCGCAGATGCGAGCCGCGAGACGGTGCTCACATTCGAAGAACCGAACGTGACGGCTACGTCCTACGTCCGCTGAACATCCTGAACAGGACGACGATGACGAGGATCAACACGACGGTTCCCAACCCGATATACATGCGGGCCTTCCCTGGTATTACACGCGAGTTCCAATGCGCTACCAGGGTCCGGAGCAACGCTCCCGGAGAGTGCCGTCGTGAGCGGCAAGTCCAACACAGTACGGGACGTACCCCTGTGTCACTGGCCATTGTACTCCTCTTTTCCTGAGACCGGGCTGGGAAACTCGCCGTAGCCCGCAGTGGGGCCTAGCAAGGGCCAGCCGGTAGTTTGGGTGGGCGTGGAGACCCCCGCCCTAACCGCCCAGCCCGCTGCCGAGGTCACCCCAGCTCCCCACCGGTCGCGCGTCGACGCGGCGATGCGCCGCCTACTGCGGGTCCCCGACCGGCGCCCGGAGTGCCCAGTCACATCGTCGAGGGCCGAGGGCTCGTTCCGCACCTCGATGCTGGTGTCGGCTCTTCGGTGCACGGTGACCTACGTGATGCTGCCGCTGCTCGCCCCTGTGGTCGATCTCACCAGCGGAGTCGGGCCCGTCCTCGGACTCGTCGTCAGCGCAGTGTCGGTGGTGGCGATCGTGCTGTCGATGCACCGGCTGTTCGCCGCCGACCACCGCTTCCGTTGGGGATACACAGCGGTGGGTAGCGGGGTCGCCGTGCTGCTTCTCATACAGGCCGTCTTCGACGTCCGGGCACTGATGTGAGTTCATGACCGAAGCGGGTGCCAGTGGTGATCTCCGCAGCGGGCCCGCCCGCTGGGTCTGGTTCGCCGGCGGTTGGGTAGCTGTCGGTTTTGGCGGCGTGGGCGTGGTGGTCCCGGGCCTGCCCACCACGATCTTCTTCATCGTCGCGGCGTCGTGCTTCGCGCGCTCAAGCCCCCGCTTCGAGCAGTGGGTGCTCAACCTGCCCGGCGTAGGGCCTATGGTGCGTGACTACCGGTCCGGTCTGGGCATGCCGCGCCAGGCGAAGGTGGCGGCGACCATCACCATGCTCGTCGTGGCTGCCATCAGCATCGCAGTCCTCGATCACCTCGCGGCGCGAGCCGCGGTCGCCGCCGCGATCGGCGTCGGGCTTTGGTATGTGCTGCGGCGCGTCCCGACCCGGCCGCCAGGTCAGCACACGACCCGATGAGCCCCGCCGCGCAAGAGATCGATGTCACCGTCGACGGTGACGTGGCCCATCTGACCCTCGCGCGACCCGAGAAGCTCAACGCTCTCAACGAGGCGATCCGGCTCGGCATCGCCGAGGCAGTGACCAACCTCGAAGACCGGCCCGAGATCCGTGCCGTCGTGTTGAGCGGCGCGGGCCGGGCGTTCTCCGCCGGCGCCGATCTCACGACGAGCGCGTATCCAACGGTCGAAGGCGACTGGGTGACGAGACGTCACCGCACTGGTACCTGGCAGCGGCTACTCGACCGGTTCGAAGCCCTTCCGCAGGTGACCATCGCCCGGCTTCACGGTCATGTCATCGGCGGCGCCGCTCTGCTCGCGGCCGCGTGCGACATTCGCATCGCCGCTGACGACACCGTCGTGCGTATACCGGAGCTGGCTATCGGAATTCCGCTCACTTGGGCAGGCATACCCCGACTCGCTCGCGAGGTCGGCCTCCCACTCGCCCGCGACTGGGTGATGAGCTGCCGGGCGGTGACGGCCGACGAACTCCTCCGCTCCGGCTTCGCCCAGCGAGTCGTTCCCTCCGCTGAGCTCGACGATGCCGTCGCGCGCTGCGTCGCGGAACTGCGCGCCGTACCTCCCGGGCCACTGGCCATGACCAAGGCGATGACGGCCGCGCTCAGCCGGGCGGCACCCGTGATGGTCGCCGGGTGGGGCGATGCCGACATTCAGCAGTGGACATTCACCGAGGACGAATACCGCTCCGCGGTTCGTGCCTACCGGCGCGGCGACCGCTGAATCACGACCGCGACAGCACCGCGGAGGCTCGATCCGGTAGCTGAGGTGCGGGTCGGAGGTCCAGGCGCCGGAGAAGCTGGGCGTTGAGGGCCACCACGATCGTCGAGATGCTCATCAGCATCGCTCCTACCGCCGGCGGCAGCGTGAAACCGGCCCAGGCGAGCGCTCCACCCGCGAGCGGGATGGCGATGATGTTGTAGCCCGCTGCCCAACTGAGGTTCTGCAGCATCTTCCGGTAGCTCGCGTTAGACAGACGAATGACTCCGAGCACGCCTCGAGGGTCGGAGGAGGCGAGGATGACGCCCGCCGACTCGATGGCCACGTCGGTGCCTGCGCCGATCGCAATGCCCACGTTGGCCCGGGCGAGCGCCGGAGCGTCGTTCACTCCGTCGCCGACCATGGCCACCGACAGTCCGCGCTGCTGCAACTCCGCGACCTTGGCGTCTTTGTCCTCGGGCAGGACCTCGGCCATCACCTCGTCGACTCCCAGATCGCGGCCGACGGCGTCCGCGACCTGGCGGGCGTCCCCGGTGATCATGACGACTCGCACGCCCGCCCGCTTCAGGTTCGACACGGCCTCACGTGCCTCGGGCCGGATCTCATCCTCCAGCGCGAAGGCAGCCATTACGCCTTGGTCGTTCACGAGGTAGAGCACCGCGGAACCGCGTTCTCGCCACTCGTCGGCCACGGTGGTTACTTCGCTCGGCTCTGCGATGCCACGCTCGCGGAGCAGAGTCGGTCCGCCCACCGCGTAGGGATCACCGTCGATGGTCGCCTCGACTCCGCGGCCGGTAAGGGAGCGGAAGTTCGACGCCGCGGCGGCCGGCCCGTACTCAGTGGCTGCTCGGACGATCGCCCGTGCCAAGGGGTGCTCGGAGTCGGCTTCCACGCCGCTGGCGATCCGCCACGCCTGGGTTTGGTCGGCGCCCTCGGCGACAGCCATGCCCACGACGGCGTGCTCGCCCTTCGTCAGAGTCCCCGTCTTGTCGAACAGCACAGCATCGATCGCGCGCATGCGCTCCAGTGCCAGCCGATCCTTAACCAGGATCCCGGCGCGGGCCGCCACCGCCGACGACAACGAGGTGACCAGCGGGATCGCGAGTCCAAGCGCGTGGGGGCAACTGATCACGAGCACTCCGACCGTCAGAAGAACTGCAGTGTCGGCGTTGCCGGCTGCTGTCCACGCGAGGAACGTCACCATGGCAGCAGCGGCGGCGACGTAGAAGAGGAGCGCGGCAGCCCGATCGGCGAGCGCCTGGGCTCTGGAGCGAGATTGCTGCGCCTCGGCCACTAGCCGCTGGATCCCAGCCAGCAAAGTCCCATCGCCGATGGCATCGAGCTGCACTCGGATGGCGGAGTCGATCGACACCGTGCCCGCCACGACACGGTCACCGATTTCCTTCGACACAGGTCGTGACTCACCGGTGATCATCGCCTCGTCGAGCTCCGCTGACCCGTCGACGATGTGGCCGTCGGCAGGAACTCGTCCGCCCGACCGCACGAGAACGATGTCACCCTCGGCGAGTTGGTCGAGCGGCACCGTCTCGATCTCGCCGCCGTCTCTGACGCGGTCAGCCTCGTCCGGCAACAGCGCGGCAAGCGCGCCGAGGGCGTCCTGGGCCTGGCCGAGAGCCTTCATCTCCTGCCAGTGGCCGAGCAGCATGATCGTGATCAGCGCTGCCAGCTCCCACCAGAACTCCATCTCGAACCAACCCGCCCAGTTGGCGAGGGAGGCGCCGTAGGCGACCGTGATCGCCATGGCGATGAGGAGCATCATTCCCGGGCGCCGGTCCCGAGCCTCTCGAACGCCGCCCGTGAGGAAGGGCCAGCCGGCCCAGAAGTAGACGACCGACCCGAGGACCGGGCCGACGAGTGACACGCCACGGAAGTCGAGGTCGTAGCCGAGCCATGTCATGACCATGTGGCTCGTGGCGACGATCGGAACGGTCAGCAGCAGGCTCCACCAGAACCGCCGGCGGAAGACGCCGGCGTGGTCGCGGTGACCACCGTGAGGACCGTGGTCGTCGTGCTGTGTCGCCGCCACTGCCCTCTCCTGTCAGCTCTTGACCAGGCGCTCCACGGCGGCAGTGGCCTCCGCGAGCTTCTGATCCCCGTCTCTTCCACCAGTCGCCACCGCTTCGGCGACGCAGTGGCGGAGGTGGTCGTCGAACATCCTCAGTGCGACGCTCTGCAATGCCTTGGTAGCCGCCGAGATCTGGTTGAGCACGTCGATGCAGTACCGGTCCTCATCGACCATCTGCGCGACACCGCGCACCTGGCCCTCGACCCGGCGGAGCCGCTTCAGCACGTCGTCCTTGTTCATGTCGTAGCCCGGCACAAGCCCAATACTATACCCCCCTAAGGTATCGAGCAACCCTCAAACCAGGCTGAGGACGCAAAGGCAGGTGGTGTGTGTACCGTGGTGAGGAACAGAAGCGAGTCGGTCAGCCCAGTTGACCGTGGAGCGGTACTCCTGACCCTGGTAGCGCACTCGAGCCACCGAGTAACACCCAGGAGAGATTCATGCCCCTTACCAAGAACTCGTCTGTGCTGCCTGGTCGCGCCGACACCGAGGTTTCCGTCGCCAGGGACGTGAACTGCACCGTCGTCTCGCTACGTGGCGAGCACGACATCACCACGGTCGACGATCTCGCCGCTGCCATAGCCCGCGAGATCGCCCAGGGTGACTCCGATGTGATTGTCGACCTCAGCGGGGTGGAGTTCCTGACGGCGGCCACGATCGGCGCCATCGTCCGAGCGCGCCACCTCCTTCAGAGTCGATCCCGCGCCTTGGTCGTGCGGGCGCCATCGAGGTGCGCGCAGCGTGTCCTCGACATCTGCGGCCTCGCGGCTCTCATCGAGCCCGTTTCCGCGCCCGCTACACCACCTGCTGTCTGACGGCGCCGCGGCCGGTGTGCCGGATTGCCCGCTGAAGGGCGTCAGGTTGCGGCTATCCGCCTGATCCCCTAACCTACAACCATATGGTTGTAAGTCAGCTCCGGGACGAAGCCCTCAGTGACGAGGATGTTGACTTGCTCTTCCACGCGCTCGCGGACACGACGCGACGCGACATCATCGTCCGGGCGGCGGCCGGTGACCTGTCGGTCTCCGCGCTGGCCCGCAACTACGCGATGAGCGTCACAGCCATCCAGAAGCACGTTGGGGTATTGGAGTCAGCCGGTCTCGTGCGCAAGCAACGCCAGGGACGCGAGCAGCTGGTCACCCCCGCACCGGAGGCGTTCGAGACCGCTCGCCGGATCCTCGACCGAATCGAGGCGATGTGGCGAGACCGACTCGACCGTTTCGGCGAGGTCCTCGCCGATCTACCAGCCCATCTCCCAGCCGATCTACCAGAAGGGAAATCCTCATGACCATCGCCGATCTCCGCAAAGACGTCGAGGCTGCCTCACTGACCATAACCACCGAGTACGCGGCGCCGCCCGACCGCATCTGGCTGCTCTGGGCCGACCCCCGCCAACTCGAGCGCTGGTGGGGACCGCCGACGCATCCCGCAACGGTGACTGATCATGACCTGTCGGCCGGTGGCACCGTCCGCTATTACATGACCGCTCCCGACGGTGAGAAGTACCACGGCGGCTGGCGCGTCACCAGCGTCGAGGCTCCGCATCGCATCGACTTCGAGGACTTCTTTGCCGACGACGAGGGAAACGAGAATGCCGACCTGCCGATCTCCACAACGACGGTGTCGATCGACGCCGCCGGATCGGGCGTCACGCGCATGACCATCGAGACGCGATACGACTCCACCGAAGCGATGCAGAAGGCTCTCGAGATGGGCATGGAAGAAGGCATCAAGCAGGCCCTAGGCCAGATCGATGCCCTCCTGACGGAATAGACAACCCTGGGTAATCGGGTCGAGTGGCGTGGCTCAAACTGCGCCGTGGCTCACCCGGGTTCGCCGGATGGCCTTCTCGATCTCGACTGCGACGAAGGCAGTGGTCGACAGGATGAGAACCACCGCGAGCTGCACGAGGGTGAGCGGATCAGTATCGAAGACCCCCCGGAGGGCGGGCACGTACACGGTCGCGAGTTGAGCGACCGCGCTGAAGCCGACCGCCCGCCCGATCCACGGATTGCTGCGATGTCCCAGGCGGAACAGCGACTGCTGCTCGGAGCGCACCGCGAGGGCGTGACCGAGCTGCAAGAGGGCAAGGGTCGTGAACACCATCGTCTGCCAAGGCCACCCGGCGGCTCGTGCTACCGCTTGGAGGGGGAGCACCACCGCTGCCATCAGCAGCCCGACCCACACCGCGTGCTGCCAGAGTCCGCCGGCAAGGATTGACTCCTTTGGCGGCCGCGGTCCGCGACGCATGGTGTCGGGTTCAGCCGGCTCAAGACCGAGTGCCACCGCGGGCGGTCCGTCGGTGACCAGATTGATCCAGAGGATCTGGATAGGAAGGAGCGGCAGCGGCAGGCCGAGAAACGGCGCGAGGAACATCACCCAGATCTCGCCTGAGTTGGTGGTGAGCAGATAGCGGACGAACCGGCGGATGCTGTCGTAGATGCGCCGCCCTTCTTCGACGGCGTGGACGATGGTTGCGAAGTTGTCGTCCGCGAGGACCATGTCAGCGGCTTCCTTGCTGACGTCGGTGCCGATCAGACCCATCGCCACGCCGATATCGGCCCG
This sequence comes from uncultured Acidimicrobiales bacterium, assembly GCA_964632885.1. Classification (GTDB taxonomy): domain Bacteria; phylum Actinomycetota; class Acidimicrobiia; order Acidimicrobiales; family CAZWDB01; genus CAZWDB01. The sequence goes on along the minus strand of CAZWDB010000002.1, from coordinate 81,917 downwards.
GCGGAGGGCGGGCGCGTCGTTCACTCCGTCGCCGGTCATGGCAACGATGGCGCCCCGGTCCTTCCACCCGTCCACGATCCGGAGTTTCTGCTCTGGGTTGGTGCGGGCGAACACCGTGACGTGGCCGATCCGGTCCCGCAATTCTTCGCGACTGAGGGAAGCCAGTTCGTCGCCGGTCATGATCTCCGTCGCGCCATCCTCGAGAAAGCCGAGGCGGCGCGCGATGGCCTGTGCCGTGCTCGGGTGGTCGCCAGTGATCATGACGGGTGTGATGCCGGCGGCGCGACAGGCCGCGACGGCCGCGGGGGCCTCTGTACGCGGCGGGTCGGCGATTGCGACGAGGCCCGCGAGGCGCAGCCCGTGCTCGATGCCCTCCAGCGGCTCGACGAGCGTCTCGGCCCCGCGGGATGCGAAGGCGAGCACGCGGTAGCCCTCGCCGGCCAGCCGATCACCAACCTCGCCGGCAGCGCGTGCGAGCGGCGCGTCGGCGGCGTCGAGCAGTGGCAGCAGCGCAGTTGGCGCGCCCTTGACGGCAACCCACCACGTTCCGTCGCGGCGGTGGACCGTCGTCATCCGTCGACGGTCGGCGTCGAAGCCGATCTCGGCTGTGCGGGGCAAACGACGGCGTAGTTCGGCTTGGTCGACGCCCAGCTTGGCGGCCAGCGTCACCAGGGCCCCTTCGGTCGGGTCGCCGGTGATCTGCCAGTCGGCGTGCGCCTCGCCTGGTGGTCGGAGCGTCGCATCGTTGCATGCGGCCGCAATGTCGGCGATCTCGGTCAGGTGACGATCGAGCACCTCGTCGTGGTCGCTTGCGGTGACCTCCCCTTCGGGCGCGTAACCGCTTCCCGTCACGGTGTAGAGACCCGCGGGCGTCCAGACCTGCTGAACCATCATCCGATTCTCGGTGAGGGTTCCGGTCTTGTCTGAGCAGATAACGGTCACCGAACCCAACGTCTCCACGGCCGGCAGCCGGCGGATCACGGCCCGACGAGCCGCCATGCGTTTGGCACCAAGCGCGAGCGCCACGGTGACTATTGCCGGCAAGCCCTCCGGGATCGCCGCGACCGCGAGTGTGACGGCGGTCAGGAACATGACCTCAACCGGTTCGCCCTTCGCAACACCCGCGGCGAAGACGACAGCGCAGATCACCAGCGCACCAGCGGCCATGCGCCGGCCGAGCACGGCCAACCTGCGCTGAAGCGGCGTGTGCTCGACCGCGTGAGCCTGGAGCAGTGTCGCGATCTGCCCGAGTTCGGTCGCCATGCCAGTGGCCACGGTCAGACCGCGGCCTCGTCCGAAGGTCACGGCTGTGCCTTTGAACGCCATGTTGTGCTGATCGCCCACCGCCGGACGGTTCGTCGGCTCGATCCGCTCAGCGGTCTTCGCGGACGGCTCAGCCTCGCCGGTGAGGGCTGCCTCGTTCACGCGCAGGTTGTGCACTTCGACGAGTCGGAGGTCGGCCGGAACCATGTCGCCCGCGGCGAGCTCCACGATGTCGCCCGGTACGAGCTCGGAGACGAGGACTTCGTCAACCCGTCCGTCTCGCAGGACCCGGGCGGTTCCCGCGCTCAACTGTTTGAGGGCGGCCATGGCCTGTTCGGCCCGGTATTCCTGCACGTAGCCGACGGCGGCGTTGAGCACGACGATCACGCTGATCACGGCCGTGTCCACTGGATCGCCGACGAGGAGGGTCACCCCTGCGGCCACTCCCAGGACGGCCGTCATTGTGTTCGCGAACTGGCGGATGAATATGTGCAGCCGCGTGGGCCGGCGTTCCTCAACGAGCGAGTTAGGCCCATGCTCCGCGAGCCGGCGCCGCGCATCGTGAGATGAGAGGCCCTGGTTGAGGTCGCTTTGCACTGTGGCCGCGGCATCGGCGCGCTCGGTCGCCAAAGGATCCGATGGTCCACGGGCCGGCTCGGGCACGGCCCGAACGTTGGTCACCTCCCAATGCAAGCGATGACGATGGGGTACTAGGTAGGGACCAACGGCCCTTCCGTGCTCGGATTGGCCCCGGCATGCTGAGCCCAGCACCTCCACTGAGAGAGGAGCGCGTCCGATCAGATAGGAGACTCGGATGGGTGAATTTGTTTGGGCCGTTGCCGCCGGAGCTTGGGTAGCCGAGTCATTGGCACTCGGTTACGTGATGGGCCGGCGCGGCTACGACGCGTACGCGTGGACCATGATCGGGCTGTTCCTCGGGCCCATTGCGGTGGTAGTCGCCCTCAGCTTCGCTATCCGCGCCCCGGCGTGGCAGCCGAAGTTCACCCACGCGGGGGACCGAGGAGTCGGTCGCACCGACGTTCTCGTGGCGATCGATGGGTCACGCGAGTCCCAGGCCGCAGTCGCGAAGGTGACACGCCTCTTCGGCCCTTCGCTCGGGCGGGTTACCGTCGCGGAGGCGGTTCCCCTTGACGCGACACGCGAGCGGGAATGTGCGGCGGAGCGCAGGCTCCGGGAGACGGTGGCCGCCCATCCGGAGCTCGACCCGTCGACCGTGGTGCTGAGGGGCAAGCCAGTTGCGGCGCTGCATGATTACGCCGAACGGCTCGGTTATGAGTTGATCGTTGCGGGCACTCGAGGCCACGGGCGAAGCCGGGCTGTTCTCGGGAGTGTGGCGATTGGTCTTGCTCGGGGAGGCGGGGTGCCGGTGCTGCTGGTCGACGCGGAAGGAAGTGTCGCGGAACGGCCGGTCAGCGTTCCCGAAACCGTCGGCTGACCCGATCGCCTCGACTGACGTGAACGCCACTCCGGTCCGTCCATGACGTCACCCGCCGCCAGACGGCGGTCATGACGCTGCGGCGTGCGACTCGCCAGACCAAGACGCCCGCGAGCAACGAGCCTACGACGGCGGCAGCCGGACCGAACTGGCGGAGGAGAGGCGGATAGACCTGAAAGTGGATCAGGTAGATGTACAGCGACGCGCCCGCGACCCAACCGACTGCCCGTCCCGCCACACGCGGCAGCGGCACCGATGGAATCCAGATGATGCCCAGGATCCCAGCGACTAGGACCAGCTCGCGCGCTCCCGACCCAAAGAACCCAGCGGCGCCGGCGACGGCCAGCGCGGTGACGATCAACCGGCGAGTCGTCGTCAGAGCGTGGACCGCGGCCCACCCGATCGCGAACAGCCAGAAGATCTCGTGCGGCCGCGACATCGTGCGAGTGGTCGTGACCTCGACGACCACGTCGAAGCGGATGAGGAGGCCGGTAGCGACGGCCGCCATCGCGAGCGCGAAAGGCATCCGCCGGTTGAGACTGCGGACTGCGGGGATGGCAAACAGCACCGCGAGAGGGAGGAGGATCTGCACCATTGCTTCGATGTACCAGTAGCCCCACGCGTCACCGCGAGCGCCGAGCCAGCCGTTGACCAGCAAGACGTTGGGCCAGCGCCACTTCTCGCTCACCGCCGCCACCGAGGCGATCCAGCACACACTGGGAAGAGCGATGCGGGCGACGCTTGCCAGCATCGTGCCGGGTCCACGATGGAAGCGGGCAAAGTTGTAGCCGGCGATGGCCAGCAGCACATGCGCTCCGCCCGCCAGCTGCCACAGATCGGCGTGGGTTGCCACGACGAATGTGATCGCGGCCGCCCGCACCGCGACGGTCGTGTCGAAGCGGGCCAGACGGCGCCGGCGGCGCGGGTTGAGCGACGCGAGGACGCGGATCGGTGTGGTGTGCCAGTCGGGGGGAAGCGTGCCCAGGCAGGCCTCCACGCGGATCGAAGCCTCCACATACGACAGCGAGTCGCCGCCGAGGGTGGCGAAGGAGTCGTTGATCGACGGCGAGGCGCCGAGGATGCCGGCAAAGGCGCGTCGGAGCTCCTCGGCTGCGTCGGGGGCGTTTCCGCTCACGTCGCCGCGGTCGTCGCGGTCGTTGTAGGACTCCGACGTTGCCCTGGCGGAGGCGATGGCGCGAATGGCGGCATAGTCCGGTTTGCCATTGGCGAGGAGCGGGAGCTCGGTGACCACGATTACCAGAACGTGGGAGCGTGGGATGTCCAGGTGACGACAGACCAGCCGCTTTACTTCTTCGGTCGCCTCGGCCCGGCCGGCCCTTCCATCTTCCGCGGCGACGGCCACCACGAGCCGGTCGTCATCGCCGGTGCAGGTCGCTGGCAGCCCGCCTTCAGCGAGCAGCTCTTCGACGCGGTCGAGGTCGACGCGGAGGCCGCAGGGTTTGATGAAGCGGCTGCGCCGGCCGACGACTTCGTACAGACCCTCGGGCGTCTTCCGGGCGAGGTCGCCGGTGTGGAGGCGGTCCACCGTGGCCCCGAGTCCGAGGTCCGCGGGCCGCTCGGCATAGCCGAGCATCACGTTGGGGCCGCGGTAGACGAGCTCCCCCACGCCGTCACTGTCGGGTGAGTCGATGCTCAGCTGGCCGTCCGGGATGGCGAGTCCGATCGTGTGTGGATGGGAGGAGGCGAGCTCGGGTGGCAGATAGGCCATACGCGCGGTCGCCTCGGTTTGGCCGTACATGACGAAGAAGTCCCAGCCGTGGCGCGCGCCGAGCTCCGCGTAGCGGCGTACCTTCCTCGGTGCCATGCGTCCACCGGCTTGAGTCACATAACGCAGGCCTGCTGGCGGCATCGCCGCGAAGTCGGTGCGATCCAGTAGCTCGAAGGTGTGGGGAACACCTGCGAGGCCGGTCGCGCCGGACGAGTCGAAGACGTCCCAGAAGCAGCGGTCGACCACCGAGAGGTCGGTGAGCACGACGGCCCCGCCCGCGTGCAGGTGGCTGTTGATCACCGACAGCCCGTAGCAGTACTGCATAGGGAGGGTGGTGATCGCCCGATCCCGCTCCGTGAGCCCTAGGTAGGCGACGATGGCGGTCGCGTTGGAGTGAAGGTTCTCACGAGAGAGGCGGACGAGCTTCGGCGACCCGGTGGTGCCGGAAGTCGATAGCAGCAGGGCGAGATCGGGATGGAACTCGTGGACCGTCTGGCGCCGCTGGTGCTCCGGTGACCATCCTCCGCCGGCTGACAGGACGACATCGGGGTTGTAGGTTTCGGTTAGAGATCTCGTCGCACGCGGGCGGTCAGCGGGCGTGATCAGCACGGGATGGAAGCCCCGTAGCGCGCCGAGGTAGGCGGCGACCGCCTCGACTGTGTTCGCCGCCTCCAGCAGCACCAGCCGGCGTTCCGCACCGAGCTCGGCGGCGACCGCGGCGACGCGGTCCTCCAGACCGCCGTAGGTGATCGACTGCGAGCCGGTCACCATCGCGACGCGTCCCGCGTGTCTCGCGAGGCTTTGAGCGAAGAAGGGCGCGACCGGCGCGCGGTCGGAGTCGACGAGAGTCATCACAGGGAGCCTGACGTTAGGGTGGCCTAACAACCTGGACGATAGGCTTCCCTAACAAACGTTGCAAGGTGACCCGAACACGGTTACCGGCAGGTGTTCAGGCCCAGCCGCCCGCGTAGGAGACGAACTGCCCTGTTGTGAAGCGGCTCGTGCCGTCGACGAAAGGTGCTGCGAAGTGGGCGACTTCCTCGAGGCGGCCGAGCCGTCCCATCGGCACCATCCCCTCGACCCGTGCGCGGCCCTCCGGATTATCGGCTCGGTTGGCGCGCAGGAACTCGGGAAAGTCGATGAAGTTGGTGCCGATCGCGTTGACCTGGACTCCTTTGCCGGCAACCTCGTCTGCCACGTTCCGAACGAGCATGTTGGCGCCGGCACGCGCCGAGGAGTACAGCGGTGCGCCGGGGGTGGGCCGGGCGCCGGCGGCGCTCGTGAACACGAGCACCTGGCCTTCGCCTTGGTCGACCATGACCGGCACTACCGCCCGCAGGAATTGATACGGACCCTCGATGCATCCGGCGAGCGCGGCGCGGAGATCGTCGACGGTTGAGCGAAGGAAGCGGCCGATGACGATCCGGCCAGTGAAGGCGGTGGCGGAGTCGACCCGGCCGAACCGATCGACGGCAGCCCGCACGAGCCGTTCGGCCGACTCGGCGTTCGTCAGGTCGCCGACGCCCCGCACCTCCTCGACGGCAGCACCGAGGTCGGTGAGCTCGGCGGCGAGCCCCTCCGCGGGATCGCCCACTACGAGGTCGTGGTCGCGGCTGGCGAGTAGCCGGCTCAGGTGCGGGCCCACATAGCCCGCGGCACCGCTGACGATGGCGACGCGCCGACTCATCGGGACTCCACGTTTTGTGGTTGACGGCTCGACACGCCGCTGGACCCTAATACCTCCTGGGGACTCGACCGGCGGGCGGCCACGGGTCCAGACTCGCGTCGTGCCGGAAACCCTTGACGTCTTGGATCCCGAGCTGTACCGCACCGACCCGCACGACGTGTGGACCCGTCTGCGCCACACCGAGCCCGTCTACCACGACACGGTCAACGACTTGTGGGTGCTTACGCGCCACGCCGACGTGGTCGAGGCGGAGCGGCGGAGCCAGGTCTTCTCGAGCCGCGGTTGCTACCGCGCGTTCGAGGCGCCGCAGGAGACCAACATGATCGCCCAGGACGACCCCCGCCACAGCGCGCAGCGCCGGCTGGTCAACCGGCGGTTCACCCCCAACACCATGCGCGCCCGGACCGAAGAGATCCAGACCCTCATCGACGCCCTTCTCGATCCGGTCGCCGAAATAGGTGAGATGGAGGTCGTCGAGGCGCTTGCCGCCCAGCTTCCTTCCCGCCTCACGTGTCGGATGATCGGCTTTCCGGAGGACGACTGGCCCACGGTCAAGAGCTGGTCCGAGCGGCTCATGCGCATCGACGACCGGCAGAACCCGGAGTCGATGGGCGGCATGATCAACGCGGTCGGCGAGCTCTTGCAGCGGGTCCACGACGAAGTACCGCAGCGCCGCGAATGCCCCGTCGACGACCTCCTGACCATCTGGTCCACGTCGAGCGTCGACGGCGAGCCCCTCGACATGGAAACGGTCCTCCACGAGACCGGGCTGTTCGTGTCGGGTGGGGCCGAGACCACCCGAACGCTGATTTCCCACGGGATCAGGGTGTTCTGCGACCACCCTGACCAGTGGGAGTTGTTGGCGTCCGAGCCCGAGCGCATCCCCGATGCAGTGGAGGAGCTTCTTCGGTGGGTCACACCTCTAAACAACATGTTCCGCACGACGACGACTGAAACGACCATCGGCGGAGTCGACCTACCGGCCGGAGCGCGGGTCATGCTGCTGTATCCCTCCGCCAACCGCGACGAGGCGGTGTTCGACGACCCCTTCCGCTTCGACGTCACCCGGCACCCGAACCCGCACGTCGCGTTCGGCAATGGCACCCACTTCTGCCTCGGAGCCCCGCTCGCTCGCCATGCCGTCGGCGTATTGTTTGCCAGCCTGACTCGACGGTTCACCAACCTCCGCGTCCTGAGCGAGCCCGACGTGGAGCCGAACATGTTCGCCCGTGCAGTGCGGTCGTTCCGCGTCGCGTTCGACCGCCGTTCCTAACAACGAGGCGCGTTTTCGGCATAGCGTTGGGCCCATGACGTATGCGAGGACAACCGTTCGTGCACTTGTGATGGTCGTGCTGGCGAGCGCGCTGCTCGTGGCGTGCGGTGACGGCGACGACGATGTGGGTGCAGGAGACGACGTGACCACCACCGCCGTGGCGACGACCGACCCCGGTGATGATGCAGGGCAAACCGCGCCAGCCGCTGCAACCGTCTCGACAGCAGAGCATGACCTTGGCACGATTCTCGTCGACGGGGAGGGCCGCACGCTGTACGTGTTCCTTCAGGACGAGGAGAACGTGTCGAACTGCTCGGGCAGCTGCATCGACAACTGGCCCCCGTTCCTCGCCGGCACCCTCGAAGGCGATGGCGATGTCGACGGCAACCTGCTCGGAACCACGACGAGCAACGAGAGCGGCGAAGCCCAGGGGACCTACGCGGGCCGTCCGCTCTACTACTTCGCGGCGGACAGCGCCGCCGGCGACACGAACGGCCAGGGCGTGGGCGACGTGTGGTTCGTAGTGGGTACCGACGGCGAACCCATCCAGTAGCAGGCCCAGTAGCAGGCCCAGTAGCGGGAATGTCAGGTCGAAGACCGGCGTCCCGCGAGCGCGGCCAGCTGGGCCTGAGCCCGGCGCATGCCGCGAAGCCAGCGCTCGCGATCGTCGGCGCGGCGGCGCTCGTAGGTCTCCACCTCGGGGTGCGGCAGGATCAGGAAGCGTTCCTCGCCCATCGCTTCCACCACGAGCCGGGCGACATCGTCGGGATCGAGCACCCCGTCTCGGGCCGCCTGGGACACGGCTCCGCCGGCAGTTCCGCCCGCGCCGCCGGCCCCGGACGGCTGCTGTGGGCGTTGACGGCCGGCGTTGTCGACGGGCCGGCCGGCGAGGTGGGCGCGGCTGGTGGCGGCGAGGTTCGTAGCCACGCCCTGGGGGCACAGCACCGAAACCCGTACCCCTTGGTCGCCGTAGGTGATCGACAGCCACTCGGCGAATGAGACGGCGGCGTGCTTGGTCACCGAGTAGGGGGCCGCGCCAAGCTGGGTGAGAAGGCCGGCAGCCGAAGCGGTGTGCACGAGGTAGCCCTCGCCTCTCTCCACCATCCCGGGTACCACTGCCCGTGCCGCGTAGATGTGGCTCTTGACGTTTACTCGCCAAGCCTGGTCCCACGCGGCGTCGGGGGTGTTGATCCCACCCGTTACGAGGATGCCGGCATTGGCGCAGAACACCTCGACGGGGCCGAACCGGTTTTCCGCCGAGCCGACCAGGGCGGACACGTCGTCCTCGACGCTTACGTCGCACCGGACGCTCAGCGCGGCCGTGCCGGCCGCCTCGACTTCCTTGGCGACGGCGGCCGCTCCTTCCTCGTCGAGGTCCGCCACGACTATTCCGGTTGCACCCTCGCGGGCGAAGGTCAGACATAGCGCGCGACCAATGCCGCTCGCTCCACCTGTGACCACCGCCACTCGATCCTTGACCTGCATGGCCGAAGTGTCGCACAGCGCCCCGACTCACTGCCCTTTGGGCAAGGAGCCGGGGCACCCGAGGGCGAATACCTTGAAGTGCCCCGGGCCGTTCAGTGGCTCCTCGCCTTCACCGTCGCCCTTGTTGCCGCAAGCGGCGTCGCTACGGTCACGCGCCTTCGCTCACCAGACGCGGTCTACCAGCCAGTGGCCCGTGTCTCCTCGCAGAGTGCCCCTTTCCTTACGAGCGTCACCGATCAAGCCGAGTCCACCGCGGTCCGGCCGGCAGGTGACGAGGCGTTGCGTCTCGCGATCGGCGAAGCCGAGGTCGAGCCCCAACCTGCTCCTGCGCCCGAGACCACGAATGTCGTGTTGTGGGGTGACTCCCTGGGGCACGAAGCGGCATCACCGTTTACGTGGGCGGTTCAGCAGGTGCCCGGTTTCACGGTGGAGACGCGGACCTGGGGTGGCACGGCCGCGTGCGACTGGTATGCCGAGATCATGCAGTGGCCGGACGCCAAACGGATCGACATCGCGGTGCTCGTGTTCTCCGGGAACAGTCGCACGCCGTGCATGCGCCCCGAGGGCCGGCCCCTCAGCGGTCCGGAACGGGTTGAGAAGTATCGAGCCGACGTCGAGGACGAGGCGCTCCACCTCCGCGATCTCGGCGCGACCGTGTACCTGATGGGGCCGCCCGTCTTCCGGCCCGACTTCGAACCGAACCGGGTAGAAGACATCAACGCCATGTATATCGTCCTCGCAGATCGTCATGAGGGGGTCGAGTTCGTCGACGCCGGCGCGGTTGTTCTCGACGGCGGAAAGTACGCCGACCGGCTCCCGTGCGCGCCATGGGAGGGCGAGCCCGAGGGTTGTGTCGCTGGCACGATCGCGGTGCGGTCGCCTGACGGCGTCCACTTCTGCCCGGTCAAGCTCAAACGCGGGGTCTGCTCGGTGTTCTCACCGGGCGCCTTCCGCTTTGCCATGGCCATGGCGAAGCCCATCACCAGCCCAACTTGAGGCAATAACGATCGAATTCCGTTCGTTATTGCCTCAAGTTCGCAGGTGACGACGGCGTCGCGGGTGGGCTCAAGGTGCCCTGGGAAGTAGCGTTCGTCGACGAGTCGACCATGCTCGTCACCGAACGGCCCGGGCGGGTGCGGGTGGTGCGCGACGGGCGGCTGGCGGCGAAGCCCGTCCTGGAGTTAGACGTGGCTGATGAAGGCGAGGGGGCCTTCTCGGCATGGCCCTCCGTCCCGACTTCAGCGCGACGCGGCTGGCGTACCTCTACTACACCGCGGCAGACGAGAACCGGGTTGTGCAGTACGAATTGGGCGACGACCTTCGGTTCGGAACCGAGACGGTCCTCCTTGACGGCATCCCCGCGGCACGCTTCCACAACGGCGGCCGTATCGCATTCGGGCCCGACGGAATGCTGTACGTCACGACGGGCGACGCCGGCCGACCCGCCCGTGCGGCAGCCCTCGGTTCGCTCGGTGGCAAGGTCCTACCCATCGGGCCCAGCGGAGCGGTACCCGACGACAATCCTTTCCCGGGCTCGCTGGTGTACTCCTACGGGCACCGCAATCCCCAAGGTCTCGACTGGGACGAGGCGGGAAATCTGTACGCCTCCGAGCACGGCCCGAGCGGAGACCTCGATCTGTGCTGTCACGACGAAGTGAATCGCATAGAGCCGGGTGGCTTCTATGGGTGGCCGTTCCGTGCCGGTGAGGTCCGGGCCGAGCGCGGTTCTGGACCCGAAGAGCCGGTGGATCCCATCGCTGCGAGCGGGGAGGAGACTTGGGCCCCGGCGGGCTTGGCCGCGTACGAGGACAGGTCGGGTTCAACGGTGCTGCTAGTTGCCACGCTCCGAGGCGAAGGACTCCTCCGGTTCGTTCTGGGTGCCGGCGGGGCGGTGACTGGACACGAGGTGGTGCTTGACAACGTGGGTCGCATCCGCGTCGCCACCCTGGGACCGGACGGCTGCCTCTATCTCGCGACGAGCAACACCGACGGCCGCGGCCTCGCGGGAGTAGACGACGACCGCATCCTGCGTAGTTGCACTGCCGGACCTGCAGCGACCGACTAGCGCCGTTGGTCCTCGCGCTCCGGGACCTTCGGCCCGTCCCGCGGCGAGGAGTTCGGCGCACAATGCGACGTGTGCCGGGAAAGTTCCATGCCATCTTGCTCGTCCTCGTCGCTGTCGTGCTGCTCTCCGCGTGCAGCGGCGTCCGGGCAGGCGACTCCGCGCAGGTGTTCACCGTGGTTGGTACCGAGATGTCCTTCGACGCGCCGGACCGGGTGGAGGCAGGTGCCTACAAGGTCACCTTCCGCAATGCCGGCACCGAGCACCACGAGCTGGCGTTCCGGGCTCCCGACGGCGAGTTGGTGACGCGGCGCAGCATCGCGGGGGGCGAGACCGTCGTGATGGACGTCGAATTAACGCCTGGCGAATGGGAACTCGGCTGCTTCGAGCCCGGCCACTACGGGGCCGGCATGCACAAGCCACTCATTGTCGAACTATGACCGCCCCGGAGCGCCTGCGGCGAAAATAGGGGGCTCCGCTCCCTGGCCAGGGCTACCGTGCTGCGCGTGAGCCGTTGCCTTCCCACGGTGTGCAGACCGTTAGGTGGCACCCGCCGCTTCCACCCTTGCGTCGGAGGAAGCGGCGGGAGACTCGGCGCGCCGGACACTCGCCCTTGACGAGGATGCGATAGCCGCGCGCCTGCGACCTCCTGCCCTGAGCTACAGGAGGGAGCGCGATGGCTGTCTCGCATCGCAGCGGAGTGGTGCCGGCGGGAGCCGGCCATCCGCGGGTTCGTCAGTTCTTCAACATCAAGCACAACCGAGCGCCTGGTCGCGGCCGGGCGTTCGCCCTTGAAGGGACCTGGACCGTCCGCGCCGCCCTGGCGGCGTCGGTGCCGGTGGAAGTCGTCTTCGTATGCCCTGCCCTGGTGCGGGGTGGGCAAGCGCACTCGGTCGTCGCTGACGTGCGTGCGGAGGGAGGGCACGCCTTCGAGGTGAGCGAGCGGGTCTTGCGGCGCATGGTCGACCGCGACGGTCCCGACGGGATAGCCGCGATCGCGCGCATGGCACCTCTCACGCTGGACGACGTCCTCCTCGACTCCTGTTCGAGGATCGTTGTTGCCGACAGCTTCGAGCTCGCCGGCAACCTGGGAACCATCATCCGATGCGCGGACGGCGCCGGGGCAGCCGCGGTGGTGCTGACCGATCGCCGCATCAGGGTCACCCACCCCCTTGTCGTTAAGGCGAGCATGGGAACGGTGTTCTCGATGCCGGTGATCGAGGCCGACCGGTCCGCCACGTCCGAGTGGCTACGGGCTCGGGACTTCGGCGTCGTCGCCGCGGACCCGGATGCCAGCCGTTCTTACCGCGACATCGACTACCTCGGGCGGGTGGCGATCGTCATGAGCAGCGAACGCTATGGGCTCGCACCTTTCTGGAAGGCTGCGGCCGACGTGTCGGTGGCCATCCCGATGCTCGGCGTCGCCGACTCCCTCAACGTCGGGCACGCCGCCGCGTTGCTCCTATACGAAGCGCTCCATCAGCAACAATCCCACTAGGCCCACCAGCCCCACTGGCCCCGCAGGTCTGCTTTTGGGCCCGAACCCCCCGTATATGGGGGTTCGGGCCGGAAAGCACCAGAGAGCACACGCGTCGGGAACCTGCGCGACGCCTCGCGACGTCGAAGGAGTGTGGACGACCGTACAGATCGGTTCCGCGCCATCTTCGACGTCGCCTATACGCCGCTGCTGGCGTACGCGCGGCGTCGCTGCGGTCAGGACGGTGCCGACGACCTCGTCGCCGAAGTTCTCGCGGTGGCATGGCGGCGTCTCGACGACGTTCCGGAGGACGCGCCGCTGCCATGGCTGTACGGCGTGGCGCGGCGTACGCTGCTGAACCGACGACGGAGCCTCGAGCGGCGGGCACGGCTCGCGCTGCGGCTCAGGCTTGAACGTTCGCGAGACGTGACGGAGTCGACCGACCACGTCGTCCTCGAGGCACTTCACCGACTACGACCGGCCGACCGTGAGGTCCTCCGGCTCGCGGCGTGGGAAGAGCTCCGACCAGCCGAGATCGGCGTAGTGCTGGGCTGCACGGCGAACGCCGCTGCCCTACGTCTCAGCAGGGCGCGAGCCCGATTGCGCGCCGAGCTGACAGAAACGGGCCCCAGCCGGACAGAGGCAGGGAGGAAGGACGACGATGGCCGCCGGTGACGACGAACTCGAGCAGCTCCGACGGGCTGATCCTCTCGCGCGGAACCCGCTGCCATCGCCAGACGATCCGGCGCCCCGCGCCCTGTTCGAGAGGATCACCATGGACCGCACTCAGAGCCCCACACGCCTGCTCGACCACCCTCCCTCCAGTTCCGCGGTACCGGCGCCGTGGTACCGCCGGCCGGTCGCGATCGCCGTGGCCGCCGCGGTCATCGTCGTCGTCCTGGTGTCCGGCGCGGTCGCGGTCAGCCAATTGGGTGGCGACTCCGAGCCCGTCGCTGGTCCCGACCCCTCGGAGCGGCCGGTGGTCCCGGGCCCGTCGTCGGGAAGCTGCGTCGAGACGTATGACCTTGAAACCCTGGCGGACCGAGAGGTCGTGTTCGATGGAACCGTCGAATCCGTCGACGGAGACCGAGTCACCTTCTCGGTGAACGAGGCGTTCCGGGGCGTGTCATCCGACCGGGTCACCCTCGCTGGCGCCGGCGTCCTCGGCGGTGTCACGTCGGCGGGTGCGTCCGTTCCGCTCGAGCCCGGCACCCGGCTGCTGGTTGCCGGCGACGGTGGCTTCGCCTGGTCGTGTGGCTTCACCCAGCCCTACGACGCCGAGGTGGCCGAGGACTGGGCACGTTCGGTCCCGCACCTTTGAACGCCTAACCCCGCCCACCTGTGACGTGGGCGGGCGTTCAAAGTTGCCGGCCCGGGCCGGGATGGGGCGGGGGGCCCGGTCCGGGAAGCGCCGGGAAGCGCCGGGGAATTGGGCGGGAAGGAGTCACGCTGGGTGGTGTCGAACACCCTCAGTAACCTTATGTTGCGGAGGCGGGCACCTCATCGGGACGACGCGCGGGAGATTCGCGATCGGACGCCCACGCTTACGGTCACACGAGCCGCCGACCCGCGCGCGCCCTCTGACCGGCTGGTTTCCACCCTCGCCGACGAGCTGACGGCAGCGTCCGACGGGGTCGGGTTCATCTACCGAGCCCTCGAGGTCTTGCTCGATGCCCTCGGCGCCGAGGATGCCGCGGTGGTGCTTGAGGAGCCGCCCCTCGGACGGCAGGTGTTCCGCGCCGGCCGTCGTCACCTCGACGACCCGTGGTGCCAGGGCCTGGTTCGGGACGGCTCCGTGGGCCTCCACGTACTACCTGCGGCACCCGATGCGGAGGTTGCCGATCGGGTGGTCAGGTTGTGCCAGCTCGCGATCCGCCTCGACGCAGCCCGCTACGACGCGCAGCACGACCCACTCACGGGCCTGTACAACCGTCGGTCGTTCCATGAACTAGTGCACGCCTCGGCCGCGCGGGTCGAGCGGTATGGATCGCCGTTCGCCCTTGTGCTGCTCGACCTCGACGGATTCAAGCTCGTCAACGACCGGCTCGGCCACAGCGCGGGTGATCGAGTCCTGCGAACGCTCGGCGCCGAGCTACACCACCGGTTGCGCGCTGGCGACCTGGCGGCCCGAGTCGGGGGCGACGAGTTCGCCCTGCTCCTCCCAGACAGCGGACACGAGATCGTGGACCTTCTCGTAGCGCGCCTCGAGCGGGCGTTGAACAGCCAGCTGGTCGACCTCGCACTCCACGTGTCCGCGGGTTTCGCGGTCGCGCCGGACGACAGCGTCGATCCGACCGCGCTTTACGACATCGCCGACCGGAGGCTCTACGCCTCGAAGGCGGCCGCCCGCCAATGACCGACAGTCACACGCCCACAACTGGGCTCGAGTTCGAGTTGCGCCGGATTCCCGGCGTCGTCTTCGTCGGCGTCGAGGATCGCGGCGGCACCATCGCCGTCCAGATCGCCGCACCCGACTTGGCCGAGCCCGGAGCCCTGCGACCGCGAGCGGATCAGCTCTGTCGCGCCCACCTGCGCGGTCCGTTCTCACTCGAGGTGATCGGAGGTGAGCGGCCCGCCCGCGTCAGGCTGCTCGGCGTGGACATCACCCCCGACCGGGTCGTGGTGCTCGTGGACTACCGGGGAAGGCAGGCGGAGGCAACCGCGGCGTCGGGTGACCCAACCGGACCGGCCAGCGCGACCATCCGTGCCCTCAGCGGCCTGGGGGTGAACGTTCCATTTGACGTCGACGCCGCGGCTGTCTTCGAGCACCGTCGGGGCGACGGCGTGATGCTTGTGCTGAACTCACCGGAGGCGGGCGAGCGTTACGGCGTCGCGACCGGTTCCACACCGGAGGCCGCGGCGGCGCGCGCCACGCTCAACGCGCTCAACCGTTATCTCGCCGCCCAGACCATTCCCGCTTGAGCCACTTAACACTGTGACGGACGGCACCCGTCCGGAGGAAGGGAGAGCCTCTCCCCGTGTCGAAATCATGAAGCGGTCGGCCCTGCACGGTCACCAGCCCACCACGGCCCGTATCCGACCCAGCGCCCCCCCTTGGAGAGAGTCCGTGGTTCGCCTCCTCGTCATCGACGACATTCCCGACGCTCGCGGCCTGTTGCGTATCGCCCTCGGGCGGTTCAGCCGCTACGAGGTAGTCGAGGAAGCCGAGGACGCGGAGTCCGGGCTCGAGCTGGCGTACCGCCTCCAGCCGGACGCCATCATCCTCGACATCCTGCTGCCCGGGATGTCGGGCCTCGAAGCGTTGCCGCGGCTCCTCGAAGCCGCGCCGGGAGCCAAGGTACTGCTGTGGTCCTCCACGACGGAGACCACTTGGGACCGCGCCATCGAGTTGGGTGCCGTGGGCTTCGTCGACAAGCTCGAGGGCGTGGAGCCGTTGGTCGCGCTGCTCGACACGGTGTTCCCCGAATAGAACCAGGTGTTACCCGGATAGAGGCCGGGCGGTATCGCCGCTTTACTGGATGCCGGCGAAGAGGTCGGTCTCCGGGATCGGTGTGCTCGTCGTGTCGCGCGCCCGGATGAAGCTCTCGTGGGTGAAGACGAGCTCGGTCGCCTCGGCGGGCATACGGAGCCACCAGATGTTGTGGGCCTGACTGTCGTGCGCCGCCAGCGCAGCCCGCTTTTCCTGGCAATAGCCGGCGATGTCGACGGTGGTGGTAATGCGCGCTTCTCGCTCCTCCATGGCAGCCCGCCGGGCAGGGTCGATCTGCTGGGGGGCTCGACGCGGTGGCATCTCGAAGCCGCGCTCCTCGAGCACGGTGCGGACGCGGTCCATGTCGCTTCTCTTGCGCGCGGTGAAGTAGAGCTTGGCCGGTATCGGGCTGGCCTCGATCGCGGCCATCGTGACTCGGTGGGCCTGAATGTGGTCGGGATGCCCGTAGCCACCGTTCTCGTCGTAGGTCACCACCACCTGAGGCCGGTACCGCTCGAACAGCTCGACGAGCCTCGCGGTTGGTTCCTCGATCGGCACGTTGCAGAAGACTTCGCCTTCCTTGAATGCCCAGTCGCTCATGCCCGAGTCGTGGTACCCGAATCGCTCTAGGTGCGTGACCCCAAGAGCAGCGATCGCCGCGTCGAGCTCGGCCAGCCTCAACTTCCGGACGATCTCCGGGTCGTGGTCGGGATCGCCCGGTTTCACGCCTTCCGCGGCGTCGCCGTACTCGCCGTTGGTGCACGTAACGACGATGGTCCGTACTCCTTCAGCCGAGTACTTCGCCAATATCCCGCCCGTGCTCCCGGACTCGTCATCGGGATGGGCGTGCACTGCCATGAGCGTAAGTGGTTCCGACATGGCTTCAGCTTGCCCGAGCCGGCGGCGCTACGTCAGGTCTCGACCTGCCGAGCCAGGAGCACGAGGGTGCCGCCACCCGCCGCCGCGGCGACCAGGATCGTCAGCCAACCAGTGAACTGGAACGTGGTCACGCCGAGAGCAAGCAGCGCGGTCACCGCCATCGCGGCGGCGGCTGCCCCGCCCGCGACGAGCGTCCGCATCGCCCGAGTTTGTCGCGGCTCGGTGCCACCTCGGATCCCGGGGTCGAGGGCCCACGAGTCCAACAGGATGAGCGTGACCACGAGGGCGGCGACGAGAGGCGCTCGGCCGTCGATCCCGACCCGGCCGACGAGCGTCAGCGCGTAGGCGCCAACGAGCACCCCCACTCCAGCCGTCGCCGCTCGGGGTTCACCACTGCGTTCCCCCAACGCGACGAGGATCGCGGAGACGAGGAGGAGCACGACAGTGCCGCCGAGGTGGCGAGTGTCGGACGCGATCAGGGCGGCCAGGGCGCACCACGCGAGCGCCAGCCCCAAGCGACTCATGCCTGCCTCAGTCCGGGGCTCATCCCCGCCGAGCCATCTTCTGTCGGAACTCCTGCAGTTCGAGGAGGGGCAGGTCGAGCGGGTTGCCCGGTTGCCAGCTGGAGACGCCGACGCCGAGAGCCCGCAGCCGGGCGATGGCGGCTCGGCGCCGCAGTTCGAAGAGGCGGACCGCAGTCTGGCGGCGGTCGGGCGCGGTGGCAACGCTCCCGTCCCGGTCATGAAGAAGGGCAGGCAGGACGTCGACGACGGCGACGTCGTAGCCCCGTGTACGGAGGTCGACGATCGCGTCGAGGGCGCGGGGGTCGACAAGAGGTGACAGCGCAACCACCAGCGCGCCCGGTGGGATGGTCCGGCGGGGAACGAGGTCGAACCCGGTCGACCATGAGGAGCGGGCCGCTTCGGCATCGAGCAGCGCAGCCGCGATCCGGTAGACGTGCCGCACCCCGAAGCCCGGACGGATCCAACGGAGGTGGCCGCCGAAGAAGACGAGGCCTACCCGGTCCCGGTGCCGCGCATGACCGCGTGCCAGGGCAGCCGCCCCGCGTACGGCCAGATCCAGCGAGGTATCGAGCCGCTCAGGGGACTGTTCTCCGTTCCTCTTACCGCCACCTGCTCCGGAACTCTCTTCGCCTGACCCGGCGTGGTCGCTGAGGGTATCGACGAAGAGCACCACGTCGGCGTTGCGCTCGACGTGTCTCTCCGTCACCATCGGCTCCCCCCGCCGTGCAGTGGCACGCCAGTTCACCGTCCGCGCTCGGTCGCCGGGCTGGAAGGGTCGAGTGCCCGCGAACTCGACTCCGTCGCCGTGGTGCTTGGCGAGAAGCTCGCCGACGAGCGGTGTGGTGCGCATCGCCTCGAGCAATGCCCGTGCCTGCACTGGCGGTGGGTACACGCGGACCTCGACCGCCCCACTCGCGCGCCCACCGGCTCGCCGAATGGCCAGCAGGTCGTCGTCCCACACGTCGACCACCTCGATCCGGTGCGCGCCCCAGCGCGTGCACGGTACGGCGATGACGACGTTCGCACCCCGGGCCCCGTCGGTAGGGAGCCCTTCGTTGGTATGGAGCACCGCGACCTCACCGCTGGCCAAACCGACACGCAAGCCGGCGCGGTTGGCCGTGGTGCGGATGGTGATGTGGATCTCCTCGCCTTCGACGGCCGTCTCGCGATCGACATCGAGCCTCAGTCGCGGCGCCGGCGGCAAGCCACCCACGTAGGAGATGGCGACCAGCACGAGCAGTGGGCCGGCCACCAGCGCGAGCTCCGGCCGAAGGAAGGCAACGCCCAGCGCAGCGGTCAGGCCGCCGATCCACGTGCAGGCGTGCAGCGCCGGGGTCGGCTCCCGGCGCCACTCGCCGATCGTTACCGCCGTCCCGGCTGAGCTACCGGTCTCTCCGTACGCCGTCATCGGTCGCGACCGGCAACCACATCCTCGGGAGCGGGTGCCGGCACGTTGTCGAGACAAGCGGTGACCACATCGGTGCCCGATATTCCCTGGATCCACAGTTCGGGGCGGAGCACGAGGCGGTGGGCGAGGCCCGGCACCGCCACGCCCTTGACGTCGTCGGGGATCACGTAGTCGCGGCCGTCGAGTACCGCCGCGGCACGCGCGAGTTTCACCAGAGCGAGCGAGCCGCGCGGGCTGGCACCCACCTCGACCTGGCTGTGATCGCGTGTCGCGCGCACAACGTCGACCAGATACGCCCTTACCGCGTCGGCGACGTGGACCTGTTCTACCGCCAGCTGCGCAGCGACCAACTCGGCGGGAGTGCTGACGACGTCGAGCGGCGCGACGTCGCGGCCGCGGGCGACTCGGCGGGCGACGACTTCGATCTCGGCGTCCCGGCCGGGATAGCCCACCGAAATCCGGGCGAGGAAACGGTCGAGCTGGGCTTCCGGGAGTGGATAGGTGCCCTCGTACTCAATCGGGTTCTGGGTCGCGACGACCAGGAACGGACGCGGCAGGACGTGCGTGGCACCATCGACGGTCACCTGGCGCTCCTCCATCGCCTCCAACAGGGCGGCTTGCGTCTTGGTAGGTGCGCGGTTGATCTCGTCGGCCAGCACCAGGTTCGCGAAGAGCGGACCTGGCCTGAACACGAGATCGCCCTCGGACCGGTCGAGGACCGACGAGCCGGTCACGTCCGAGGGCATCAGGTCGGGCGTGAACTGGACCCGTCCGAAGGAGAGGCCGGTCACCTGGGCGAACGAACGAGCCATCAACGTCTTCGCGAGCCCGGGCACGTCCTCGATCAGCACGTGGCCATCGGCAAGCATTGTCAGCAGCACCGTCTTGAGAACATCGTGCTTGCCGACGATGACCCGCTCGACTTGATCGATGATGCGACTGCAGAGTGCGCCCGCGGCGGCGACATCGGGGCGGAGCGACCGCTCGGTCACAGCCGTTCCAGACTGGCGAGGAGTTCGTCTAGTTCCGAGCGGCCCAAGCCCGCGGCGCGTGGCGTTCGCGGTGTGGGCCGATCGACGCGGATGAGATCCCATGCCTCGGGTCCGACGAGTGCCTCGATTGCCGCCGCATCGCGGCGGTCGTCGAGGCCGAGGCCGTGGCGCGAAGCGAGAAGATCCGCCGCGATCCGACGAAGCTGCGGGCGCAAGCGGGTGTGCACGTCACCGGCGAGACGGCGGGCGTACCGGGCGAGCAGCAGGTCGGGCACGAGGTGGCCGCCGCCGACCGGCGACGGCTGCGATTGGAGGGGCTGATGCCGTCGGATCGGAAGCGGGCCCACCACTCTGGCCGCGGCCGTGGCGGCACCGAGGAAGAGCAGTGTTACCGAGGCGGCATGAATGCCTGCGCCCGGCCCACCGGCGAGGGACCCCAGCACGCCTGCCAAGATCACGATGAGGCCGGCCGCTGCGGGTGCGATCACGCCGCGCCCACCGCGTCCGCCATCGTCGGAGACTGCACCGCGTCGCGCGCCGCGACGAGGGCCTCGATCGCGTCGTGTTGCATCGAACGGTCGATCGGTGCGTCCGCGTAGCGCGCGTGCTGATAGAGCCGGCCGAGGGTCACCAGCGCATCAGTGGGCAGGTGCGTACGGTCGAGGATCCGTTCGACGTACTCGACGGTGGTCTCCTGCGGCAGCCGGCCGTGGCCGGTCGCTTGTAGCGAAGCCTCGAGCCGGGCGTACGCGGATACGACCGCGGCACGAGCGTCGGTAGCGGCACGCAGGTCGTCGATGCCGCGTTGCAGCACCTCCCGCAGGTCTTGGTCGCTGGCCTCCGGGTGACGCTGCCGCCGGCGGACGATGATCAGAACAGCAAGGGCGGCCATCCCACCGATGATGACGAGGGCGGCCGCGGCACCGGCGGGCGCCGTCAAGGGCTCCCCGTCGTCGGCGGGGAGGATGGACCGCTGGTCGGGAGCCTCGTCAACCGCCGGGGCGGGGGGCCGCTCCAGTTCGCCCGTCACGAGCCGGCCGAACAACAGGAGCGCGACGACTCCGACGCCACCGGCAGCCGCGCGGCCCAGCCGCTGCCAGGCTGGTCTGCGGAGGCGGGGTCTGCTGTCACGGAGGGCGACGGCGGCGGCGACGCTTACGGCGACGAGCCCCGCTCCGACGAGCGCCAGAAGGAGGCTGATCGGACTTGCCATCCCGACGGAACGCACGGTGGGCGCCGCACCCGTCGCCTCGGTGTGGCTGGCGACGGCGACCACCGCCATCAGCACTCCCACAGCGACCGGGATCGCAGCCCTCATCACCCCCAGCTTCCCACCGCCCCGTCGAACTTGAGGCAATAACGCACGGAATCCGTTCGTTATTGCCTCAAGTTTCAGCGGTGCAGCGCCTCGTCGTGCTCGTGCATCGGCAACTCGTCGCCGGGCGGCCGCTCTTCATACATCAACACGGTGCCCTCGGGATCGAAGGCGGCCGGCTCGGTCGTGGGCCACGTGCCCGGTGTGTAGCGCTTGCCGCCGGCGACGTAGCGATACATGCCGAGACCATCGGCGCCGAGCTCGTCGGGCCCGCGTGCGTTGGCGTCCCACCAGATCTCGGTGACGTCGTCGATGGCTACGTAGTCGAGCCACGGCCACAAGCCCTCACCGTAAGACCAGCCGTAGCGGGTGATGTGGTCTGCCACCGGCAACAATGAGAACACTCCGTCGCGGAACGTCATCGGGTCTACGACGGGACCAGTGAGGTGCAGACCCGAGTACAGGAAGAACAAATTGGTGTAGTTGGGGTACGACGACAGCGTGCACCCGCAGTGCCAGTCGACGATGTTCGGCTCTCCCTCGTCGACCTCCTCGGTGACACGTGCCGTGATGAATCCCTGGCCGAAGGCGTGCGACCACTGGGTCTGGTCGTACGTGCGAGCGAACAGCGCAGTGTCGACGATCGCCGCCCCGAAGATCAGCCACTCAGGGAAGTAGCGCTGGTTTGTCGCTTCCTTGGTGATGAAGATCGGGTAGATCGGATCGACAGCCATCACGACGGTCGTGGTGCCAGCGTCCTTGAGCTTGGCGATCATCGTGCGTGAGTGCTCCTGGGCTTCGGCCGCGTCGAACACGTAGCCGACCGATGTAGCAATGTGCGCGCCGAACCGCTGGAACTCCCGCTGGAACAACTCTTGGGCGTTGGCATAGATGCCATCGGAGCTGTCGTAGGTGATGAGGCCGAGCTTTCGAGTCTGGGTGGTAAGCAAAGGGTCTCCGGCCCACTTCGCTTCCCGACCCCACAGCCGCTTCCCGGCGTACTCACCGAGGAGGGCGGCTGCCTGGTCGTAGTTCATCTGACTGCTCCAGGCGTAAGGCGCGAACTCGTCGTAGAGCTTCTGCGACCACGTCACTCCGCAGCCGATGCACAGCACGCCGCGGGCGACGAGCTCTTCGGTGTAGCAGTTGACCCCACCGAAGGTGTTGGCCGGCGTACCTAGGGACGCGAAGGCCTTGATCTCCGATGCGACCTTGATGGCGTCGGAGCGCCCCGCTTCACAGTCCGACGGCGGCCCGCTGGCCTTGAGCTCCACGACTTCCACCTTGCGGCCGTAGGTCTCGAAGTGGGCGTCGAACGCCTCGATCACCATCTTCAGGTTTTCACTGTCCTCTTCGTCGGACGTGTCGTCTTCGAATCCGGTCGACGCGACGATCTCGTTCACCTGAGCGTTCTGGTCCTCGATCTGGTAGTCGACCACCAGGACCGTGTCTCCGCTGATGCCCTGATAGGTCGCGCCTCCGTTGTCCGCACCTTCTGGCCACCACGGGACGCAGTTCGGTGCGTAGAAACTCGGGACCAACACGCGGCCGCGTTCTGCGTCGCAGTCGGGGGTTGCCAGTGGATCGGCGCCTCCGGCGTCAGATTCCACGTTGGCGGGTCGAGGGACCGCCACCTCGGCAGTGGTGCCGTCCACACTGCTTGCACCACCATCTGCCGAAGTCCCGGCGCTGCGGACGGACGTGCTCCGGCCGGTGCCGCCGCTCGCGCCGCCGGTGCCTGTCCCAGGGTCGGAGGTCGCGCCAGCCCCGGCTGCAGCACCGCCGCTTCCCCGAACCGGCCCCGTGGTGCCCGCGCCGAGCGCGGTGTCGTCGTCGCCGCCCGACCGGACGATGCCGCCCACTGCCAGAGCCAAGAGGGCCACGACTAGAGCGAGGTCGAACCACACCGTAGGCGGTGGAGTGCTCTCATTCCCCACGGGTCGTCCTGTAGCCACCGTGCGCCTCCCCTCGCTGGCAGCCCTCCGGACGACACGAGCGAACGCCTGCGATAGCCGCCGCCCCAGAGAACACTCGTTATGTAGTTGTCACGCTAACCCCCGACCTAACTTGAGGCAATAACGATCGGAATTCGATCGTTATTGCCTCAAGTTCGGGGCGGCTCAGCGGCTGATCTCCCGGATGTAGGCCACCTGGGACTCGAAGCCGATGACGGTCGTGGTTTCGCCGAGACCGGGGACGAACATGGGTTGGAAGGCCAACTCGAAGTTGTTCTCCACTGTCACGTCGGTGCTGTAGATCTGGCCCGAGCTCGTCGTGTTGTTGTTGGAGAAGGCCACGCGGCACGGGCTGTACACGAGGAAGTGCAGGTGGTCGAAGTCGGTGTTGTTCGACTTCACGATGTGGCCGTTGTCGGGTGGGCTCGTGCACGAGGTTCCGTACGGAACGATGAGGAACAGGTCGCGGGTCCGGGCGTCGGGCGTGGTCCAGACGCCGTTGTTGAGGAACTCGATCGAGCCGTCGGTGATGATCGCCAGGTCGTTGTGGAGCACCACATTCGTCTTGTTCTCGAAGGTGAGGGCGCACGGCTCGGTGATACGGACCACCGTCGGCGGCGAGGCGGCGCCGAGTGAGAGGACATGGGCTCGCGCGTCCGCGCACGCGGTCGCGCCGGTGAAGGGAACGATCGTGTAGCCCGCGGAGGTCCACTCCGAGGCCACGAAGTAGATCTCGGGAAGCGACTCCGTCGCGGGCGCCGGGCCCGCGCTTGTCGAGATGGTGAGCCGGGCCAGGTCGATTCGGGGGGCGACGCACCCGGTGCACGCATCCTTGGCGAACACGTCACCGCCGATCGAGCTGTCGTTCGCGAGCGAGATCGGCCAGAGCGCGCTCATAGCGCTCCCGCCGATCTGCGCCTCGTTTTGCATCGTGAGGTCGCCGTTCACGTGGAGGTCAGCGAGCACCCGGCACGTGTTCGACATGTGGGCGAACCCTTGACCGAAGAAAGAGCCGCGAATCTCAATGTTGTTCGGACACGTCCAGTCCTCATTGGTGTAGACGTCGCCCTCGATCACGACCTTGTTCCCGATGCCGAGCGTGCCGTCCGCGAAGATCGCCTTGTCGAGGACGCCACCGAAAACGGGTGTGAGGCGCGTGGCGGTTTCCATCCGACGGCTGACGCGACCCGCGCTGCCAGTCGAGTCGATGACTGCGCCGAGGGGCGCGGCACCGACGGGGAGAGCGTCACCGACGCAGCCGATCACAGGTGCACCGTCGAGGGGCCAGGCCGCGTAGTAGGTGACGGTGGCCTCGTAGCTGGCCGCGGGCGTCGCCGTCGTCGAGGCGGTGACGAGGCAGGGTGCGGGCGCGGCCGCGCCGGTACCCAGGATCCGCGACATGGCGTCGTTGATACCGGCTTCAGCCGCGTGTACTGCCCGGACGCGGTCGCGGTCCATGCCGCTGGCCTCGGTGTTGTGGAGGGAGAGGTTGACCGCGATCAGGCTCAGAGTGAGCACCACGAGGGTCGCCATGAAAGAGGTGAGGAGGGCATAGCCGTCCTCGTTCGACCTCGGGATGGGGCGCGTTACTGTCATGCGTCCTCCGGGATGGTGTCGCACAGTGTCAATGGGAACCCGAACTGCACATTGCGGCCTGTGAGCGAGGCGCTGATCTCGGAGTCGCTGCCGGCTCGCTCGTCACGGTTGACGACGAAGCTGACCCGGACAGTTCGTTGACCGAACTGGTCGTCGTCGAACTCGAAGGCAGCATGACCGCGTACCTGGTTGTAGACGTGCTCGGCAACGATCCGCCAGGTACTGGACGCCGCAGGATTGTCGTGCGGCCAGGCTCGTGTCTGAAGACGCTCGTCGAGGACTCGCCATTGCACGCACCGGTTCTCCTCAGCGGCGGTGGGTGCATTCGTCTGGGTGTAGATGCGCAGGGACATGCCCGCGTCCTCGGGAGCATGGATCACGTTGCCCGACCGGACTTGCCGGTCGAGCTCCTGGATAGCGAGGCGAACGGCGTCGTTGCTCTCGCTGCGCCGGCCCGCGGTGTGGACGGCACCGAACATCGCGACCATCGCGCTGGAGAAGATGACCAGCACCATGCCGAGCAGACCCAAGGTCACCATCACTTCGACCAGGCTCACGCCGTCATCGCCCCTGAGTCGCCTGTCAGAGCGCACCGGGTGCCCTCTCGTAGGAGGCGCTCGCGTGAGCGCGGCCGAGGTCGATCGCCACCGTGAGATCGGCCACGACGTCGGGCTGTCCGTCGCCGTCGCCATCCGCAGTCGTCACGAGCAGGGTGAAGCTGCCGCGGAGAGGAGCTCCCGACGTGGCGGTCCGCGTGCATGCGTCGTTGCAGGCAGGTTCCTCTACGCTCGCGCCCCGCGCGGTGAAACTCCCGTCCATCGTGACGGTGTAGATGCCAACGCTGAACGAGCGTGTGGGGGCGATGGTTGCGGAGGCGGAGCCGAGGCCGGCGAGATCAATTCCGGTAGCTCCCCAGCCGGTGACGGTGCCGGCGGTGCTGGCCCGCGGTAGCTCGGAGCCGTCGCCCGCACCGGCGGCAGCATCGTCGGCGAGGCCGTCGACCTCGGCAAGCCAACCAGTGTCGGATGGATCGCCACCTATGTTGACCGGGCCGATGGTCCGTTCGACGGTGGCTTTGACGCAGCCCTCGAGCCCGCAGGTAGTGCTCGACGGAACGACGGTGCGGTCTACGCGCGCCTTCGTCTTCTGTGGCGCCGCCCCAACTGTGACGATCGGAATGACCACGCTCGGGTTCAGCCCGTCGGGAAGCACGAGGGCAGCCGTGGCCGTGTTGGCCTGCTGGGAGTCGGCATTGCCGCACGGCAGGTGGTCGGTCTGGTCGAAGTTACCGTCGTCGAGGCACGGCATTCCGGCTAGGCCGCGCGCCTCGACCGTGGCTATCGCGACTCCGCTGTCGCCGCTGCTCGTCGTGAGCTTCACCTGGTAATCAGGGTCGGAGGAGCTGATGGTTTGAAGGACCTGCGGTCCGACCTCCGCGGTTACATACGAGGCGATTCCCGTGCTCGGGTCAGAGTTCGAAGTGACATCGGCTTCGTCACCTCCGGCCTCGTCCGGCGGCAGGACGACGTACGTAATGGCGCCCGCCGAGGTGGTGCTCCGGGTGCGCACCACGTTCACCTGACCGACGTCGAGCCTCGCGTAGGACAGCGGAAGTGTCAGCGTGGCCTCGCGGAAGTCGCCGACGGGGTTGTTGTCCGTGATCGTCACCGTCGCCTCGTCGACGAACGCCTCTGCGGTCAGGGCCGCCGCGCACGGCGCACCGTAGGGGTTTTCGGCCAGAGAGTCACCGCACCCCACGCCGGGTGAGAAGAGCGACTGGGCTTGGACTCGCGCGCTCGTGCCGCGCCGCAGGGCCGTGTCGACCCACGACACGTCCGCGGTGACGCGTACGGTCTCACCGTCGGGCAGCAAAGTGGTGTAGACCGCCACCCAGTAGGTCGTGGGGCCCACCGGTTTCTGTACGCGGTGAGGCACTAACGGTGGGTTCGGGGCGGCGTCGGCTGTCGGTGTGTGGGCCAGGATCTCCTCGCCGTTGTAGAAGTACCGCGTCACACCGCCACCGCCACCGACCTGCTGGGTGGTGATGTTGGGGTCGTCGCCGGTCGCCAAGTCGGTCGCTGACAGACCGAGGCGGACTGTGTTGGCAGGAAGGGCCCGAACCTGCTCGATCGCCCTGTTGGCGAGTCCGGTCGCGGACTGGCGTTGGCGGGCGTGG
The DNA here is from genome assembly GCA_964632885.1 of uncultured Acidimicrobiales bacterium. Classification (GTDB taxonomy): domain Bacteria; phylum Actinomycetota; class Acidimicrobiia; order Acidimicrobiales; family CAZWDB01; genus CAZWDB01. Next base: position 55,210 of record CAZWDB010000002.1, on the reverse strand, counting down.
CCGACGTCGACGAGCGCGATCGTCGCCGCGTGGGCCATGGCCACCATGGCGACGAAGATGACGCCGACCGCGACGACGATCTCGATGATCGAGAAGCCGTCACCGTCCCCGCCCTCGCTCCACCTGGCCCGCCAGACCCGCACTTGCGTTTTCGCCTTTTACCCGATCGCCCTGAACACCTCGTGCACACTCGTGAGGCCATCGACTGCCTTCCGCAGCCCGTCCTCGCGCATGGTCACCATTCCCGACGCCACCGCGGCGGCTTCGATCTGCCCGGCGGAAGCTCGCCCCAGAATCAACGGGTGCAGCTCGTCGGTCACCGGCAGCACTTCCTGGATCGCGATACGACCGCGGTAGCCCGTCTGGCTACACCGGAGGCAGCCCACCGGCCGGTACAACGCCGTGTCGGGTGGGAGGCCCGCCTCACCGAATGACTCCATGACCTCATCTCGGCTCGGTTCGTAGGCTTCCTTGCAGCGGTCGCACAGGCGCCGTGCCAGGCGCTGGCCGACGACGCCGATGATTGTCGACGTCACGAGGAACGGTTCGATACCCATGTCGACGAGGCGCATCGGTGCCGACGCCGCCGTGTTGGTGTGAAGCGACGAGAGCATGAGGTGGCCCGTCAACGCCGCCTCGGTCGCGATGCGCGCCGTCTCGACGTCGCGGATCTCGCCCACCAGCACCACGTCGGGGTCGGCCCGCAGGATCGACCGCAGCGCGACCGGGAAGCTCATCCCGGCCTTGGGGTTGAGCTGGATCTGCTTGATTCCGTCCAGCTGGTACTCGATCGGGTCCTCGACGGTCACGATGTTGCGACCCGGGTCGTTGATCTCCGCGAGGGTCGCGTACAGCGTCGTCGACTTACCCGAGCCGGTTGGGCCGGTGACGAGGATCGCGCCCCACGGTCTCCGATAAATGGCGTCGTACTTGGCCATCGCCCCGGGGTGGAAGCCGAGCTGGGCCAGCGCGAGCAAGCCGGTCGACTCCTCGAGTATGCGCATCACAACGGCCTCACCGTGGGGTGTGGGCAGCGTGACGACTCGGATCGACACCGACTTTCCCGCCGCCGCCACCGACATTCGCCCGTCCTGGGCGAGTCGCTTCTCGGCGATGTTGATGTTGGCCATGATCTTGATCCGGCTCGTGAGCTTGGCGCGAAGCGACTTGGGGACGCGCATGACGTCCACCAGAACTCCGTCGATCCGGAAGCGCACGCGAACGTCACCCTGCCGGCTCGGCTCGAGATGAAGATCCGAGACGCGGTCGTTGATCGCCCGCGTGATCAGCTGGTTGACGAACTGGATGACTGGGGCGTCGTCCGTCGCCGAAAGGATTTCCGCCTCGAGCGCGGACTCATCTTCTTCGACCTCCTCACGTGCGAGGCGAAGGATCTCCTCGTTGTCTCCGGCGCCCCAGATGCGATCGATTGCATCAGCCAGTTGGCCGGCATCCGCGATGAGCGGCACCGGTTCACGGCCGGTGAGAGAACGCAGGTCGTCGAGGGCGAAGATGTTGCCTGGATCGACCATCGCGACGATGACCCGCGTGTCGTCCGCCTCGATCGGCAGCACCTGGTGCCGCCGCGCGACAGCCTCCTTGACAAGGGTGGCGATGCTGGGATCGACGACGCGGTCGTCAAGGTCGACAAACTCGACGCCATAGCGCTGGGCAAGCGCGCGCACGATGTCGACCGCGCTCACGAGGCGCCGCTCTACGAGGATGTCTCCGATCCGCCGTCCGGTGCCGGCCTGGTCAGCAAGCGCCGTGATCAGGTCGTCCTCATCGAGAACGCTCAGCGCGACGAGGAGCTCGCCGAGCCGAGCCCGGGTGCCGTCGGCGCGACGTTCCCGCCGCGAGCGCGGCGTCGCTTCCTCAACATGGGTCACCTTAGGACCCTTCCGCCCGTCTGTCATCGGGCATCCCTTCCGCCTGGAGTTGTGCCCATTTGTCCGCTTACCGGTCCGCCGACCAGTCCGCCGAGGCTGCTGACTTCTCGCCTTTACCCAATGACGGTACCAGCCAACACCGGTTCCGCGTCAGCGCCGCGTGGCAGCGTGAGAGCGAACGCGGATCCGTTGCCGTTCTGGTAGTGGATGTCGCCATTCATTGCCCGCGCCAGGCGGCGGGCGGTGTAGAGCCCGAGGCCGTTCGACCCGTCGGCGTGTGAGAGCGGCGAGAACTGTTCGAACAGTGCCTCGGCTTCGGCGGGGGTAACGCCCGGGCCGTGATCGTGAACCACCACCGTCACGGTCGAAGCCGTACTCGTGGTAGTGATCTCGATGGGCGGACGTCCGTGGCGGCACGCGTTGTCCACCAGCGTGCTGAGGATCTGCGCCAGCCGGTACCGGTCGCCGCGCACCATGAGTTGTTCTGCGCCGGAGGTGTCGACCTCGACACCGTTAGTCGTAGCGGTATCGGTCGCGATGTCGACTGCCTCGGCTACGGGGCTGTCTTCATCTCGCAGGTGCAGGGCTTCGGCGTCGGTTCGAGCGTCGACCAGCAACGACTCGACGAGCAGGTTTAAACGGTCAGCGTTGCGGTGTAGCCGCTCCAGCATCTCGAAGAGCTCGTCCGGCTCCGAGTCGTCCCACCGTGACACCAACATGTCGGCGAAGCCCTTGATGACGCAGGTCGGCCCGCGGAGCTCATGCACGGCCGCGGCCCAGCCCGCAGCCATTTCCTCAGTTCCTCCACGAGGGAGATCTGCCACCGGAACTTCCATGGGTGTGGCCTCCCGGTCATTCGACAGCTGCGACGTCGACCGAGGTCCGGGGCAGACAGGAACTGCCACCCTAACCCGTGCGGCACTCGTTAGCAATGTCCTGGATTGGCTAGCTACCTCGGTAGCAACTTCCTTTTCCCCCATCGATGCTTCACTGGAAGCCGTGAGATTCACATGGGCCGGCACATGGGCGGATCGCAAGGCGGTGCGAGATCCCAGCTGAGCGGCTGGCGCGCCTTGTTGACGCTATGGGCGATGTGCGGGAGGTCGTGGCCCACCCCGACCGGATCTGCGGCATTTGCGCCGAGGTGCTCGATGTCGACGGCGTCGGGATCGCCCTAGTCACGGCGGGTCAGCTGCACGGTCAGATCTGCGCGTCCAGCGAGACCGCCGCGGCGCTGGAGCGCATCCAATTCGGCCTCGGTGAGGGACCATGCGCGTCGGCGTTCAGCGCCGCAATCCCCGTGTTGGAGCCCGATCTTGCATCTGCGGCCGGTCGCTGGCCGGCGTTCGCAGCCGAAGCGGCCGCGCTCGGAATAGGAGGTGTGTTCAGCTTCCCGCTCGGGCCGGGACTCGCCGGCATCGGCGCCATGACCTTGTACCTGAACGACACACGCGACCTGACCGACAGCCAGCTAAGCGACTGCATCGTGATGGCCGACCTCGTGACGGAGATCATCGTCACCATCCAGCTCACGACGCCGTCGGACGACCTCACGGCGCGGTCGCAACGCGGCGACGGACGGGCGGAGATCCATCAAGCCACTGGCATGGTGTCGGTGCAACTCGACGTCTCGCCCGCAGACGCCCTCAGTCTGTTGCGGGCGCGGGCGTGGTCAGAGCACCGTCAACTGTTCGAGGTAGCCGGCGATGTGGTGGCGAGGCGAGTCCGGTTCACCACCGGTGCCGGGCTCGGCGGCCCTAGTTGCAACGGCGCTAGCGGAAAGGAGTAGCTCATGGAAACGGTAGGCGTCGTATCCTTTCAGGGAGTGACAGTGCATGGCTAATAGTCGAGAAGCGCAACTGAGTGAGCTCTTCGTCGAGCTGGCCGACACCCTTACGTCCGACTTCGACCTTGTCGACCTGCTGACCCGGCTCGCGAGCCGGCTGGCCGACATGTTGCCGGCAGACGAAGCCGGCGTGATCCTGGCCGACCAGCGGGGCGAGCTCCATGTCATGGCTTCGTCGACTGAGCGGATGCGCATCCTCGAGCTGTTCGAGATCCAGAACGACGAGGGTCCGTGCCTTGACGCCTTCAGGACCGGACAGCCCCTGATAAACGTGGAGCTCGATACCGCCGACGAACGCTGGCCGCAGTTTGCTCCCGCGGCTCGCGAACGGGGTTTCTGGCTTGTGCACGCCTTCCCGATGCATCTGCGCGGCGAGTCAGTTGGCGTCGTGAACGCATTCGCGGCCGATCACGCCGTGCTGACCGCTGAGGAAGCGCGAGTGGGTCAGGCCCTCGCCGATGCCGCCACGATCGGCATCCTGCAGGAGCGGGCTACACGTGAGGCGCGCGTGGTCGTGGAGCAGTTGCAGCATGCGTTGACGTCGCGGGTCCTGATCGAGCAGGCCAAGGGTGTGCTCGCGGAGCAGACGGGTCGCGACGTGTCGCAAGTGTTCGAGCTCATCCGCCGGTATGCCCGCGGCACGAACACGAGGATTGCCGAAGTGGCACGGGAGATCGTCGAACGCAAGCTATCGGTCGACGACTTGACCGGCACGACTTGAGCCGCATCGCGGCTTCCGCGAGAAGGGGACAGTGAGAGGTCAGTGAACGGCGGCAGTCTGCCGATCAACGTTGGGTGCGCTGCCCTCGTCTCGTAGCTCTCGTGATGGCAGCCTCCGCTGTCGGGACGTTTCTGGTCGGAGTCCAGTCCGCCACGGCCTATCCGGGCGCGCCGTGGTTCAAGCCCGCCTCGGCGTACACCGAGAACTTCCCCGATCCGCACGTCGTCCGGGACGGGAAGCGCTACCTCGCCTACGGCACCGCTACGGGCGGCTCTTATCTGCCGGTAATGACGTCGACCGACCTGGCGACCTGGGTCGCCCGCGCCGCCTATGACCCCGGTGCGCCTCTGAACGAAGATCCGTACTTCAACGACGCGTTGCCGTATCCCGCCCGGTGGGGTGCCGATCGCGACACTGACCACCGCATGACTAAGGAAGTGTGGGCGCCGGGAGTCGCTCGCATCGGCGGATCGTGGCTCGCCTTCTACGCGATTCGAGCCTTCGCCGGCGACCCCGGCCGGTTCTGCATCTCGGTAGCCTCCGCGGCCAACCCGCTCGGTCCGTTTGTTGACGACAGTCGTGGACCGTTGGTGTGCGACGCGGACCACGCTGGCTCGATAGACCCGTATCCGTTCATCGACGCCGACGGCACGCCCTACCTGCTGTGGAAGTCGGAGGGTGTGCCAGGCAAGGTTCCGACGCGTATCTGGGCCCAGCGGCTCCGGGCCGACGGTCTCGCGTTCGCGTCCGGGACGAGCCCCGCTGAGCTGATGCGCACGACCGAGGCATGGGAAGGCGAGGTGGTCGAGAGCCCGTCGCTCGTGCGCCACGACGGCCGCCTCCTCCTCTTCTATTCGGCGAACGAACACCGTTCCGCCCGCTATGCCATCGGCTGGGCGGAGTGTGCCGCACCGACCGGTCCCTGCACGAAGCGTTCGCTCGGTGCACCCTTGCTCGGTAGCAATGGCGACCGCCTCGGTCCGGGCGGACCGTCGGCGTTCGTCGATGGAGCAGGAACGCTCCGGCTTGCCTACCACTGGTGGAACGCGCCCTACACCAGCTATCCCGACTACCCCGCGTGCGTCTCCGAAGGGACCTGCACCTCACAGGGTCAGCGCCGTCTCGGCATAGACGAGGTGAAGGTGCTGGCGGACGGCAGCCTGCAGGTAGGTGACGTTCCTCCGCCGGTGTTGCAGGGGTCGGCCGCGGCGGTTGCCGCGCCCGAGGACGGTGTCGGTTACTGGGTGGCAGGCAGCGGAGGATCGGTCGCGTCCTTCGGCGACGCGAGCTATCACGGCGCCGCGGCCGCCTTGAGTCTCAACCAACCGGTCGTGGGGATGGCCCGGTCCCCGGGTGATAGCGGCTACTGGCTACTGGGCCGCGACGGCGGCATCTTCTCTTTCGAGGCTCCCTTCCACGGCTCGACCGGTGCGATGACGCTCAATCAGCCCGTCGTCGGGATCGCAGGATCGAGTGGCGGCTACTGGTCGGTGGCCGCCGACGGTGGCGTGTTCGCGTTCGGCACACCCTTCTACGGCTCGACCGGCCATCTCCAACTCAACCGGCCCGTGGTCGGCATGGCTTCGACGCCCAGCGGTAACGGCTACTGGCTGGTCGCCAGCGACGGCGGGTTGTTCGCCTTCGGTGACGCGGCGTTCGCGGGTTCGCTCGGTGCCTTGACTCTCAACCAGCCGATCGTCGCGATGGCCCCGACGCCGAGCGGCCGGGGTTATTGGTTCGTCGCGGCCGATGGTGGTGTGTTCGCGTTCGGCGACGCTGCCTTCTACGGGTCGACGGGACACCTGCGGCTCACGTCGCCTGTTGTCGGACTGGCCGCCACCCCGACCGGTCGCGGCTACTGGCTCTTGGCGGCTGACGGCGGGGTGTTCGCCTTCGGTGATGCGCCTTACCTGGGGCGCCCCACCCCCCAGTAACAACCGAACTTGAGGCAATAACGATCGGAATCCGATCGTTGTTGCCTCAAGTTCGGGGTGTGTCGTGGGTGGCGGCCTGCTTCCGCGCCATAGGGTTGGGGCGTGTCCAAGCCCGCGGCCGACCGGGTGGAGCTCGTGCTCGACGGGCGAGAGGTGACGGTCTCGAGCCCAGACAAGGTGTTCTTCTCCGAGCGGGGTGAGACCAAGCTCGACCTCGTTCGCTTCTACGAGGCCGTCGGCGACCCACTGCTGGCGGCGATGGGCGGACGGCCCGTGTTGTTGCAGCGGTTTCCCGAGGGCGCCGGGGGCAGTTCCTTCTTCCAGAAGCGGGTGCCCAAGTCAAGGCCCGAGTGGCTCCAGACGACGGTGGTGAGCACGCCCAACGGCACCACCTCCGATGCGCTCGTGGCCGCCGACCTCGCCCACGTCGCATGGGCCGTGAACATGGGATGTCTCGGCTTCCACGTGTGGCCAGCGCGCGCCGACGATCCCGACCACACCGACGAACTCCGGATCGACCTCGACCCCACGCCTGGAGTCGACTTCCCGATGGTCCGCCGGGCAGCACTCGCGGTGCGCGACTTCCTTGAGGAGTTCGGCCTCGCGGGGTGGCCCAAGACGACAGGCAACCGGGGCATTCACGTCTATCTCCGACTCGAGTCACGGTGGGACAGCTACCAGGTGCGGGCTGCTGCGGTGGCTCTGGCACGCGAGATGGAACGCCGCCACCCGGATCTCGTCACTGCGGCTTGGTGGAAGGAAGAGCGCGGGCGGCGCGTGTTCGTTGACTTCAACCAGAACGCGCCGCACAAGACGGTGTTCGGAGCGTGGTCGGTGCGAGCGCGGCCTGGTGCCCAGGTCTCGACGCCCTTCCACTGGGACGAGCTCGACGAGTCATTTCATCCCGACCAGTTCACGATGCCGGTGGTGGCGGCGCGCGTGGCCCGCGACGGTGATCCGTGGTCGCGGATGTACGAGCGGGCGCAGTCGATCGAGCCGCTGCTCGACCTCTACGACCGAGACATGGCCAACGGTCTCATGGATGCGCCCTGGCCGCCGGTCTATCCCAAGCAACCGAATGAACCGCCCCGCGTCGCCCCGTCCCGCGCCCGCAAGGAGCCGACTTGAGGCAATAACGAACGGATTCCGTTCGTTATTGCCTCAAGTTCGAGGCGGTGGAGGGACTGGCGGGTCAGTTGGTCCGTTCGACCTGCGGATTGCCGAGCAGGGTGGTGACGGCGGCGCCGTCGCGGAAGATGGTGATGTCACCGTCGACCGATACCTTGAGCACGACCGCGGCCGTCTCGGACAGGGTGCGAGCGGCTGCCGTGCGGGCTCCCTCGTGCTGACTGTCGGTCGTCGTGACGATCGCACCGTAGGCGAGCAGCCGGCCCTCGCGGTCGACGACCGTTGCCCCGTCGAGCGTTGCGAGCCGCGCCAGCGTGTGCTCGTCGAGCTCGACGGCGTCGATGAGGTGATGAAGCCGGGTCTCGGGTCGCATCGCGTCGGGATCGATCTCATCTCGGAGGTCGTAACGGTCCTTGAGCGGTACGACGTCTGCGATGCTCGAGGGGTCGTCGACGATGGCGAGGATCGCACCGCCTGGCTGTGACGAAATCAGAAGGGCGGTGCGGGCGACGAGGTCGGCAACGGCGCCTCCGCCGATCATGTTCGCGATGGATGCGGTCAGCTCGAGCGGGAAGGCTGTCCAGTGTTCGCCCCGCCGCACGAGGAGTGGCAGGCCGTCGGCGAAGGTCCAGATGGTGCGGTCGTCACGAACGAAGAACCCGATCCCGCCGAGCGCGCCGGTCGCCTCGGCGACGAGGGCACCGCTGTGGGCGACGTCTCCCACGCGGGCGTGCCCCGTGTCGGTCCCGTGTGCCAGCCGGGAAAGGCGGTGGCCCTGCAGTTCGGTCCTGGCCCGACCAGATGGATCCACGACCAGTACGGAACGCTGCCCGTCGAAGAGCAGCGGCGCGCGCTTGGCGGCTCGGATGTCGTGGGGATACTGGAACTCCAAGCGCGGCGTGTCGTGCAGCACGTCGGCCACGATGACTCCGTGGGTGAGGTGATGGGCCTCTACCCGCGTTCCGCTCAGCTCGATCAGAAACTCGATCGTCTCGGGAATGAGGTCGGGGCGGGGACTGACGTGGAGTCGGGCGCCCAGGTATGTCTCGAGGATCTCAGCCGCCACTGCGTCCCGGAGGACGCGCCGCAACGCGGGCGCCACGCTGGCCCTCGGCGCCCCGTCGCGCGTCACCGTCGCAACCTGCGGCCGGAAGCGTTCCGCCACGCGGAGGCCGGCGTCGGGCAGCGTGTCGACGAGCTCTCCGAGGGAGCTCCCGTCGGACTGGACAAGTGCCATGACCCGATCGCTGAGCGAGACGACGAGGGCGACGTCGCACTCCGGCCCGGCCCCGACGGCCGAAGCGAGGCCAGCCTCGGCACCGGGTAGCGATGGGCTCGACCCGCGTGGCTCGTAGCGCACCTCCACCGAAGCGCCAAAGAGCACCTCGGCCAGGATCTCGGCGACCGCCTCGACCGTCGGGTCGCTGGGGGCACCGCCCACACTCGATGTACGCAAGGGCATGACGCGACCAAGTCTCGCGAAGATCTTGCGCGACGCTTGTCGATCTGGGCCGGGCCCGTTCGTCGTCATGGCAGCGGGGTCGCCGGTCGACCCCGCAGTACCGAACCGAGCAAGGAGAACGAACCATGCCCCTATACGCCGCGCTCATCTATGACGACGCGACCACCGCCGAAAACGAGCCCAGCCCCGAAGAGTGGGCAGCGGTGATGGCCGACTATCGCGAGTTTGGCGAGAAGGCCGGTGCCGCCGGCGTGATAGCCGGCGGCGAGGCGCTCCAGCCGCCGTCCACCGCTACAACCGTGCACGTGCGGGATGGCAAAGGAGGCGACATGGTCACCACCGACGGTCCCTTCGCCGAGACGAAGGAAGTGCTGGGTGGCTTCTACCTCCTGAAGTGCGGTGACCTAGACGAGGCTATGAAGTGGGCGTCGCAGATTCCAGGTGCTTGGCTCGGCCGCGTCGAGGTGCGGCCATGCATCGACTTCAGCGAGTACGAGAGCTGACCAACGAAGGAGCGATCTCCTCGGAGGCGCTGGCGGAGGCGGTGCGACGTGAGCGTGGCCAGGTGCTGGCCACGCTCACCCGCCGCCTCGGCGACCTCGACCTCGCGGAGGAGGCGGTGCAGGACGCCGCCGTCGCGGCGCTGCGCCGCTGGCCGCGCGACGGCGTTCCTCGTAATCCGGTCGCGTGGTTGACAACCGTGGCGCGTAACGCAGCCCTCGACCGGCTCCGTCGTGAGGCGAGCCGAGGTGCCAAGGAGGAGGCCGCCGTGCCCCTTGTCTCCCCTGAAGATGAACCCGCCGAACCGACCGTCTCGACGCTGCGCGACGACTTGCTCGGGCTCGTCTTCACCTGCTGCCATCCGGCCCTCGGCGCCGATGCACGAGTCGCTCTCGCGCTGCGGACCCTGTGCGGCCTCACGACCGAGGAAGTGGCTCGCGCCTTCCTCGTCCCGGAGGCGACGATGGCGCAGCGCGTTGTGCGAGCCAAGCGCAAGATTGCAGTCGCGCGCATCCCCTACCGCGTGCCGACTGATGCCGAGCTCCCGGAGCGACTCCCCGCTGTGCTGGCTGTCGTATACGTGGTGTTCACCGAGGCGCACCACTCGGCGAGCGACCCGGGTCTCGTGCGGATCGACCTGGCAGAGGAGGCCATCCGCCTAGCGCGTCTTCTCGTCGAGGCTATGCCTGACGAGCCGGAGTGTGCCGGACTCCTCGCCCTGCTGCTCGCGACACACGCTCGCCGGGATGCGCGGCTCAACGCCGCCGGCGACCTCGTATTGCTCGCGGATCAGGACCGAACCAAGTGGGATCGTTCCGCCATCGAGGAAGCTTCCGTGCTTGTTGACCGGTCGTTGCGGCGCGGCCGCACTGGTCCATACCTTGTGCAGGCCGCAATCGCGTGCCTTCACGGGCTCGCCCCGTCGCACGAAGAGACCGACTGGAGCCAGATCGTCGAGCTCTACGGCATTCTCTTCTCTCTCGTTCCCACCCCGGTGGTAGCGGTCAACCGGGCGGCCGCCGTTGCGCATGTGGCGGGTCCTGAGGCAGGTCTTGTCCTCCTGAACGAGGTTGCGGGGGCCACAGTCGACCGGTGGCATCTGTACCACTCGGCGCGCGCCGAGCTCTTGCGTCGAGCTGGCCAGCATGACGCCGCCGCGGATGCCTACGAGTCCGCGCTCGCGTGTGAGTGCAACCCAGTCGACCGACGCTTCCTTGAGCGCCGGCTCGCGAACTTGAGGCAATAACGCACGGAATGCGGTCGTTATTGCCTCAAGTTCGTGCTGGCTGGGGAGATCGTTGGTAGGAAGGTCCCGTCGCTTCCCCCGATAGCGGTTTCTCATGCTCCCGGGGGAATCCATGGACCACGACTCCAAGCTCCTGCAATACGTGCTCGACACCCTCAACGGCGATGGCGGCTGGCGCGTCGGATCGCTCAACCAGCTCGTGCGGGTCGATCACCTCGGTGGTGACTCCCTCGAGCTCGGCCTCCTCGATCTCGACGACCACCCGGCCACCTATCTGCTCGGATTCACGGCGCCGCCCTCGTGGCGAGTGCTCGGCGTCGTCTGCACCGGCTTCGCGGGGCCAATGGCCGCTCCCGGCGAGGAGCAGGTTCGCCCGTCCGCCCATCCCGACGCGATCCGCGTACGAGTCGTCTCGCTCATGGCGCGCAGCGGCGCCCAGATCGGCCGGCTACATCGGTCCGACGGCACCACCTCGGACACGGGCGAAGGCCAAGGCCTCGTACCCGACCTTCTGAGCCGGGCGCTGGGGCTGCCTACCCCACCACCGCCCGTTCCCCCGAAGCACCTCGTTGCGCTGCGGTGGCTCGAGGCGGTGCTCGGTGGCGTGGCCGACGACCTCCCGGAGCCGCTTCCGCGCGACGCCGGCTGGGACTTCTTCCGGCGCAGGTTGGTCGATGGCGACCCAATGTGGAACTACGACTACCACCTCTGGCCCGAGGACGCCGAGTGGATGGATGATGGGATGCTCGCCCGTTGGCTCCTTGGCGAGCATCCCCCGCTGCCCAAGCTGCTCGACGAACTTGACCGTGGCATCGGGCCTCAAGCAGCCCACTGGGCCCGGGCCGAAGTCGCTCGCTTTCTCCACCGAGCTTGAGCCAGCAACGACACTGAAGTCGAGGGCAAGTCGGATCGGATTGCCTCAACTTCGGGCGTGCGGAAGGCTGCAGCTATGGATGCCATTGTCGCCCGGAAGTGCTGGCGCACCCTCGAGCCCTACCACGGCCTCGTGTACTTCGCCCCGGAGCCCACCGCTGCATATGACCGCGCCGGCCTCGATCGTTCGGCCCACTACTTCGCCTCCCGCGCGGCTGCGATGGGGGCTGTCGGCGCGGAAGCGGTGATAGCCACCTTCTACAACTTCCACCCGTCGCTCGTCACCGCCGCGCTACCGGCGGCCTGGACCCAGGCCACTCCGGAGGTAGTGCTCGCCGCCCGCATCGAGGGAGTCGACGGCGCCTTGAGGCGGGCCCTCGGTGACGCAATTGAGGGCGCCGATGTCAAGGAGGCTGCCGACCTCGCGACTCGAGCCGCGACGGCCGCCGCCCCCGCGGCGGGCAGGCCGCTGTTCGCCGCTCACGCCTCACTGCCATGGCCAGACGCACCCCACCTCCGTCTCTGGCATGCCATCACGCTCCTCCGGGAGTTCCGCGGTGACGGCCACATCGCTGCGCTGGTGACCCATGGTGTAGGCCCATGCGAGGCGCTCGTGACCCACGCAGCATCGGGAGCGGTGCCTCGAGCGGCACTCCAGTCGACGCGCGCTTGGCCGGATGACGACTGGATGGCAGCCGAGGATCGCCTCCGCGCCCGCGGCTGGCTCGACGACGACTCGGAGCTCACTGCGGCCGGTCAAACGGGACGCCAGGAACTCGAGGACCTCACTGACGCGCTTGCCCTGACGCCGTGGGAGGCGCTCGGTGCGGACGACTGCAGCCGGCTGCGCGCCCTCGTCCGTCCCTTCTCTGTCGCGATCAGCGAAGCCGGAACCTTCGGCACGATGACGCAGAGGTGAAGCCGGCGGGCCTCCTTCCGGCTGCTGGAGCGGCCGCGTCGCTGATTGTGATCTTCATAGCCGTGCTGAGCGTTCCGTTGAACGCCGCCACCGAGTTGGGCCTCTCCGACAGGAGACCGTGGGCTGGATCACGGCGCTGTACGGACTGCCTGGTTTCCTCACGATCGCCCTCGTGTGGCGTTACCGCCAGCCGCTGCTCGTCACGGGGAACATCTTCATGCTGATTTTCGTCGCCTCGCTGGGCACCGACCTGACGTGGCCGGAGCTGATGGGTGCATCGTTGCTTGCCGGCCTGGTCGTCGGTCTTCTCGGTCCGCTCGGACTCACCAACCGTCTGGCCGCGTGGCTTCCGGCGCCGATCGTGTACGGACTCTTGAGCGGTGCGGTGGTCCACTTCTTCGTCGACCTCTTCAGCGTGGCGGGCGACAAGCCATTCATCGTGGGCGGCACCCTCGTCGCCTACGTGGCCGCACGGCGTCTCACCGAACCAACGGTTCCGGCGATTCTCCCGGCGTTGCTCGTCGGAGTGCTGCTGGCCGCTGTCGCGGGCGAGCTCGGCGCACCCGCAAAGCTGTCGTTCGTCGCGCCCGCCTTTCGGGTGCCGCAGTTCTCGCTCGAGGCGGTCCTCACTGCGATGCCGGTCTTCGTCGTGCTGATCACCCTGCAGGCCAACGTGCCGTCGTTGGTGTTCCTGCGCGAGCAGGGCTACGTTCCGCCCGAGACGATGATGTCCGCAACGAGCGGCGTGGGAACCGCTGCGGGGTCGCTGCTCGGCCCGATCGGTGTTTCGCTGTCGCTGCCCGCTACTGCCCTGTGTGCCGGGCCCGATGCCGGTCCCGCTGCGACGCGCCATTGGTCCGCGTACATAGCGGGTGGCATGTCGCTTGTCGTCGCCGCGCTTGCCGGACTGGCAACGGAGGTCGCCGCGGCTGTCCCGCGGCAGTTGCTAGTCGGCCTCGTCGGCCTCGCAGTAGTCGGAATTCTGATGACCGCGCTGCGGGCCATCACGTCCGGTCCGCTCCTGTTGGGGCCGCTCTTCGCGTTCGGCATCTCCCAGTCGAGCCTCGAACTAGTTGGCCTCGGGCCGTTCTTCTGGGCTCTGTTCGGCGGCCTCGCGGTGTCGGTTCTCCTCGAGCGCGATGCCATGCGGGGCCTCCGCTCCTGAGAGTCAGATGGTGCCGCTCCTCTCGAGGACCTGATCTCCACGCAGGAACCTCACCTTCGTCTCTGTCCCCGTCGGTAGCGGACCGCGAGTGAGGATCGACAGGTCCCGGACCGTGAGCACAGGCGAGCCGGCAAGTTGGAGGATTAGGTCACCGCTCTGTAGCCCTGCTTGGGAGGCGAACCCGAGGTCTTGCACTCTCTCCACAACCAGGCCCTCGTCGGTCTCCGCCACGGTGCAGCTGATGCTCGACCACCGCGACGCGTGCCGGCCGATGGATACGCCTCGTTCGAAGAACACGACCAGGTCGGCGACGATCGCGTACCACCCACTCGCGAGCCAGGCGCGCTGCTGGGCGAAGCCTGTGCCGAAGCCCGTTTGGGTGATGGTGATGCGCGTGCCCGTGTCAGCGTCCTCCATCGTGATGACGATCTCGGTGCCTTTGCAGGGCTCGACCCCCTTCCGAGCGCGGAGGCGTTCTTCCGGCACGACCTCGAGTTCATCGGCGGGCGACTCGATCGCGGGGATCCACCACTGACCTGGGCGGGTCGCCGGCAATCCATCGACTGCAGGTGCCGCGCCGTGGAGGCGTTTCCACGCCTCGTCCCGCGGGGTGGCAACGACGAAGGTGGCTTCGAACCCGTCGTCGCGGATGCGCTCCTCCACTAGTTCTCCCCTCCCTTCGGATAGACGGCAAGTGCGACGCGGAATTCGTCACCGTGCCTGGCGCCGTATTTCTTCAGTAGCGGCTTGAGGGCTTCCAAGTACTCCTCCAGGAACGCGGCGCGTGCCGCCTCGTCGCGGAAGCGCACGGCCGCGTCGACGGCTCCGCATGGGATGTCGTCACCGTCGAACGCGGCACGATCCAGAAGCGCCGTCGCGTCGTGCTGTATGTCCTCGCCCAACTCCACGAGTTGCTCGAGCGGAAGCTGTGAACGGAGGGCCTCGACCCGCCTGTCGTCGCTCCACGCGAGCCGGGGTGACACCACGAACGTGCCGGCGACCGACTGATATAGCTGCTCGACGAAGTTGCCCGTCCGCCGCTCGCCGACTGCCTTGATCAGGCCGGCTTCCTCGAGGGCGCGCACGTGATAGTTGGTTTTCTGCCGCGTCTCCCCGATGATCCGGGCCACCCCCGACGAGGAGTTGGGTGAGCGCAGCACGTCGAGGATGGCGACGCGGATCGGATAGGCGAGGGCGGCGACCCGTTCCGGGTCGTCTATCACCTCGACTCTCGTTATGACACTAGAGGTTGTCACGACAGTGATCGTTGTCTAGGAAGAGAGCGTTGTCAAATGGCGAACCCGGAGTTCGTCCGCGGCTCACGGGAGGCGGGTTCGCCCGACCTCCCGTTACCATCGCTGCCCCATGAAGCTCAACGACCTCTTTTCCATCGATGGCAAGACCGCCGTCGTCACCGGCGGGTCCCGCGGGATCGGCGAGATGATCGCCGCCGGGTTCCTGGCCAACGGAGCGACCGTCTGCATCTCCTCCCGAAAGGCAGAGGTCTGCGACGCCACCGCGAAGCGTCTTTCCGACGAATACGACGGGGAGTGCATCTCGATCCCGGCTGACCTGTCCAAGGTCGAGGGGATCGACGCCTTCACCACCGCCCTCAAGGAGCGGTTTGACCGCCTCGACATTCTTGTGAACAACGCAGGAGCGTCGTGGGGAGCGCCGCTCGAGGAGTTTCCCGAGTCCGGGTGGGACAAGGTGATGGACACCAACGTCAAGGGCGTCTTCTTCCTGACCCAGCGCCTCCTTCCTCTGCTCGAGGCGGCCGGCACGTCGGAAGACCCCGCCCGGGTGATCAACATCGGCTCGATCGACGGCATCCAGACGCCCGCGTTCGAAACGTTCTCATATGGGCCGTCGAAGGCGGCTGTCCACGCCCTCACCCGGCAACTCGCCGCGCACCTCGTGCGGCGCAACATCATCGTGAACGCCATCGCCCCGGGCCCGTTCCCTACCTGGATGCTCTCCACTGGTGTCGGCACGGGTGGCGACGTGGAGGGAACCGACTGGGATCTGGTCGGGCGCGGCAACCCGCGGGGTCGCGTCGGCACTGCCGAAGATGTTGCCGGTCTCGCCATTTTCCTCAGTTCTCGAGCGGGCGCCTACACCGTCGGCGAGACGATCACCTGCGACGGCGGTTCGATCGTCGCCCGCCGCGGCTGAGGCCCGAGGCTTTCCGGCCTGAACCACCAGATACGCGGGGTTCGGGCCGCAAAGCGGGATCGGCGAGTTGGGTTGTTTACTGGTGCGGTGCCTGTGATCGAGACGACGACGTTCCGGCTCAGGAGTGGCGTGGACGAGGCCGCGTTCCGCGCCGCCGACGAGCGCATGCAGACCGACTTCGCGTACCAGCAGCCCGGCCTCCTCCGTCGCACCACCGGACGGAGATCCGGCGGCGACGAGTGGATCGTGATCGAACTCTGGGGGAGCACCGACGAAGCTGAGGACGCCGCGGGGCGCCGTGATGCCGACCCCGCCGTCGCCGCCTTCTTCGACCTGGTCGACGCGGCCTCCATCGACCGGCGCCGGTACGTCACCCTCGACTGAGCTCTACTGCTGGACGAGGACGAGCGGGTTGCCCTCGGGATCGCGTAGTGGTGCGATCGTGGGTCCACCCGGCACGTCGAAGGGCTCCGAGGATGCCGTGCCGCCGAGTTGGCGGGCTCGCTCGAGCGTGGCCCGGATGTCGCGAACCTGCACGTAGAGCCGTACCCCAGGAACGTCGCCGGCCCGGATGTGACCCCCGGGACCCGGCTCCGGCCCGCCGATGCCCGCCGGGAAGTTCATGATCGGCCCGTCGCCGATGTCCCACCCGAAGAGGTCGTGGTAGAAGGCCCGCTGGCCCTCAGGGTCGCGTGCCTCGATCTCGAAATGCACCACGGGCCGGGCCCAGTCAGCGGTCATCGATCACCATGCTCGCATGCTTCGAGCCTTCGCGCGGCGCGGGTGAATTCAGTCCGCGCTCGTCCGCCGTCGTAGGGTTGCTGGGCACAAATCACGCAACGTTTGGGGGAGAAGCAGATGGCTGTCGTCATCGACGCTGATGAAGAACTGCGGGCCGAAGTCCGGGCCTGGATCGAAGTCAACAAAGTCGAAGAGGTGAAGAACCGGCCGCAAGGTCGTCGGGGCCCCGCATCGGCTGAGCGCTCGGAGGCGCAGGCCGAGTGGGAGCGGCGCCTGATCGAGGGCCGGTGGATCTGTTCGCATTGGCCGGGGGAGTACGGCGGTCGCGGCCTCGACAGCTTCGCCCGGGGCATCGTCGGCGAGGAGTTTGCCAAGTCGGGTTATCCGATGGTGAGCCGGGGCATGGGGGAGTCGCTCGTTTCGCCCGCCATCATCGTGTGGGGTACCGAGGAACAGAAGCGTTACTTCCTGCCGCGCATCCTCGACGGCACTGACCGCTACTGCCAGGGCTTCTCCGAACCGGGAGCGGGTTCCGACCTGGCGGGCCTGCAGACCAAGGGCGTGATCGACGGCGACGAGGTCATCATCACGGGGCAGAAGGTATGGACCTCGGGCGCTCAGTTCGCCAACACGATGTTCTGCCTGTGCCGCACCGATCCCGAGGCGCCGAAGCACCAGGGAATCTCCTATGTGCTCGTGCCGATGCCCGACAACGGCTTCGAAGTGCGCGGCCTGCGGCAGATGACCGGTGGTGCGGGCTTCAACGAGGTATTCATCGACGGCGCCCGGGCGCCGCTCTTCAATGTGATCGGCGGACTGCACAACGGCTGGAAGGTCACCAACACCACCCTTGGCAACGAGCGCCGGGGTGGTAGCAACCGGCACGTCGGCTTCAAGCGGAGCTGGGATCGCGTCGTCGAGAAGGCGAAGGAGAACGGCAAGATCGCCGACGGGCAGGTGCGTCAGGACCTGGCGTGGGCTTACAGCAAGATCGAGATCATCCGCTACCAGGCCGAGCGGATGAATACGCTCGCGGCCAAGGGCCTCGAGCCTGGGCCCGAGGCGAGCATCGGCAAGATGCTTTGGTCGGAGTACTCGCGCCGGTTCGGCGAGATCGCCATGAACATCGCGGGGATGGAGTCGACCGTTCGCCCCGACGGCGAGGGCTACCGCTCGAACGAGTGGATGTCGATGTTCCTCGGGTCGCGTTCCGGCACCATCTGGGGCGGCACAGCCGAGATCCAGCGCAACATCGTCGGCGAGCGAGCCCTCGGGCTCCCCAAGGAGCCGTCGGCTGAGGAGACCAGAGGACTCAAGTAGGTCGCCGCGACGGACCTCTGTTACGGCCAACGAGTCGGAACCCGACCCTTTGGCCGTAGCGGAGTTCCCCCGGCTGTGACCGGCTAGACCGGAAGGCCTCGGCTCGCGCGCTTCGCTGTACGCGTGAGGTCCTCGGCCGACTTCAACGACTCGGTTACTGCCGCCTGCAGGGCGTCCCGCTTCGCATGTAGCGCGGCTTCCACCGCAGCCTGGCGCGTGCCCACTGACAGCGCGAGTTCGGCGCGGGAGCGGTTCACGGCCACGCCGGCTCGACGCCAGGCGGCGACGAACATGCCGAGGTCGAAGGCGCCGTCGCGGATCCGGTCTGCAGCAAGCGCTACCGGTGTCGGCTGGCGGAGGTCATGGACGATCCTCAGTGTCCGCAGAATCCGAAGGCCGTACCACGACAGGTCGAACTCCCACCAGAAGAACCCCTGCCGGGCGGACGCCTGGTAGTGATGGTGGTTGTTGTGCCAGCCCTCGCCGAAGGTGACGAGGGCAAGTACCGGGTTGTTGCGGCTTGTGTCGGTGGTGGCGTAGCGGCGGGTACCCACGGTGTGGCTGAGGGAGTTGATCGTGAAGGTGGCGTGCCACAGCACGACGGTGGACGCGAAGAAGCCGATCACCAGCCCGCTCCACCCTCCGACCGCGAAAGTGAGAGCGCCGAGGCTGACGGGGCCGAGGATGTTGTAACGGTCGAGGAACCGCAGCTCGGGATAGACGGCGAGGTCGCGGACGGCGTTGAGATCGGTCTCGCTGTACTTGTCGCACAGGATCCAGCCGACGTGGCTCCACCAGAAGCCCCGCTGAGGGGAATGGATGTCGCGTTCGGTGTCGGCGTAGCGATGGTGGCCGCGGTGGTGGCCGGCCCACCACAGCGGGCCCTTCTGAGCTGCCGTCGTGCCCACGAACGCCATCACGAATTGGACGGCCCGGTTCGCTTTGTAGCTGCGATGGGCGAAGTAACGGTGGTAACCCGCTGTGATCGCGAACATGCGAACCACGTACGCCAGCCCCGCGATGACCAGCGCCTTGGTCGTTACACCCGTGACGAGAGCAAAAAGTGGAACGAGGTGGAAAAGCAGGAAGGGGAGCGAGGTGATCCAGTTGATCCTCTCGTCCGCTGCTCGGGTCAGCGTCGGTGCCATGGTGCGGCCTTTCTGGGGCCGAAACGCACAACGGCCTCTTGATGAGCGTACCGACTCCCGTCGGGATGTCCGTTGCGTGCCGAGGGGAAACGCGCCGTCCGACTCGGCCTACTCCGGCAGGGAGGGCCGAGGGACGCCGGGTGCGACCGTGCGGGCCAGGATCCCGAGCGTGGCCCTGAGCGCGCTCTCGGGGATCACCGGAAAGATCGACCGCTCCTTCCAGGCCGGATCGATGGCGGACCAGTCGTAGTACGACGTGACGAGGGTGCCGCCGTCGATCGCCTCGAGCCGGTAGCCGTAGACGTGGCCGATCTGGGGACGGAGACGCCCGAGGATCGTCCACGCGATCTCCCGGTCGGGCTCGAACTTGGTGATCTCGACCGTGACGTCGTAGAGGCCGAGTGGGTAGTCGTTCAAGGCCTCCCGGTCCATGTGCACCACGAAGGTGTCGCCGACGGCGCGTATCGGCTCGCCGGTGGCTGACATGAGCATGCCGGAGCTGTCGATGGTCACGTGACCGTTCGGGTCACATAACACCTCGAAGATCGCCGCCGGCTCCGCGCCGATCGCTCGCTGAATCTCCATTCGCTCGCTGGTCATCACGTGCATCATGCCCGCGCGTCGGGGCAGGCCGCGACGCGCCAGCGTTCTGGCTACGTGCTCCGACGGGCCGGGTCTCTACTGGGTGCTGCTGGTGAAGGCCCGGTCTGACGCTCGGCACCGCGAGTCGGCGAGGCGAACCGTGATCTCGAGTTGCTCGAGGCGCTCCCAGTCCTCGGCGGACATGGGAAGCGGCAGGGAGCCGATCTCTTCGAGGCACTGCAGCAGACGCTGCTCGGTGAACGAGATCCGATCCATGTGTCCTCCTGTTTCGGCCTGGTTCCGGCGGTGGCCGGCTGTTGCCTGTGAGAGCACCGCCTTTGTCGGCATGACCGGCGGCGAGCTGAGGGGCTGACCGCGTGCATGGCAGGAGGAGAGGAATGCGTGCTTTGCCCCCCTCGACACGACACGGCCCTCGGAGCACAGTGGAAGTGGAGGAATGAAAGCCGAGGCGGGCGTTTCCTCTCCGGCTCCTCCCCGCGGAGGGCCGTGACGTTCGCCGTGACGTCAGGAAATTGGAGGCCCTAGATGTATCTCTTCACGCGGCAAACGAGGTTGGCTGCCGGGCATCCTCGCGATGGCATGGAGTGGGCGATCGGTGTTACCGAGAAGGTCAACCAGATCACGTCGTTGAACGTCGGACTGTGGACCACCGCCTTCTCGCAGATGGCGGGCACATTGTCGTGGGGCGCGGCCGTCGAGAGCCTCACTGACCTCGAGGATGCGAACGCAAAGTTGATGGTCGACGACATCCTCGTGGACATGGCCGCGCGCGGTGCGGAGCTGACCACGGGAGGACTCGAGGACCGGACGGCCCAATTCCTGCACAACGACGTCGAGGCTGGGAGCAATCCCAAGTACGTAGCAGTCGTGCAAGCGCAACTCGCGAACGGGTCGTTCCAGCGCGGGGTAGAAGCGGGAATCGAGATCGCCCAGCGAGCCAGGCAGCTCGGCGGCCAGCCGACCTCGTTCCTGATCGGCACGACGGGTTCGTTCGGTGCCGTCGCCTGGATCACTTCGTGCGAGTCGTTGCAGGACCTGCAAGCGGCTGAGCAGGCCGTCAACATGAACCCGGACTTCATCAAGTTCCTCGACGAGGAGGCCAGCCACTGCTACCTCCCCGGCGCCACCCAGGCGATCTGGCAGCGCGTCGTCTGAACTCAAGGACCGAATTGATGTGTCGGCGACCGATCGCGGGGTACACCGCGATCTGTTGTCGACACACAAGGAGGCACCATGAGATCCGTCGAAGAGAGCATTGAAGTCAACGTCCCGATCAGCACTGCCTACAACCAGTGGACCCAGTTCGAGGACTTTCCGGAGTTCATGGAAGGCGTGGAGGAGGTCCGTCAACTCAACGATGTGAAGCTCCACTGGCGGGCCGAAGTTGCCGGCGTCACACGTGAGTGGGAAGCCGAAATCACCGAGCAGTTGCCCGAGGAGCGCGTCGCGTGGGCGAGCACGGGCGGCGTGAAGACTGCCGGAGTCGTCACGTTCCATCGCTTGGATGACGACAAGACCAAGCTGATGCTCCAGCTTGAGTTCGACCCGGAAGGTTTCGCCGAGAAGGCTGGTGACGCCTTGGGCATCATCGAGCGCCGCGCCAAGGGCGACCTCAAGCGCTTCAAGGACTTCGTCGAAGCCCGGGGCGTCGAGACGGGAGCATGGCGAGCCGAAGTCCCGAGGCACGAAACGTCCTAGCCCGCCCGCGACAATGGTCGGGTGCGCGCATGGAGCGACCTGTATCCGGCCCTTGAGGCGGTCGTAGCTCCGCTACGCGGCAGCGGTTGGGCAGTCGTTGACGACGCGTGGGACGAGAGCGACGGGGAGGCCGTCGCTCTGTACGTGCTCGAGCGCGACGGCATCGTGATCGAGATCCAGCGGTTCGCAGACGGCGCGACCTCCGCGTACCAAATCGGAGTAGCGACCGACCCAGGCGAACACCAGCCCGTGCTGATGTTCTCGCTGGAGGATGCTTCGCCGGCCGCGTGCGCGGACATGTTCGCCGTTCAGGGCTGGCTGGCCTGAGGGCCTGTTCACATCAAAAGAGCCAGAGAAGACGACTCAGAGGAAGAGGCAGGTGGCTCGCATCTCGATGCTGAATCGCGAGGGCTCGCCTACTTCCACCTCGGGGTCGCGAAAGGCCGAGTGCGGAGTGAAGTAGGTGCCGCCCGCGCGCACCAGGTCGGTGTCGTAGGTGCGGAAGGCGACCGCCTCGTCCGGGCGCAGTTCGGGAAACGCGTACCACGCGTGCTCCGACGTGGCGTGCGGCGCCATCACACCGAGGGCGTCAAAGTTGGCGCCCGTACCCGCGTAGTTGGACACGTGAAACGCCCGGGCTTGCTCGCGCGTGACCGTCCGCGCATCACAGAAGGCGAGCGGATAGTCCATCTTGGCGGGTCCGAGGTTGCGCCAGAACTGGAGGATGACGATCCGAGCTGCTTCCTCGACGGCTTGGGCCGTCAGACCGTTGCGCGCCAGCGCCTCCTGGCTTCCCTCCCGAGCGTCGCGGTAGGAGCCCCGGATGATGTCGGCATGACCGTCGGCGAAGTCGGAGTGCACGAAGGTGATAGGCGACAACTGCTGATGGCGTGTGGCCTCGGCGGGATTGCGCTTGATGTGGCCGGACACCAGCGCGTGGTCGGAGCCCGTCATCTTGCGGGCGAGTTCTTCGATCTCGCCGTAGTGCACGGCCGCGATCTGGGCATCGTCGTCCCAGTCGGTTACCGATGAAGCGTGGTCGACGAGTTCGAACCCACATTCCTGCCAGCCCGGCAGGTCGGCGAGGCGACCGTCGAGGATCTCGACCTCGATCTGACTGCGTCCCTGTCCCGACTGTCCCGCCGGCTTCACGGACGGGACGTAGTTGAGCGTGGTGCGGCAAAACACGGTGGGCAAAGCAGACCCCTCCCCGGGTGGGCCGGTGCTGCTGATCCTACGCGCATGCAGACGCAAAGTTCGGAAGTAGGTCATAGGCTGTTGGCTCGAGATGCTTGGGGACGGTTTCATCACGCTGGCTGACGGAACCCGCCGGTGGGGACGCTACGGCGCAGCCGGCATTCTCGCCCGGCATGTGGCCGCGTCCGAGCCCCACTACTTCCTCGCGCGGCGGTCCGAGTACTGCCACCGAGGTGGCACCTGGGCGATACCCGGAGGCGCACTCGACCGAGACGAGGCGCCGCTCGACGGCGCCTTACGAGAATTCGGCGAGGAGATCGGTGTCAGCCTCGACGGCTTCGAGGTCGTGACCGTTCACGAGGACGACCACGGGGGCTGGTCGTACTGGACCGTCGTCGTCGACGTCGAGGAGCGCTTTCCTGTCCCCGAGAGGCTCCATTGGGAGACGGCCGAGGTGCGGTGGGTCACGCCCCGGCAGCTCGCCGAGCTCGAGTTGTTCGACGCCTTCGAGGCCACTCTGCGGCACCTCGGCTTGCACGAACCGGCATGACTAGATGGAAGAGACCGGGAAGAGTGGGGCTGTGACCGAGCGCAACGTGCAGGGCGGCGAGCTCGAGCCCTGCGGCACCGACCCCGTTACGGGCTTCTACCGAGATGGCTGCTGCAATACCGGACCGGAGGACGTCGGCAGTCACACAGTGTGCGCCGTGGTAACCGAAGAGTTCCTCGAGCACCAGCGCGCCATCGGCAACGACCTCACCACTCCCATGCCGCAGTACCGGTTCCCTGGATTGGTGCCGGGCGACCGCTGGTGCGTGACCGCCATCAACTGGTTGCGGGCGCACCATGACGGAGCGGCTGCTCCGGTGGTTCTGGCATCGACCCACCAGCGCGCTCTCGACGCGATCCCTCTAGAGGTCCTCCAGGGCTATTCTGTCGACGTTCCGAGTGACCTCGGCGACCTCGACGCCTGACCGGGCGCCTCAGGCCGGGGTGCCGGCTGCCTCGACGACGCGCACCTGGCCAAGCACGGCGTCGACCTCCACGGTTGCGCCGTCGTGCAGCTGGGTAAAGGCCGCCGCCGCACCCACCACCGCCGGAATGCCGAGCTCCCGCGCCAGGACCGCGGCGTGGCAGAGCGGCCCGCCGTGCACCGTGACGATCGCTCCCGCGAGGGGAAGCACGCCGTTGTAGGCGGGTGTCGTGAACGGCACCACCAACACATCACCCGGTTCGATGCGGGCTATGGCCTCCTCTGGATTGGATGCCCGCAGCACGCGACCCGTGTAAGCGACGGTGCCGACGCCGGTGCCGGAGAGGCCATCGGCCAGCTCGACGCGGGCGAGTTGGTCGGTCACGGTCTGGACGACGTCGAGCATGCGGGCTTGGGCGGCCGGCAGCACGTCAAGCGGCGGCGCTGGTTCCGGGGGCCCGAGGGTGGGGGGCGGATCGAGCTCGCTCAGCTCCGCTCTGCGCTTCGCTCTTGACGCCAATTCGTCCGCAGTCGGGCCGGCGCCTGCAGTGAGGATCGGCACGACTTCGTCGGGCTCGAGTTCGAAGGCGTGGTTCGCATCAGTTATCCGACCGCGGGCCGCGAGTCGACTCCCCGCTTCGAGCAGCGCCCGCCGGATCAGTCCCAGCCTCCACTCCGCAGTGGTGGGGCCGTTGTCGTCGCGCAGATTCATGGCGAACCGCGCCTCGCGCAGCAGGTCGTCGAAGGAGTCCTGGTCGGCCACGGGCACGCGAGCGCGGATGGCGGCAGCTGCTTCCTCGGCGCCGTCGGTAGAACCGGCGTCACGCCCCGCGAGGATCGACGTGAGTACTACGTCGGGCAACTCGCCGAGGGTGACGCCGTCGATGTCGTAGCGGCTGAAGACGAGCATGCCGCGGTACCGGAGGTAACGGTCGAGCTCGGTCGCGGCGGCGGGTGAGAGGTTTCTCACTTCGTCGAGAGTCGCTGGGGTCGTGCCCGACGTCGCGACGATCTCACGAAGCCGGCTCAGAATTCGGGCCGGCTCCGAGGTGCTCGGCGAGGCTCCCAGCAGCGCGGGCACCACGTCGGCGGGGTCGATACCCCATTCGCGGCAGGACACGAGCAGCAGCCCGATGGGTCCGAGATCGAAGCCGTGGAGTACGAAGTGCCGGTGGTAGCCGACTTGGGCGCCAGCGAGTACCTCCTCGAAGTGCTCCGCGAGGCTTTCGTCGGACAGGGCCGCAACGTCGACGTCCTGCCATGCCAAGTTCTCCGCCTCGAACTCTTCCCGCTCGGTCGTCTCCCAGTGACGAATGGCTTCACGCCACGGCTTGTCGCGCATGGTCGCTTCCGCCTTCTTCTTGCGGCGGCGCAGCTCCGGATGCACCGCGAAGGCCAGCTTGAGCACGAACGCCGGCGGCAACTTGGCAGGGGGCTTGTCGGCGCCCATCAGCGGTCGGAGCCGCGTGTAGAAGTAGCCGTTGACGAACCGCGCATCGATCGTGTCGGCCGGGACGCCAAAAGTGGCGAACAGCTCCCGCATGCCCGACTGGATCGACGTCGACTGGATCTGCTGACAGATCGGCGTCATGGCTCCTAGACAGTGCGCCAAGTCGAGTTCCCACGCGCCCGGCCCGGGCGGTTCCCACCTCACGTCGCTCATGCCGCCGAGGGTACGTGACACAAGCGGTGCCGGGGAGGTCGGGCTGTCAGGTGTGATGCTCGGAACGGTGGTGCCTGAGGAGGTCGGCGCCGAAGTCCGCGCCGGGTACGCGCCACACGGTGTGGCTGTGATTGGCGTCGTTCTGGGTGTTGTCGTACTCGATGAGCGTCGCAGGCGACTGCAGGCGGTAGTAGTGCGGTGTCGCGGGCGTCGAGCCGCCCGCCCAGGCGAACCAGATCTCGTCTCGGTCGGGAGTCTCCGGGGAGGGGCGTACCCGGCCGGCGTAGATTCGCAGCAGGGCATCGAGGTGCCGCCACGCGTCGTCGGGTAGGTCGGTACCAGGAACTCCGAGGGGTTCGAGTTCCCAGACGTCGACGGCCTCCTGCGTCGTCGTCACGATGTCGTCGGGGGCGGTGTCGGCGATGATCGCGGTCTGCCGGGCGGTGGCTGGCATCGCTTGGAGGGCGGCGCGTGCGAGGTCTTCCTCTTGGCCGAGGGGTCGGATGGCGTAGGAGTGCGGGTTGGCCCCGAGGAAGAGTGGCGTCGGCCGCAGCTCGCCCCGGGCGACGGCGATGTTGACGCTCACGTGGTGACCCTCGAACGACCACGCCCACTCTTCGGTTCCGGGCTCGCCGTACAGTCCGACCCAATAGTTTCCGGAGTGGCGGTGACGCGTGCCGCCTTCCAGCCGGTCGAGGACCTCCTCGAGGGACACGATCGCGCACACCTTGGCGTAGGCCTCATCGGAGAGGACGCTCGTCAGGAGGCCGTGCACCAGGCGGCGCTGGCTCTGGTCCATGTCGGCCAGCGCGATGCCGTGCCGGCGCGATGGCACATAAGTCCAGTCGGTGCGCCGCCCATCGGTCAGCGGGAGCACCACCTCGGACCCGAGCGCGGCGGCCACTTCGTGGGCCGCGGCGACCATGCTGTCGAGCCACACCACCTCACGCATCACCGCGCATCCTGCCACCGCAGAACACGTCGAGTGCGCCGTGGAGGACGAGCGCCGGCACCTTCGCACGCAGGACGAAAGCTGTGCCACTCTGGAGCGGCGGAACCGGCGGGAGGCAGATGGTGGACGGAGGGGACCGGGTGGACTCAGCCCTTGTGCTCGCGACGCGTCTCGCCCCGCACTGGGAAGCCCGCAGCCAGTTCACCGCCGGGCGGGTGACCCTCGAGTCGGCGCTCGCGACGGGCGAGGGGTCGATGAGTGAGCGGGCGCATGGCTACGGCGCAGTCGCCACGCTGGCGAGCGCGCAGGGCGACCTAGCTGCGGCCCGCCGTGCCCATGAGGAGGCCATCCGGCTCCACGTCGAGTCGGGCGACGTACGCGCTGCCGCGTCAAGCCGGAGTGCGCTCGGGATGGTGCTCCTGCGCAGCGGCGACACCGATCGCGCCGCAGTCGAGTGCCGCGGTGCCCTCTCTACCTTCACCGACCTCGGCGATCACCGCGGCCGAGCATTTGCTCTCACCGGCCTTGGCTTGGTGGACGCCGCCGCCGCTCGCCCGGGAACTGCCTTCGAGCACCTGCTGGAGGCGCTCGAAGTCTTCCGAACCCAGGGTGCCCAACGCGAGGCTGCGAGCGTGCTAGCCAACCTTGGGACGGTGGCCCTCGACGCGGGCGATGCCTCCCGCGCGGCGCGGTTCTTCGACGGTGCCCTCCAGCTCTTCGAGGCCCTCGACGACGTGCGCGGTTCGGCGCTATGTCTCAACAACCTCTCGATGCTGGCGCGCCAACGAAACGACTTCGACCACGCTATCGAGCTCGCCGATCGGGCTCTCGAATGCTTCGCGCAGTGCGGCGACCAGCACGGTCAGGCAGCCATGCTCAACAACCTCGCCGGTCTATGGGAAGAGCAAGGGTCGACCGACGAGGCCCGTCGTCGCTACGAGGACGCCATCGAGTGGTTCGCCCGCCTCGACGACGAAGCCGGTCTGGAAACCGCGCGCCAGAACCTCTCCCGGCTGCGACCGACGGAGAATGAGCTGTCGCCCCGCGAAACTCAGGTGGCCGTCCTGATCGCCGCCGGCCTCTCGAACCAGGAGATTGCCGACCGGCTCTTCATCTCTCGCCGCACCGTCGACAGCCACCTCTCGCACACGTTCACCAAGCTGGGCATGACCTCGCGGACCCAGCTCGCGATGTGGGCGGGGCGCCGGGGGCTCGCCCCGCCCACCGCAGACGCGACCGCTACGGCGTGAGGTCGAGCGCCTCGGTCACCCGCGTGTAAGGGATCTGCGCCTCGTCGTTGAGCTCCGCGACCACCTGCGGGTCGGGCGCCTCGAATAGGCACATGCAGTGCGCCTCGCCGGGCACGAACGTGCTGCGTATGTAGCGAACGTCGCGCCCCTTCTGCTGGTAGGCCCCTGCCGTCGCGATGGCACGCTGCTGCGCATCGGCGAGCGCGTCCATCGTGATGCCGGGAAGGTCCCGATCGACCATGTATACGGGCATTTGCATCTCCTCCGTCGTTGACGCCGAGGATGACGGTACGGATTGGCTCCGGGGGCGCGCATCGGTAGAAACGCGGATTCGCGCCGAACTTCGGCACGAAGGGCGCCATGCCATGCGCTGCTATTGCCTCAAGTTCGGCGGAGTGGGACTCTGGAGTCATGACGACTTTGGCGGGTGGCGTCGCATTCGCGGATGCCTCATTGGACGACCTGCGTGCATCATTCGGGGGCGAGCTCCTTCTGCCGAGCGATGTGGGCTATGACGAGCACCGCAAGGTATGGAACGGCTCCATCGACAAGCGGCCCGGGCTGATCGCGAGGTGCACAGGCGTAGCCGATGTCCGCGCCGCGGTGCGGTTCGCGCGCGACCACGACCTTCTCGTCGCGGTGCGCGGTGGCGGCCACAGCTTCCCGGGGCTGTCGACCTGTGACGACGGCATGCTCATCGACCTCGGCCCGATGCGGGGTATCCGCGTCGATCCGGCCACGAAGACGGCCCGTGCTCAGGCGGGCGTCTTGCTCGGGGACCTTGACCGCGAGACTCAGACCTTCGGCCTGGCGGTGCCGGCCGGCATCGTGACCCACACCGGCCTAGCCGGTCTGACCCTCGGCGGCGGCATTGGGTGGATCATGCGCAAGTACGGCCTCACGATCGACAACCTGCTGTCCGTCGACATGGTCACCGCCGAGGCTGAATTCGTGCAGGCGAGCGCGGACGAGAACCCTGAGCTCTTCTGGGGCGTCCGGGGAGGCGGCGGGAACTTCGGGATTGTGACGAGCTTCGAGTTCCAACTCCACCGCCTCGGACCGGAGGTAATGGCGGGTGCGGTGCTGTGGCCGGCCGAGGAGGCGCGGGACGTGCTTCGGTTCTACCGCGACTGGGTCGACGACTGTCCGGACGAGCTCATGACCATAGTTGTGCAGCGGTTGATGCCTGACTTGCCGGTCATCCCGCGGGAGCTCGTCGGGCGGCCCATCATCGGCGTCGCCGCCTGCTACGCCGGTCCGGTCGACGACGGCCAGCGGATAATGCAGCCGCTCAAGGACTTCGGCGCACCCCTCATCGACCTGTGCGCTCCCAAGCCTTACCTGGCGCACCAGTCGATGTTCGATCCGTCGTTCCGGCATGGCTGCCACTACTACGTCCGGTCGTGCGACGTGGCGGCGCTCGACGACGAGGTGATCGACGTGATCGTCGATCACGGCTCGCGCATCACGTCACCGATCTCGAGCCTCGCTCTGTGGCAGATGGGTGGTGCGGTCGCGCGAGTCGGGGAGGACGACACCGCGTTCAACGGCCGCAGCGCCGGCTTCACGTTCAACATCAACGGCAACAGCGAGACTGCGGCCGGCTTCGACGAGCAGCGTCAGTGGGCTCGCGACTACTGGACGGCGCTCGCTCCTCACCACACGAGCGTGTACGTCAACTTCCTGATGGAGGAGGGTGAAGCGCGCATCCGCGAGGCTTACGGAGCCGCCAAGTACGACCGGCTCAAGGCTCTAAAGCAGGCCTACGACCCGACCAACTTCTTCCGCCTCAATCAGAACATCACCCCTTGACCCGCGGAACTTGAGGCAATAACGAACGGAATCCGTTCGTTATTGCCTCAAGTTCGGAGCGAGGTCGGTTTCGGCGTCGGTGCGCTCGCGGGGGAGTCGGTGTTTGGCTACCCGTCCGGTTGCCGTGTACGGCAGCTGATCGACTACTTCTATGTAGCGGGGCACCTTGTAGCGGGCGAGGTGCTTCCCGGCGAAGGCGTGGAGGTCGGCGGCGTCGACGGAGGTGGGGCCGGCAGGTACGACGAACGCCTTAACGTCGTCCTCGGACAACTCCGATGGCACCGCGACCACTGCGGCTTCGGCCACGTCGGGGTGGCGTTCAAGGGCGGCCTCCACCTCGGCCGGCGACAGGTTCTCGCCGCGCCTGCGGATGACCTCTTTCTTCCGGGCGAGGAACGTGTAGGTGCCATCGTCGTTGACGCGCACCAGGTCGCCGGTGCGGAGCCAGCCGTCGACGATCACGTCGGCGGTCTCTTCGGGCATCCGGTAGTAGCCCCGCATGATGGTCGGGTTGCGCAACTCCAGTTCTCCGTCGCCTCCCGGAGACACCTCGCACCCGTCTTCATCGATGACGCGTGCGTCGTTCACGTGGCCGAGCTCGGGGTGTTGTCGCGGCGACCCGAGCGTTCCATAAGGTCGGGTGCCACGCCGCCACACCAGGCCGTACGGCGTTTCCGACAACGCATAGCCGCACATGACCTCCCAGCCGAACCGGTCCTCGATCTCGAGCTGGCGCTCCCGC
Source organism: uncultured Acidimicrobiales bacterium (assembly GCA_964632885.1). Classification (GTDB taxonomy): domain Bacteria; phylum Actinomycetota; class Acidimicrobiia; order Acidimicrobiales; family CAZWDB01; genus CAZWDB01. The sequence goes on along the minus strand of CAZWDB010000002.1, from coordinate 25,252 downwards.
GATGGGGACGGTCCCGTGTAGCAGATGCGCACCGGGTTGTCCGCGTCGTCGTCGCGCCGTGGTTGTCGCATGAGCATCTCGACCATCGCGCCGATGGCGTTGAACTGGGTCACGCCGTAGCGACGGGCACTGTCGAGGAAGGTGGTGGCCGAGAAGCCCGGAAGGATGACCAGGCTGGACTGGGCGGCAAGCGAGCCGAGCGTCGAGTATGCGGGCGCGTTCAGGTGGAACATCGGCAGCGAGGTCATGAGCCGGTCTTCACTCGTAAGGCCGAGCCAGAAAGGGAACCCTTCGCCCGCCATCACGTAGGCCAAGTGTGTCTGCATCACCAGCTTGCTCCGGCCTGTCGTACCCGACGTGGGGATCATCACCGCGATGTCGGACTCCTCGCAGTTGGCAGGGCCGAGGCCGTCGGCAGGGGCTTCGAACAGCGCGGTCACCTTCCCGTCGTCGATGACGAGCGCGGGCTCGACCTGATCGACGAAGCCCCGCAACTCGGTATCGGTGCTCTGGGGATTTACCGGCACCTGCACCGCTCCGACGTCCATCAACGCGAGCCAGGTGAACACGTAGTCGGGCGTGTTGCGCGCCGTCACGAGGACGCGGTCTCCCGGTCCGATGCCGGTCGCGCGCAGGCCGCTGGCGCAGCGTTCGATCCGCGCGAAGGCAGCATCGAAGGTCCACTCGTCGTCGCCGGCGAGCAGCCAGACGCGGTCGGCGGCCGCTTCGACCGCGCGCCGCAACAACCGGGGGATGGTGCGCGTGACGTGGGAACCGTACCGGCTGGGTAGGGTTCGCGTTGATCGTGGAAGAGAAGGCGAAGCCGATGGCGACCGAGGTGCGCGACAACCCGCAGCGCAACCGCTACGAGCTCGTGGTCGACGGCGAGGTTGTAGGGGTGGCCGACTACGACGGGGAGGGCGACGTTCTCGTCTTTCCGCACACCGAGATCGAGCCGGCTCGGCGAGGCTCCGGGCTCGGTGCAGAACTGGTTCGGGGTGCCCTCGACGATGTGCGGCGCCGCGGCCGGCGCGTGGTGCCGTCGTGCTGGTATGTCGCCCAGTTCATCGATGAACATCCCGAATACGCCGACCTACGGGCTTGACGCGACGTAGCTTGCAGCAGTGAACAGGCGCACCAAGATCGTCGCCACAATCGGTCCGGCCTCCGACGCCCCGGAGACGCTGCGCGCCATGATCGCCGCCGGCATGAACATGGCGCGCGTTTCGCTGGCACACGGCACCCTGGAAGACGCGCTGGCGCGCATCGAACGCATTCATGCCGCGGCCGCCGCAGAACGGAAGCTCGTCGGCGTGCTCGCCGACCTGCCGGGCCCAAAGATCCGGGTAGGCGCGTTCCCCGATGGAGGGGTTCAGTTCACCGAAGGTGGTCGGGTCGGGCTCGTCGCGGCGACGGAAGGTGCCGAGAGCAACTCGGCGACGATCGCGGTGAACTACGAGCCGCTGGCCACCGAGCTGGGAGTAGGCGATGTCGTAGCCCTCGGCGATGGCTCGATCCAGCTCAAGGTGACCAACGTCGACGAGGGCGCGGGACGCGCGACGACGCATGTGCTCGCGGGTGGATGGGCCCAGGGCCGACCCGGGATCGCGCTGCCTCCCAGCCGGTCGACGCTCGTTTCGCCGACCGACGACGACCTCCGTCTCCTCGAGGCGCTCTGCGAGGCGAACATTGACGCGGTGGCGATCTCGTTTGTGCGCGCCGCCGCCGACATCGAGCGCGCTCGGCGCGCCGCGGGCACCGATCCGCCCATGCTTGTCGCCAAGATCGAGACCCAGGAGGCCGTGGCCGACGTCGACGACATCATTGCGGTGGCCGACGGGGTCATGGTCGCCCGGGGCGACCTCGGCATCCGGTGCCCGATCGAGGAGGTCCCGCACCACCAGAAGCACATCATCCGCACCGGTGTTGCCTATGGGCGCCCCGTCATCACCGCGACCCAGATGCTCGAGTCGATGGTGCGGTCGCCCACCCCTACCCGCGCCGAGGTCAGCGACATCGCCAACGCAGTATTCGACGGCACCAGTGCCTTGATGCTCTCCGGCGAGACTGCCATCGGGGAGCATCCGGTGGCGGCCGTCGCCACCATGGCGAGGGTGGCCCTGCGAGCCGAGCGCGAGTTCGACTACTTCGGATGGGGGAGCGGCCTCGGCCGGCAACAGGCCAGTGAGCACCACGGCGCGCCCGCCCGCACGCGCATCACCGCGGCGGTGTCAGCCGCGGCGTGGCGGGCGGCGATGGACTCTGAGGCCAAGGTGATAATCGCCTGCACCAATACGGGCTGGACGCCGCGCGCCATCTCGCGGTTCCGGCCCACCGTGCCGGTCCTCGGGCTCACCCCGTCGCCGAGAGCAGCGCGCCAGCTGACGGTCGCGTGGGGTGTCACGCCCCACCTTGCCGCCCGCCACGACTCCACCGACGACATCGTGTGGTTCGCGGTGGAGGCGGCCGTGGAGCTCGGGCTGGCCGCCGCGGGCGACGTGGTAGCCGTCGCAGTCGGCTCGCCGACCGACCGCGAACCGATGACCGACACTCTTCGCCTCGTCCGCGTTCGCTGATCTCCTCGAACTTGAGGCAATAACGAACGGAATTCGATCGTTATTGCCTCAAGTTGGGCTGGGGTGGGTGCAGTACTGCAGTACTTGCTATTGTGCAGGCTCTTATGCGCGGGAAGGATGAAGCGGCTGATCTCTTCCTCACTGCGTCGCGCGCCCTGGTAGGCGTGTCGGCCCGGTCCCTCGCGGGCGTCGACGACGTGACCCTCCCTCAGTTCCGAGCGCTTGTCGTGATCGCCAGCGCGGGCGACGTCACCGTGAGCCGGTTGGCCGAACGGCTCGACATCCACCCGTCCACCGCCACCCGCATGTGTGACCGTCTCGTGAGGAAAGGCCTGATCCGGAGGACCGGCCGTGATGCCGACCGCCGGGAGACCGAGATCGTGCTCGCTGCCAAGGGTCAACGCCTCGTCGAGCGGGTCACCCTGCGGCGGCGGCGCGACCTTGCCGCCATCGCCGACCGTATGACGCCTGCCCAGCAGCGGCAGGCGATCGACGGTCTCCGGGCTTTCGCCGAAGCGGCGGGGGAGACGCCCGAGGCCACGCTGTTCGGATGGCCGGAGTCCGACGACAGGACTATGTCGTGAGGCGGCGCGCCCCACGACCGCGCTCCGGGCTCATCGGCACGGCAGGCCGCGCCGGGCACCTGCTCAATCATGTGCGCGACTGGGACTATCTCAGGAAGTGGCTGGTACTGGGAGCCCTGATCGGGGTTGTGGCCGGCGCCGCCGCGATCGCGTTCATCTTCGCCCTCGAACTGTCTGCCAAGCTGCTGCTCGAAGGCATCGGTGGCTATGAACCCCCCCTGCCGGTCGGCGAGGGCAACCGTGGGGCTCACGGTGAGTTCACCCGGCCGTGGGCGATTCCGCTGGTAGTCGGGTTGGGCGGGCTCATCTCGGGTTTGGTCGTGTCGCGCTTCGCACCGGAGGCCGAGGGCCACGGCACCGATGCCGCCATCGCGGCCATCCACCACAACCCCAGGGCGGTTCGGGGGCGCGTCGCGATCGTCAAACTTGTCGCCTCGGCCGCGACGATCGGCTCCGGCGGCTCGGCGGGCAGGGAGGGCCCGACCGCCCAGATCAGTGCCGGCTTCGGCTCGTTGCTCGCCCGGCGCCTCGACCTCAGCCCCCACGATGCCCGCATCGCCGTGACAGTGGGCGTGGCCGCGGGCATCGGCGCCATCTTCCGCGCACCCCTCGGAGGCGCGGTCCTGGGCACCGAGGTGTTGTATCGGGACGACCTCGAGCCCGACGCGCTGCTGCCGTCGCTCGTCGCTTCGATCGTCGGTTTCTCCGTATTCGGCGCGGTCGAAGGCTTCACCCCGATCTTCGGAACGCTCCACACACCCCAGTTCAACCACCCGGTCCAGCTGGTGTACTACGCCCTGCTGGGTGTGGTGGCCGGTCTCGTTGCCAGGCTCTACACACGTGGCTTCTACGCGACTGTCGCCTTAGCCAGGCGAGCACCTGGCCCCGCCATGCTGAAGCCCGCCGCAGGTGGTGTGCTGGTTGGTCTGATCGGGCTGGTGTTCCCGCAGGCGCTCGGCACCGGCTACGGCTGGCTGCAGGAAGGAATGCGAGACGGTCTGCCAGACATGGCGTTGTGGGTCGTGCTCCTCCTGCCCCTCGTCAAGATCCTTACCACCTCGCTGTCGGTGGGTTCGGGCGGCTCGGGAGGCATCTTCGGACCAGGGATGGTGGTCGGCGGCTTCGTCGGCCTCGGCATGTGGCGGGTCCTGCACACCGTTGCGCCTGGAATGCCCGATGTGGCTGCACCTTTCATGGTCGTCGGGATGATCGCCTGCTTCGGCAGCGTTGCCCACGCACCGCTTGGCCTGATGCTCATGGTGGCCGAGATGACCGGGAGCCTCGCGCTGTTGCCACCGGCGATGATCGCCATCGGCCTGGCAACGGTGGTCGTCGGGAAGGAGACCATCTATGAGAGCCAGCTCCGCAGCCGAGCCGACCAGCCGGGGCATCGTGCCCGCTTCGGCCTGCCGCTCCTCGGGTCCACACCGGTGAAGGAAGTGATGCGCCGGCCCCGCCTCGTCGTCAGCGCGTCGTCGTCACTGGTCGAAGCACGGAAGGGGATCCAGAACATCCGGCTCAACGGGGCACCAGTTGTCGATGCCAGCGGCCGGTTCGTCGGCGTCGTCTCGGGCGAGTCGACCGAGGGCGATGACGAGGCGGAGATGACCGTCGGTGCCGTTGCCGACGCGAGCTATCCCACCGTGTCGTCGGAAGCGAGCCTCGACTCGGCTCTCGACGCGATGGTCTCCGCGAGCGTCAACTGGATTCCGGTGCTCGACCGGGATCGCCTCCGCGGTGTCATCGCGATGTCAGAAGTGATCGGCGGGTACCAGACCGCGCTGCGCCGCACGTTGCGGCGCCTCACGGGAGTCAGCGGCGGAGCGGTGCTCATCGAGGCGAAGATCGGCGAGGATTCGCCCTTCGCGGGCGCGCGCGTGGCAGGCGCGCCTTGGCCACCAGGTTGTGTTGCGCTCAGCATCGACCGCCACAGCCAGCTCGTCGCGCCCATGCCCGACACCGAGTTACTCGTCGGAGACGTCGTGGTGGTTGCGGCCCCGTCGACGGTCGAGCCGAGGATCCGCCGGCTCTTCCGCGACGAGAAACGCGACGCCGTTGGGGACAAGGGCACCGCGCCCGCTGAGGGTGAGTAGCGGGATCTCGGCGCTCAAGAGCGAGGAATGTCAAGCACGAGCTCGACAAGTGCCGCGGGTGGGACGGCAGACAGTGAACTACCGCAAGTAGTCAAAGTCTCGTACGTTCCCCGAGTACGCGGGCGTGATCCGCGAGACTGTCGTTTCAGGTCGGCCGGGTCCGAAGGGAGACGATGGCTGCAACGGTGGTGATCATCGACGACATTGGTGCGGTCCGCGTCCTCCTGCGGACCGCGCTCGAAGCGGAGTCGGATTTCGTCGTTGTCGGCGATGCCGGGACGGTCGACGCCGGCACGGCTCTTGTTCGCGACACCCAGCCTGATGCAGTCGTGGTCGACCTCAGCATGGAAGGTTCCGACCTCACCCACTTCCAGGCGGTCCGCGACGCTTGCCCGGACGCGCGGGTGGTCGTGTTCTCCGCGCACCCGCCGAGCACCGACGAGGCGCGGGCTCGAGCTGCCGGCGCCGACGCCTATGTACAGAAGGGAAGCTCCCTCCAGGAGCTGGTTGCGGCGCTCCGGAGCGTGCTTCGTGTGCCCGCTGAGGGTGTGTCCGACGAGCCCGACCCGCTGGCCGCCATCGTGGCCCACGGCATGCTCGGGACGGCGGCCGTGCTCCAGGGTGCGGCTTCGATGCTCACCCACCGGTGGGACCGCCTCACCGACGAGAGCCGTGACGACCTCTTCGAGCTGCTGCGGTCTCAGCTCGACCAGCTGCGTGACGGTGTGACGACGCTGCCCGCCGTCGTCTCGCACCGAGTGCTCAACGAGCTGGTGGGACTGTTCGAGCTAGTGGAACAGGTCACGACCGACGACCCCACCCACCGGCACCGCGTCGCGCTCTTCGAGATGGCCGACTCGTCGCTGCCGCGAGTGGTCGAAATCCTCAAGGGTGTCGTTTCCGGCCTCCCGCCAGAGGCGGTCGCCCACCTTGATCGGCTCCGCGACTCCCGGTAGCGGCTCGATGTCGGCGCGGTAGCCCACAGGTGCCCGCGCGATCTCAACTGCTACTCGATGTCGATCACCCGGTCGACGCTGGTGACCTCGAGCAACTTGCGCACCCCCGCCTCGGGGGCCCGGACGACGAGCCGGCCGCCGCGCGACGTCAGCAGCTCGTGGGCGCGGATGAGGACACGGATTCCGGTTGAGTCCATGAAGGTGAGCTCGGACATGTCGATCACCAGCTCTCGGGTGTCGCCGCCGACGCCGTCGATGGCGTCCCACAGCCGGGGTGCAGTGGCGACGTCGACTTCGCCTCGCACGGCCACCTTGGCAGTGCCACCGGACTGTATGACGTCGACGCCGAAGAACTCTTCCTCTGCGGTCACCGCGGGCTCCGTCGGGCGGGGGCGAACGTGTCGCGCGGATACGGGGTAGCTGATCACACTAGCCGACAGTGGCCGAGTCTGGCCGGTAGTGTTTGAGTCTGGGTGCTGGGGAGATCACAACCTCTGCGGGGCGGGTCGGCGACTCTCACGATCATGTTCACCGACGTCGTGGGTTCGACCGCGCTCATAACCTCGCTCGGGGATCAGCGTGCTCACCTCGAGACGCGAGGGCACTTCGCCCTGCTCCGGCGGGTGTTGGCGTCATTCGGCGGTCACGAGGTCAAGTCGATCGGCGACGGACTGATGACTACCTTCACGAGCGCCCGGCAAGCCGCGTTGGCCGCAGTGGCCATGCAACGAGCCGTCGAACGCGAACAGCGGCTCGTCCAGTCTCCCGTGAGCATCAGGATCGGCGTGAACACAGGCGAAGTCGTCGAGGACGAGGGTGACTACTTCGGCGCGGCTGTCAACATCGCGCAGCGACTCTGTGATGCCGCCCAACCCGGACAGACGCTCCTCTCCGACATGACCGTCGCGCTCATCCAGAACCGGTCCGGGTTGTCGTTGCGGCCCGTGGGAGACTTCGAGTTGCGCGGATTCAGCGATCCGGTCGGCGCCCACGAAGCCGAAGGAGGCGACGACGAGGGTTTAACACCGCTGCCCGCCTTGCTGCAGATCGATGAGCGCCTGCCTTTCGTGGGACGCGCGCGGGAGCTGGCCGTGCTCGATGGCGAGTGGGAGCGCGCGCGGGCGGACCGCCAGCGCCTCGTGACCATCGCAGGGGAGGGCGGGATCGGCAAGAGCCGTTTGACCCGCCAGTTCAGCGCCGCGGTGGCTGACCGGGCGCGCCATGTGCTGCATGGGCGCTGCGACGAGGAGCACTCGGTTGCCTTCGAGCCGGTCGCGCCGGCGCTGGCGACGCTCGTCGACGCGCTGCCGGCCGACGTCCTCGCTCGCCTCCCGAGGCGAACGCTCTCCTATGTGAGCCGCCTGGTGCCGACGCTAGGCGTCGAGGGAGCCGAGCTCCTCGGCACCTACGGCGCGACTGAGGACGATCCGACTCGGACGCGCCTCGAACTGCTTGATGCGGTAATCGCCGTTCTGGCGGCCGCGGCCGAGCAGGGCCCGGTGCTGTGGGTCATCGACGACATCCAGTGGGCCGACCACTCGACGATGTTGGTCTTGCGCCACCTCCTCACATCGACCGCGACCTTGCCGGTGCTCGTGGTGGCGACCTTCCGGGAGCACGAAGCCACGGCGGTCCGGCCGCGAGCATCATCGCCGAGCTCCGGGCTCAAGGCATGGAGTCCACGGTGCGGCTTGCCGGTCTCGACGCCGATGACGTGCACGATCTGCTGGTGGCAAGCGTGGGGCCTGAGCGAGTTGACGCCGACTTCGCCAAGTCCCTTTACGAACGGACCCACGGTCATCCCCTCTTCCTGCGCGAACTGATCAGCGATGTCATCGAACGTGATGGCCACGACGGCTTTGGGGTGGGCGGCGTCGCCCAGGGCGTCCCGCTCGGTGTCCGCGCCATCATCGAGCGACGAATCGAGCGCCTCGGCACCGCTGCCCGTGAGTTGCTGGAAGTCGCGGCGGTTGTAGGCAACCGTTTCGAAGTCGAGGTTGTGGCGCAAGCACTGGGCTGGCCGCGCGGCGAGTTCCTCGTCGCACTAGATGCCGTTCTGGTCGCGCAGGAAGTGGAAGAACTCCCTGGGACTCCGGTCGCCTGCACGTTCTCCCACGACCTCGTGCGCGAGGCGCTGTATGGCGCCCTGCCGGCCGGGCGGCGAGCCGACGCGCACGCGCGGGTCGGGCGCGCACTCGAGCGGGTCTACGCCGCGGATCTGAATCCGTTCGTTGGCAGCCTCGCCTACCACTTCGGCGTGGCGGCGGTGACCGGCACGGGCAGTGAAGCCGCCACCTATTCGCGCCGGGCCGGCGACCGGGCGCGGCAGCAGTTCGCCTTCGAGGAGGCGGCTGGTCACTACGAGCGCGGCATCCAGCACCTTGGCGGTGACCTGGACAGCCGGCTACGGGGGGAGATGCTTCTCGGGCTAGGCCACGCGCTGGCCGGCATGGGTGACATACAGGACGCCCGGAAGGCATTTGTGCGAGCGGCCGATGCCGCTCGCAACTCCGCCGCGCCCGACGTGTTCGCCCGAGCGGCGCTCGGTCTGGGCTTCCGGGGCGCGGCCATCGCCTACGCGGACCCCGAGCTGGTCGAGATCCTCGAGGACGCCGAGTCGATGCTCGCCACCGGCAATGACGCCCTCCGCGCCCAGGTCCAAACCCGCCTTGCTCGTGAGGTGTTCGGTGGGGGTGACCACGCACGGGCCGACGCGTTGAGCCGGCGTGCCCTCAACAGCGCCCAGGCTTGCGACGACCCGCTGGCGCTCGCGGCTGCCCTTACGGCGCGCCATCAGTGTCTCGCCGGTCCCGACCACCTGGAGGAGCGGCTTGAAATCCAGGAACGAGCGGTCGTCCTGGCAGACCGCGCTGGCAACCACGACGCTCGCCTCACCAGGCTGGCGGGTTTGGCGGTTGATCATCTGCGACTCGGCGACCTGAGCGCCGTCGACGAGGCGCTCGCCACCTTCGATGCCCTCGCCGCCGAGGCGCGTCCGTCGCCCCTTGCTGCCTGGTACAGATCGACGTTGGAGGTGATGCGCGCCATTGTCGACGGGCGCTTCGAGGCCGCGGAGTCCCTCGCCGACGATGGGCGCGTCGCGGGGGAGCGGGCCGGCGCTCCCAATGCCGCGTCTACACACACGGCACAAGTGCTCGGCATCCGGCGCGAGCAGGGCCGGCTGGCCGACGTTGGGGAGGTGATCGCCGCCTTCGCTTCCGACCCATCAATCGTCCGGTCCAACGAGTCGACCGACGTGAGCTGGATCTTCCTGCACGCCGAAGTGTGCGCGGGAGCGGGCGATGGTGCCGGCGCGCGGAAGGTGCTCGACCCTGTCGTTCCCCGACTCGACCAGCTGCGCCGCGACGACTTCTGGCTTCTCGCGCTGACGCTCGGAGCCGAAGCCGCCGTCACAGCTGATCATCACGAGTTGGGACTTCAGCTGTCGAAGCGTCTAGAACCGCACGAAGGAAAGATGGTTGTCCTCGGCGGCGGCGCCAACTGCCTCGGGCCCGTCGACCGAGCCCTCGGTCTCCTGGCCGCGATGGTGGGCGACGACGATGCGGCCGACGCGCACTTTCGAGCCGCGAGACGCATCACCGACCGGATGGCCGCCCCCGGTCTGCAGGCGAGAACCCGCTCCGCATACGCGGCGTTTCTCACGGAACGTGGCCGCCACGAAGAGGCACGAGCGCTGACCGCCGGCGCCAGTATCCCCGAACGTTGAAAGGAACAGCATGCCTGATCCCACCCTGATGACCTTCTCAAAGGATCTGTCGAGGTGGTTCCTCGACATCCACGAGGGGAGCCTGGCGCCGCCCCGTCTCGATCCGTCGACCTCGCTTGCAGAGAACGTCAGCCAGCTTGGCCTCGCCCACGGGTGCCCGGACGAGGTCGTGCGGTTCCTCGACGCCATTCCGCCTGCGGTCGCGTCGGCCTTCGTGGCTGCGGTAGCCCGCGCCCTCGACGACCGCGTGCAGGTTCAAGTCATGTGGCTGCCGGGCTATGACTTCGAGCTCACCGTTTCCGACGTCCGCCGCGAGGCCAGTGTGGTTGGCATCGTCCTACGCACGCCGTTCGCGGCCGACCTCCTCCGCGCAACTTGAGGCAATAACGATCGGATTCCGATCGTTATTGCCTCAAGTTCGGAGGTGGGGTGGTCGGTCGGCGATCACGCCCGCGGACGCGAGCGCGTCGATCGCGGCGGGGTCGAGGCCGAGCTCGCGGAGCAGCTCGGCGTTGTGCTCGCCCAGGGTGGGCGCGCGCCGCCAGTGTTCGTACCCGCGTGTGCCGTCAAGACACAGCGGCAATCCGTCACCCTGGCGCGGGTCGCGATCGGCGTCGGCTAGGTAGGAGAAGTAGCCGCGCGCCTCCAGTTGCGAGTCGGCCAGCCACTCCGGGGCGGACAACACCGGGGCGGCGGGCACCCCGGCCGCCTGGAGCGCAGCGGCGAGCTCGTGCTTGTCCTGGCGGGAGGTGAACTCCTCGAGTGCGGCGGGGTCGCGCCCGTCTCCGTCGATGCCGGCCATGGCGGCTAGTGCGTCCCGGTCGCGCTGGCTGCGCACGCCGATGGCAATCCACTCGTCGTCGCCTGCACAGCGGTACACCGGGTTGGCGGCCGGCTCGGGCTCGACGCCGGTCTGCTGCCGCTCGACGAAATGCTCGCCCAGGTAGACGATCCCACCTTCGTGCTGGGAGATCTCGAGGAGCCCTCCCTGGCCGGTGCGCTCGCGCCGCAGCAGGGCGTCGATGATGGCGACCGCGGCGACGGTGCCGGCCATCGGATCGAGGATCGCCTTCGCCGTCACCCGCGGCTCATCAGGCGAGTAACCCATTAGCGCGGTCAGGCCCGTCATGGGCTCGGTGGACGGGCCGAGGGCGACGTAGCTGGCATACGGACCGGAGAGACCGAAGCCAGGCATGGCGGCGTAGATCAGGCGGGGATTGCGTTCGCGCAGGATCTCATGACCGACTCCGAGCGATGGCAGCGCCCGCGTGCTGTAGTTCTCCAGTACGACGTCGGCGGTGTCGACGAGGTCGAGAAAGAGTTCTCGTCCCTCCGGGTGCTTAAGGTCGACCGCCAGGCTGCGCTTGTTGCGGTTGAGCTTGTTGAACAAGGGCTCCCGGTTCCATGGCCAGGTTCCCGGCGGTGCGTCGGGATCGTCGAGCGTCATGCGCGCCATCGAGAACCCACCCCGCGTGTCGTGCGACTCGACCTTGATGACATCGGCGCCGAGGTCACCGAGCACGCGTCCGCAGAGTGGCGCCGACCAGAAGTGGGCCAACTCCACCACCCGCACGCCTTCGAGTGGTCGACCGCGACCTCGGGGGTCGCCCGGGTCAGGTTTCCTGACCTGGGCCGCGCCGGAGTCGGCGTTGGGGTTGGGGTGAAGACGGTAGGGGCTACCAGGAATCTTCGCGCCCTCGGTGTGCTGCCAGAACTCGCGGGCTTCGAGGTGCGGGTCGTCGAGCACTTCCCCCAACGTCTGCATCTCGCCGACCGGGACCCGCCAGGTCCCCTGGCCCTCCTCGAAGATCTTCCGCTTCGACCAGCCGCCGATGGCGTCGCTGACGACCCGCTCGACGTCGTCCTGCTCGCGCATGCGCGCCGGGTTCCGTGTCCACGGGTGATCGGTGGCGAGGTCGGCGCGACCGATCATCTCGGCGAACGGCGCCCAGAAGTTGTCGAGAATGTTGAGCGCGTACCAACCGTCGGCGCACGGGAGCAGTGTGATGGGGTGGAGGTTGACCCACCGGTTGCGGTGCCGGGTCCGCAGCCGGCCGAACTCCGTCCACATCGTGTCGGTGAACTGGTGCAGCGTCGCGAGGCACTCCAGTGCGGTCACTTCGATGCGGGCGGCTCCGCCTGCGGCATAGAGCGCCGCGCCCGCACCGAGGAACGCGAAGTTGCCGGCCTGGTAGAAGGGATACCGTCCCGGCATCGTGAGAGGCGCCCGGCCGGGGTCACCCATGAGGTGGGTGTGGCCGCCGTGGGCCAGCAGCGTCGCGGCGGTGGCGTGCCAGTCGCGCATGGGACCATCAAGGCCGTACGGGGTGATGCTGACGACGACCGGGCACGGGAGGTCGAGGAGCCGCCAGGAGTCGACCACCGCAGGCGGAGCGTCGGTGACGACTGCTGCCGCTTCGGCTGCCAACGCGACCACGCCCTCGGCGTCCTGGTCCGCAACGCGGGTCTTGCCCGCATCGAGGTAACACCTGGCCGCTTGATCCAGCTCGCCGACGGCACCAGGGAGTTCGACCTTGACGACTTCGTACCCGGCCCGAACGAACAGCTGTCCGCACCACGCTGCACCTCCCTCCGCGCCGCTCGACAGCTCGAGGACACGGCCGGGCGGGCGCGGCGCTGGCGTCATCGCACGATGCCCTGCTCCCGCAACTCTTTGATCTCGACGTCGGAGTATCCCAGCTCGGCGAGAATCTCGTCGTTGTGCTGGCCGAGGGTCGGTGGGGCCGACTGTGCCCGTGGCGGGGTCTCCGACATCTTGAACACCGGCCCCACCATGGTGAGCAACTCGACCACTGGATGCTCGAACGAGACGGCGAGGTCGTTGGCGACCACCTGCGGGTCGTCGGCCATGTCGCGGATCGAGTTGACCGGGCCGGCGGGTACGCCGGCGGCGTCGAACGTGTCGAGCCACTCGGCGGTCGTGCGCTCGCTCATCCGTTTGACCACTTCGGTAGTGACCTGTTCGGCGACCTGGCGGCCCTCGTCGCTGTCGCGGGGGATGTCGCGGGTGTGCCGGGGATCGTCGATACCCATGGCGTCAGCCGCCTTCCGGCGCAACACCGGGGTGAGGCAGGCGAGGGCGATCATCGAGTCCTGGGTGGGATACACCCGGTAGTAGGCGTTCCGCGCCCGCGCTTGGCGGCGGTTGTCGGCGGCGTCTCCCTCGGCCGAGCGCCCGGTGTTGGTGGCGGTACGCATGAAGCCGCCGCCCTGAAGCGCGAGCGCGGTAGCGAGCAAGGTGGCTTCGACCTTTTGGCCTTTCCCGGTGCGTTCGCGCGCGAAGAGCGCGGCGCACACCGCGAACGCGATCGTGAGGCCGGTGCCGTAGTCGGCGATGGCGGGCGTGAGCGGCAGAGGTACGCCGTCGTCGTCGGTGCGCCCGCCCGACAGCAGCAGCCCGGTCATGGCCTGGGCAACGAGGTCGTAACCAGGGCGGTGCGAGTAGGGGCCTTCCCGGCCCATGGCGGTGTTCTCGACGTAGATCAACCGGTCGTTGAGGGCGCGGAGGGTGTCGTAGTCGATGCCGAGGTTCGCGGGCGTGTCGGGTCGGTAGTTGACGATCACCACGTCGATCGTCGGGATGAGCTTGTAGACGACCTCGCGGCCGGCGTCGGTCTTGAGATCGAGGGTGAGGTCGCGCTTGTTGCGGTTGAGAGCGAGGAAGGCGCGGCTCTCCTGCGGGGCGAACTGGTTCGCCAGGCGCCACGACTCGCCCGCCGTCGGCTCCACCTTGATGATGTCGGCGCCGAGGTCGCCAAGGTGCAGCCCGGCGAACGGGGCGGCGATCATCTCGGAGAATTCGAGGATGCGAACCCCGTCGAGTGCGCCGGGCGGGAGACCTGTGGCGGCGGATGCGCTGGTCACGGCGTCGACCGTTGGGTGCCGACCTTGAGCTCCCGGAACGGGACTTCCCGGTCGACGTCGGGCTCCTTGGGCAGCCCGAGCACGCGCTCGCCGATGATGTTGTGTTGGATCTCGTCGGTGCCCCCGGCGATCGAAGACGAGGGGGCCTGGAGGGTCGCCTGGGTGATCGCACCCCCGTGCGGCGCGTCGTCGCCGGCGAGCATGCCGTGCGCGCCGATGATCTCCGGTCCGAGGTCGCGGTTGAGGCGCGTGCGGACCGACCGGGCCAGCTTGTTGATCGAGCTGGCCGGACCGGGCGACCGACCCGCGGCTGCCTCGGCGCGGGTGCGCTGCTGGTTCATCTCGTTGATTCGGTTGAGCGAGTGGTACAGCGCGACCCGCTGCCGGATCACGGGGTCGTCGTTCCTGCCGGTTTCCTGGGCCAGGGCTGTCGGGGCCGTCGCGCCCGCGTTGGGAGCCCGGCGGTCGCCGCCGCCGCCTCGGCGTCGGCCCTCGGCCGCCGCGCTCACTACCTCGCCCACCTTGCGGTTGAGCATCTCCCGTCGGGACCCGCCTCCACCACCGGCCACGCCGACTGTTCCGGCCCTCCCCGACCGCTCGTGGGCGAGGGTCGTAACCGCCGCGGCCCAGCCATCGCCGGGCCGGCCGATCAGGTCGGTGTGGGCCACTCGGGCCTCGGTGAAGAAGACCTCGTTGAAGGTGGCGTTGCCCGTCATCTGCTTGAGCGGCCGCACCTCGATGCCGGGCTGTTGTACCTCGATGATGAAGTAACCGAGGCCCTTGTGCTTCGGAGCGTCCATGTCGACGCGGGCCACGAGCATGCCCCGGTCCGCGGTAACCGCGCCCGAGGTCCAGACCTTCTGACCGGTGACGATCCACTCGTCTCCGTCGCGGATCGCCCTCGTCTGGGCGCTCGCCAGGTCGGAGCCCGACCCGGGCTCGCTGAAGAACTGGCACCAGCCCTCCTGGCCTGAGGCCAGCTTCGGAACGAACCTCTTGCGCTGGTCGTCGTCGCCGTGCTGGATCACCACCGGTCCACCCATCGTCTGGCCCAGCCCGCTGGGGGCGCCCATCGCGCCCTTGGCCTGGAAGGCCCGGCTGACCACACCGAGGGCGTCGTTGTCGAGGCCTCGGCCGCACCACTCGGCCGGCCAGGTGGGGAAGCCCCAGCCCGAGTCGGCCATGCGTTGCCACCACTCACCTACGGTGAGATCAGGATCCCAGTTCTCGTCGAGCCATGCCGTTACCTCGTCGCGGATGGCGTCGAGCGCTGTCGCAGTCGCCACTTGACTTCCCCCCTGCTGCGTGACTGCCGAAACCCTAGAACGCCCCCGAACTTGAGGCAATAACGACGCGAATCCGTTCGTTATTGCCTCAAGTTCGGCTCGGTTGGGCCAGGATTGCTCACGATGATCACCATCGAGTACCTCTGCCCCGATGGCACCCCTTTCCCGGTCGAGTTCGAGGACGAGGACGCGGCCGCCAAGACCTGGCGGTTCGACCGCTCCCATGTCACCGACCCGCAGACCCCGCTCGGGGCGGCGCTGAACCGCCTCGGCCATCCGGGCGTCCAGCGTGCCTTCGAGGAGTGTGGTCTGCCGGGCCCCCCGGGTTGGAGACCGGGGCCGATGGCGTTCGGCTTCGCCTACGGATCCCAGGACCCGCCAGGTGAGGCCGAACGGGAGCGCTTCGTCGAGGGGTGCCGAGTGCTCATCGACAGCTACGGAGGGGCGGGCGGCATCTGGTCCGACCTCAATCTCCCGATCGTGCGCCGCGAGTGCGAGTGGCTCGCCGGGGCGGGGCCGGAGGCGAGCCTGCAGGAGCTGGGCGAGCGGCAGCAGTACGCCTGGGCCCACACGATGATCTCCATCCTGGTGTCGGGAAACGACATCACCCTCCTCGCGTCGGCGATCAAGGATCTCTACGGCGACGAGGCCGAAGTGATCGCCTACGAGCTCACCCAGGGGTACCCGAACGAGACCGTTCGTGCCGACGCGCAGCTGTGGCGGCTCGGCCGGATGGTGCGTACATCCAACCGCCTGAAGGACGCTCTCGACGCGCCCGTGCCGCGAGCGGCGATGGATCAGTTGCGAGCCGCGGGACGCGAGCCCGAGTTCTTTACCGCCCTCGACTCCTTCCTCGCCCTATACGGTCGGCGGGCCGAGGAGTGGGACATCGCCGCCCCGACCTGGCAGGAACAAGGCGACGGCCTCTGGGCCCAGATCCGCCACATGGCCCGCGACGACGTCACCGCGCCTGATGAAGTCCTCGCCAAGGGAGCCCAGAGGCGCAAGCACCTCATCGCCGAGATCGACGGGCGCCTCACGGATGAGGAGGCGCGGGCCCGCTTCCACCGCCGTGTCGGCCGGCTCGCCTCTTACGTCTCGGTTCGGGAGGAGCGTGCCCTTTGGCAGCTGATCTCGACTGGGGAGTTGCGCCGGGCTGTCCTGCGACGCGGTGCAGAGCTGGTGCGGCGCGGCGTCCTGGCCGCCGCAGACGACATCCTCTACCTCACGCCGGGCGAGATCGAGGCGGCCGAGTCAGACGGTGGCAGTTTCGGCGGTGGCAGCGACGGGAGCGAGGCTCGCATCGCGGCGGAGCGACGCGAGGAGCGGGAGCGGTGGAAGAAGATCGAACCCCCGCCCGTGATAGGTGGCGAGATCCCGTCCAGCGACGAGGCGGAGCGTGAGATCCCCGCCGACGGTTTGCTGCGCGGTGGGGCGGCGGCGCGCGGCGTGGCGACGGGCCGAGCGCGCGTCGTCACCCACCTCGACGCGAGCGGCCGCATCGAGGCCGGCGACGTGCTGGTGTGCCACATGACGTCACCGCCGTGGACCCCGCTCTTCGGCATCGTCGCCGGGGTCGTCTGTGAGCACGGCTTCGCGGGGTCGCACGCCGCGATCGCGTCCCGTGAGTACGGGATCCCCTGCGTCGCGCTCTCGCAAGCGACTGTCTTGATCCCCGACGGCGCTACCGTCACTGTCGACGGCCTCGCCGGCACGGTGCAGATCGAGCCCGAGCCCTGAGCGAACGGAAGGTCCCACCGTCAGGCGCTCCCAAGGAACGAAGGCACCCACCAGACACACCAGGTGCGGCCAGAAGGCGATCTTGATGGCCGCGTAGGTTGCGGCATGGAACGCCAGCGCGATCGCGATCGCGATCCGACCGGCGCGGCCGCGGCGAAGCAGTACCGGTGATGCGAGCTCGAGCGAGACCAATCCGTACTGGGTGGCTTGGAGGAGCCCCGGGACGTCGGCGACGGCGTCGCCGAAGACTGTGCCCCTTCGCACGACGGCGCGCAGGAGGGTGGCGCTGTTGAGCCATTCGAGTCCGCCGTACCGGAGCTTGGCGAACGCGGCGAGAAAGTACGTCGCGACCACCGCCACCTGCACGGCGCGGAGTGCCCATGCCGCTCTCGCGTCCTGCCCGGAGTCCCGGAGCCGGACGGCGCCCGCAGTCGGTATGACGGCGAGGGCCACCAGGTACGCCAACCGATCGTGGTCGACCTTGCCGTACGAGAACGCGACGAGCATCCACTGGAAGTAGAGGGCGAAGACGGTCCACCCCGCGGCACGCGGGAGGCGGCCGGTGATGGCGACGGCGGCGGCGACCATCAGGCCCACCTGAACGGCCGTGACGATCGTGGGAGTCGGCGTCGGGAACGGCAGGAGCCGGCCGACGAGAAGGGGGCGGTAGAGATCGGCCGGAACGTCACCGTGCATCGGCACCCACGGCCGCAGGAAGAAGAGGTCGAGCGGTATGAACGCGTAGACGAGCACGCGCAGCGCGGCCAGGCGGGCGCGTGGCATCGGGGTGAACCAGAACTCCGACCAGCTCTGCCCGGCGCGGGCGATGGCCGTCACGAGCGGGGCTCGAGCTCGTAGGTCGCGAACACGCGCTCGGTCCGGTCGACGACGCTCCCGCCGTCGATGTGGCGGGAGATGCGTACGAAGCGGAGCTCCGCCAGCGGAGGCCCGTCCGGCTGGAAGCGGGGGTACGCCCGGGCCAGGTCGGCGAGGAGGCTCTCGGGATCTTCGGCCATACGGAGCTGACCTTCGAGGTCGGCGCGGCGCAGCCCGAACTGCCGCGACAAGAACCGGATCTCTTCGCCTTCGGTCGTGACGCCTTCGATCATCGGGAACGAGACCGCCCCGGTCGTCTTGGTGGCGGTCGCATACATTCGAAACGGCCCGAACGGGAAGTGGTCGTCCTCGCCGACAGCCGCGCCGGCGGCCAGCAGCACGGCCACGAGCCCGGCCGCGACGTTCCGCAGCCGTCTCCCCGTGACCGTCACCCCGCCAGGCTGTCACGACCCACCGAACTTGAGGCAATAACGAACGGAATCCGTTCGTTATTGCCTCAAGTTCGGTCAGAGGTGGCCGCTCTGGGCCAGGTAGGTGCCGCTGCGCGTTTGCAGGAGCGCGTTGAGTGGCACGCTCTCCTGGCGCAGGAACCCTTTCGGCTCGAGCCCGCCGGTCGAGACCAGCTCCACTACGCCACAGACCGAACACGCCGTCGTCCACGAGATCGCCCGCCACGTCTCACCGCCCAGGTCGCGCGGCCGCCACGCCCGCACGTACTGGCGGCGTGACAGTTCACCGTCGTTCCACCCGTCGACTGCCGCGTAGAGATAGACGATGTCGTCGTCGACGGGCGGTTTGGCGTTGACGAGGATCTCGCCCGTGAGCTGAGGGCGCTGGCGAAGCAGCAGCTCATCGAAGACGAAGCGCATCAAGTCGAAGTGGCCCGGATACCGGAGCGTCTTGTAGTCGAGACGCTCGACCTTGCCCTCGAACGTTTCGCACATGGTGCCCAATCCGCCTGACGTGAGGAAGGCCTCGAACGTCGTCCCGCCGATCACGACGGTCTCGGGTTCGGTCATCGCCGGCACCATGCGGCGGCGCCCGTCGCGGATCACGTCGCAGTCATTGAGGTACTCGTTGACGACGCCCTCCGGCGACCAGATGAAGGCGTATCCCAACTGTCCGACCGGGTGGTGCGGTAGTGCACCGACGCGCAGGTCGATGCTGCGGACCTCGTCGAAGCTCGCGGCGACGGAGGCGCCGACGATCCCGATCAGGCCTGGAGCGAGGCCGCACTGGGGCGCGAACACGCGGTCGGGCGACTCCGCCGACAGCTCGCGGACCCGCGTCGTGATCGCGACGTCCTCGGTGAGGTCGAAATAGTGCGCGCCCACGCGGGCGCTCGCCTCGGCAACGTTGAGAGTTAGCGCGAACGGCAGACAGCAAACGACCGCATCGGCGCCGTCGAGGGCGGTGCGAAGCGCGGCAAAGTCGGTGCTGTCGGCTGCGACCACCGGGAACGGAAGGTGCGGGTGGGGCCGCATGTCGACGCCGGCGACGTCGAAACCCGCCTCGTGCAGGAGCAACGCCACGAGCTCGCCCACCTTCCCGAGGCCGACTACCCGAACCGATTCGATCTGCGCCATGGTTGCGACCGTAAGGCCGCGGGGACCACCATCACAACGATGGTCCCGACGACGCCGCTGCCAGAACACGACGATCTCGTGCGTCTCATGCACGGAATCCTTGAGCGGCTGGGGGCGTCTGTGCCCTCCGGCCGAGGGCATCGCGCCCTGACTCCGATCACGGGTCGTCCGCTGATGGAGCTGACACCGTCGTCGCCTGACCAGGTGGCCGCGGCCGTCGAGCGGGCCCACGATCAGTTCGTCGAATGGCGGATGGTGCCGGCGCCGAGACGAGGCGAGCTCGTGCGGGTCCTGGGTGATCTCCTCCGGCACCACAAGGACGACCTCGGCACGCTCGTGTCGCTCGAGACCGGCAAGATCGTCGCCGAAGGCCTGGGTGAAGTGCAGGAGATGATCGACATCTGCGACTTCGCAGTTGGGCTGTCGCGACAGCTGTACGGGCTGACGATCGCCACCGAGCGGCCCGGCCACCGGATGATGGAGACGTGGCACCCCCTCGGCGTCTGCGGTGTGATTACTGCGTTCAACTTCCCGGTGGCGGTGTGGGCGTGGAACACCGCGGTCGCGTTGGTGTGCGGCGATCCGGTGGTTTGGAAGCCGTCTGACCGGGCGCCCCTCACCGCGCTGGCGTGCCGGGCCTTGGTCGACCAGGCGGCGGCGCAGACGGGAGCTCCAGCCGGGTTGGTCCAGGTTGTGAACGGCGACGCGGCGGTGGGTGAGGCCCTTGCGGACGACCGGCGCGTCGCGCTCGTTTCCGCTACCGGATCCACCCGCATGGGGAGAGAGGTCGGTCCGCGCGTCGCAGCTCGCTTCGGGCGGTGCCTGCTCGAGTTGGGCGGCAACAACGGGGCGATCGTCACGAGAAGCGCCGACCTCGACCTGGCCACGAGGGCCACGGTCTTCGCCGCGGCCGGAACCGCAGGGCAGCGTTGCACGACCCTCCGCCGGGTAATCGCCCACCGCTCGATCCTCGACGAACTCGTCGAGCGGATAGCAGCCGCGTACCAGTCTCTAACAGTGGGCGACCCGCTCCTGGACCAGACCCTCGTCGGCCCGTTGATCTCGGTCGAGGCGGGCAGGGCGATGCAGAGCGCCCTCGACCGCGCACGCGACGACGGTGGAACGGTCGCCGCCGGCGGTGAGCGGGTGCTCGACAGCGATGCCCCCGATGCGTGGTACGCGACGCCGGCCATAGTCCGCATGCCCGAGCAAACGAAGCTGATGGAAGAGGAGACCTTCGCGGCGGTCCTCTACGCGGTGCCATACGACGACCTCGACGAGGCCATCGCGATCCACAACGCCGTGCCGCAGGGTCTCGCCTCGTCGATCTTCACGACCGACCTGCGAGAGGCCGAGCGCTTCCTGGCGCCGGACGGGTCCGACTGCGGCATCGTCAACGTCAACATCGGGCCGAGTGGCGCCGAGATCGGCGGCGCGTTCGGTGGTGAGAAGGAGACCGGCGGCGGCCGCGAGTCCGGGTCGGATGCGTGGAAGGCATACATGCGCCGGGCGACCAACACGATCAATTACTCCGACGACCTCCCGCTCGCCCAGGGCGTCCGCTTCGACCCTGGAACTTGAGGCAATAACGAACGGTTTCCGTTCGTTATTGCCTCAAGTTCGGAGGGTGACGGTGCCCGCGACGCCGTCGACGGTGATCGTCGCGCCGTCGGGGATCTCGTGGGTCGCGACCTTGGTGTTTACGACCGCAGGGATACCCATCTCCCGGGCGACGATCGCGGGGTGCGACGCCGCCCCTCCGTGGTCGGTGACGATGGCGCCGACGAGATGGATGGCGGAGTTGCACGCCTCGGTCGTGGTCCTCGCGACGAGTACGTCGCCCGGCTCGAGGGTCATCAGCTCAGCGAAGTCATGGATGATGCGGGCCCGTCCCGTGTAGGTGCCGGGGCTGCCCGACAGCCCGTTGATGACGCCTGCGACTGAGGACGGCTCGACCGGGGTACCACTGAGCTGGGACGAGGCGAACCGAACCGCGGAGACCATCCGCGCGAGCGCGGGCGGCATGGTGTCGAGCGGGGGAGGAGGGCCGGGAGGGTCGCCGAGCATCTCGGGTGGATCGAGGGTGGCGATCTCCGCCCGCGCCTTGGCGCGGGCGCGCAACTCGGCCGCGTCGGGAGTCGACGCCCCGCCCGCCAGGGCGAGCACCTCGTCGACGCCGGCGTCGAAGAGGTGCTCAGGGATGTCGACCGTGCCACGGGTGGCGAGGCGGCGCCCGAGCTCCAGGACTGCGAGCCGGGTGAGGCCGGTGGAGGCGATGTCGCTGTAAATCCCGCGCTCGTCGCGGAACCAGTAGGTGTCGCGCGCCGCCCGGTAGCTCGCGTCGAACTCGGCCTGACTTTCGGCCGGCACCTTGGCCCGCATTCGAGCGGCGGTCTCGTCAGCTTTCGCCGTTGAGCGAGGGCCGCCCGCTTCGACCGCCGCGGCCAGCTTTCCGAGCAGGAGAGCGGGGCATTCGGCCAGGGTCGGCGTCACGAGGTCGAACCCGTCGATGACCCGGCATCCAACCAGCGTTGCCCACCTGTCGACCTCGGGCAGCCGCGCCCGGAGCGCCGCAAGCCGTTTGGCGGCGTCACCGCTCGAGGCGTCGCGCACCATCGCGAGCGCGTCGGCGTCGGACGCAACCGCCCGGGCGGCCGGGGCGACCTCGTCCGACCAGACGCCCGAGATAGGGGAGCACCCCTCGAAGAGGGTGAGGAGCGACGTCACGGACTCTCCGGTCCACTCGGCCGCCCGGACGCAGAAGTCGCCGAGCGGGAACAGCGCCGAGGTGTTGAACCGGTGGTGCTGGTATGCCATGGCACGGGAGTGCTCGAAGCACGCCTCCACGTGAGCGAGGAGGTCAGCATCGCTCAGCGCCGGGAGGTCGATCGCCGCTAGCCGTATATGGGTTTCTATGGCCGCCGGCTTGATCTCGTTGTTCCACCAGTCGAGCACCTCATACCACCACTGGGTGTCGAGCACCTTCTCGGCCCGCTCGGCGCGCCGTCCGAACTCAGCCATGAGTTCGTCGCCCGCGGGTGCGTCGGGCCCCGCGCCCAGGGGCGTCATGCAGTTGTAGACGTAGCCGTGCACCGACGCGAGTTGCATCGAAGCGACCGGCACGCCAAACGACTCGAACGCTTCCTGGAAGCCTGCCGCGAACCCGTCCCGGTACAACTCGATCGAGAGCCGGGTCATCGGTGCCGGGTTGTGCGCCGGATCCCGCGACCACGTGCCCGGTCCGGGCGCTTCGAACGTACGTGTTTCCGCCACTGGATTTCCTCCCGCCTGCCCGCCAACCGGACGGATTCCACCGTAGTTCAGATATGCGCACGTCTGTCGGTCGGCGCGATGCTGCGTCGGTTACGACGCCACAAGGGGGACGACGCTGTGTCGTGGGATTTCGAGACCGAGCCCGAGTTTCAGGAGAAGCTCGACTGGATCAAAGACTTCGTCAAAGAGGAGATCGAACCGCTCGACCTCGCCTCGGGTGCGGGCGGCATCGACCGCACCGCGTACCGGAAGCGCGTCGACGAATTGAAACAGGAGGTCAAAGACCGCGACCTGTGGGCGTGCCACCTCGGTCCCGAGCTCGGCGGGAAGGGCTACGGCCAGGTGAAGCTGGCGCTGATGAACGAGATCCTGGGTCGCACCGGCTCGGCCCCGCGGATCTTCGGGGCCCAGGCCCCCGATACCGGCAACATGGAGATCCTCGCCCACTACGGCACCGATGAGCAGAAGGAGAAGTGGCTCGAGCCTCTTCTCGCCGGCCAGATCTACTCGGCCTACTCGATGACCGAACCCGGCGGCGGCTCCGACCCCACGATGTTCGTGACCCGAGCCGAGCGCGACGGCGACGAGTGGGTGATCAACGGGGAGAAGTGGTTCACGTCCAACGGCGCGTTCGCGACGATCCTCGTGGTGATGGCGGTGACGAACCCGGACGTCGACCCGCACGACGGCACGTCGATGTTCATCGTTCCCCGCAACACCCCTGGCGTGGAGATCGTGCGCAACGTCGGTACCGGCACCGAGCCCCTCGGGCGGGGCGGCCACGCCTACATCCGCTACACCGACGTCCGGATCCCGGCCGAGAACCTGCTGGGACAGGAGGGCAAGGCGTTCGTCATCGCCCAGACCCGGCTTTCGGGCGGGCGGATCCACCACGCCATGCGCAGCGTCGCAACCCTGCACCGGTGCCTGGAGATGATGTGCGAGAGGGCGTTGTCGCGTGTCACCAAGGGCGAACTGCTCGCCAACAAGCAGATGGTTCAGGAGCAGATTGCCGACACCTGGACCGACGTCCAGATGTTCCGCCTCCTCGTGCTGAACACTGCCTGGAAGATCGACAAGTACCGCGATTACCTCAAGGTCCGTAAGGACATCGCCGCCGTGAAGGCCCGGCTGCCCAAGGTGCTCATCGACACCGTCTACAAGGCCATGCACATGCACGGCGCGCTCGGTGTGTCCAACGAGATGCCGTTCGCTCGAATGTGGATGGGCGCACCCACGATGGGCATCGCCGACGGCCCGAGCGAGGTGCACAAGGTGACAGTCGCCCAGCAGGTGCTGAAGGACTACAGCCCGCACGAAGGCCTCTGGCCGCGGGAGCACATCCCGACCAAGCGCGAACTCGCGCTCGAGAAGGTCTCGCAGTGGCTCGAGGCCGAGGTGGGCAGCGTCTAGCCAGCGCACGAAATCCGAACTTGGGCAGTAACGATCGACTCTGGGGGGAGACAACATGGACATGAAGACCAATCCCGATGCGGCGGGGCTCGACGCCGGCCGACTCGAGCGCGTCACCGAGCATGTCAACCGGAACTACATCGAGCCGCAGAAGATCGCTGGTTGCCAGGTGACGGTGGCGCGCCACGGTCAGGTCGCGTACTTCCGCTCGTTCGGATCGATGGACCTCGAGCGCGACAAACCGGTCGCCGACGACACCATCTTCCGCATCTACTCGATGACCAAGCCCATCACGGGTGTGGCGTTGATGACCCTCTACGAACGGGGTCTCTTCCAGCTCAGCGATCCGGTGACCCGCTTCATTCCGGAGTGGCGTGACCTCAAGGTCAGCGAACGGGCCAGCGACGGCTCAACCACTCTGGTCGATCCGCAGCGGCCGATGTCGGTGCGCGACCTCCTGATGCACATGTCCGGTCTCGGCTACGGACGGCGCCGGTCGAGACAGCAGACCGACGAAGCCGGAGCCACGATCGACCCGATGCGCCGTACCACGGGCACGCTGGAAACCCTCGTGGAGCGTCAGGCCGAGATCCCGCTCCACTTCCACCCCGGCACCCGCTGGCTCTACGGCACCTCGACCGACATCTGCGGCCGGCTGGTAGAGATCATCTCCGGCAAGCGGTTCGACAACTATCTCCAGGACGAACTCTTCGACCCGCTGGGCATGGTCGACACCGGCTTCGTGGTCCCGGACGGCAAGGCCGATCGCTTCGCCGCCAACTACCGGCGCGGTCCGGACAAGAAGCTCGCTCTCATCGACGATCCCGAGCGCAGCGCCTACCGCGAGCCCCGCACCTTCCTCTCCGGCGGCGGCGGTCTCGTGTCCACGAGCGAGGACTACCTGCGCTTCACCCAGATGCTGTGCAACGGCGGTGAGCTCGACGGCGTTCGCATTCTCGGTCGGAAGACGGTCGAGCTCATGGCGATGAATCACCTTCCCGGTGGGGGTGAGCTCCGCGAGTTCGCCATGCCCGGAGGCTATGGCGAGTCCGGCTTCGACGGCGTGGGCTTCGGCCTCACCATGGCCAACTCGCTCGGTCCGGTCGAGACCCAGACGATCGGGACTGCGGGCGACTTCTACTGGGGCGGCGCCGCGTCGACCATCTTCTGGATCGATCCGGCGGAGGAGCTCGTCACCGTCTTCATGACCCAGCTCATGCCGTCGGGCACCTTCAACTTCCGCGGCCAGCTCAAGACGATCACCTACCCCGCCATCGTCGACTAACCCCACCGACC
>CAZWDB010000001.1:69849-132231 GCA_964632885.1 uncultured Acidimicrobiales bacterium | reverse complement strand
CCCGCGCCGAACTTGAGGCAATAACGATCGGAATTCGTGCGTTATTGCCTCAAGTTCGGCCGGCCCAGGCGGCTTCGAAGGCGGTGAAGCCGCCCGCGCCAACCTCATGGAGCGCGCGGTCGACGTGGTAGTCGGTATTGCCGGGCGCGACGGTCTCTTGGCCGGCCGCGGCGAGGAACGCGCTCGGCGCTGAGAGGCCATGGCGCCGGGCGAGGAACGAGATCGCGGAGCGCGACTCGTTGTAGGACTGGATGATCCCCGACTGGGGGCCCGTGGTGAACTCATAACCGCGCGGCAGGCCACCGTCGCTGCCGCGCGGCGGACGCTCTTGGGTGGGTTGCCCGACCGCGATCCAGTCGGCGACCCCTTCATGCACCCAGGCGGGGACGTGCGGACTCACCACCGGCACCGCCGCGGCATGGGCGAGCTCGTGCACGAGGGTCTCCACTTGGAAAGCCCGTCCGTAGCGCGAGAGGTTCCGGTCCTGGATGTACATGCGGGGCGCGGTGGCCGCCAACCCGCCGGCGTCTTCGATCCACCCGTAGGAAACGAAGGCCACGAACTTGTCGAGGTCGATCGTCGACTGCAGCAACACCTCGAGCTCGTCGACCGAGCCCGGCCGGATCACGGGGATCTTCCCCGACCACGGCCGGTCCCACCGGCGGGAGATGATCTCGACCGCCTCGTCGCCGATGCCCGCCAGAGCCGCGGCCCGATCGGCGTCCTCCGGGTGGCTGAGCACGAGGAGGTGGTCGGTCGACTGCACTTCGACCGGCCCGAAGTCCCAGAGGCGCCGCTGGGTCTCCAGGCCGACGCTGTCGAGGTCGGCGTCGCCTCCCACGAACCAGGCGCCGGCCCTCTGCACGAAGGTGAGCCACAAGACGTCGACAGCCTCGCGGTCGTCGTAGGTCTCGAACCGGTAGATCTCCCGCGTCTCGGGCAGGAAGACCGGCGCGCCGTACTGCTCTGACAGGCCCGGCGGCGTCAGGTCTCCCGACGACTCCACGTGGGCTTCGAGGCGGTAGTCGACGATCGGGACGCTGGTAAGGCCTTCGAACGTGCGCGCCTGGGCGGCGCGGAACTCCGCGGGGGCTTCGGGATCGACCGTGGACATCCAGCCGGCCTGGTCGCGCTCACGCACCGCGGCCGTCCGAACGTCCAGCACCGCCTGCACCGCGTCAACTTGAGGCAATAACGAACGGAATCCGTTCGTTATTGCCTCAAGTTCGGCGGCGGGGTGGGTGGCGGGGACGGGTGTGGCGGAGGCGACAGTGACCGACAGGAGGCACGCGGTCGCGAGAGCGGCGAGGAGGACACGCCTCATGGGGCGAGCCGCTCGGCGATCCACTCGCCGGCGACGCGGCGATAGCGGATTCGATCATGGAGGCGATCGTCGCGATGGGTCCAGAACTCCATCGTCGCCGGCGCGAGCCTGTACCCGCCCCAGAACTCCGGCCGGGGAACGTCGTGGCCGGCGAAGCGCTCCATCACCTCCGCCAGACGGCGCTCCAGCTCGGAGCGATCCGATAGCACCTCACTCTGCGGGGACGCCCACGCACCGAGCTGGCTCGCGCGCGGTCGCGTCGCCCAGTACTCATCGGACAGCTCCGGCGAGAGACGCACCACGTCGCCGGTGACCCGCACCTGGCGGTCGGGCGGATAGAAGCAGACCAGCGCAGCACGCGGGTTGGCCTCCAACTCACGCGCCTTTGCACTGCCGTAGTTGGTGTGGAAGGTGAGGCCAGCGTCGTCCGTGCTCTTGAGCAGCACCATGCGTGCGGCCGGCTCGCCCTCGGGGCTGACCGTCGCCAGCGTGACCGCGTCTGTGCCGGCGTCCCGGTGCCAGCGCTCGAATGCGGCCATCGGGTCGGGACCGAGATCGCCGACGTCCATGGAAGCGTCAGCGGACGCCGAGGAGACGCGCGGCGCGACCTACTCCCTGTCCCGACGCGGCCGCGGCGTCGATCGCGGCCACGGCGCTCGGGGTGTCGAGGTCGTCGTCGAGCGCCGCCCGCACGTCGTCGAGGGCGGCGTCTCCGGTGCCGGTGGCGCGCCACAGCTCGAGGCGCTCCGCCGCCGCGGGCATCAACTCGTCGGTCCACTCCCACGGCCACCGGTAGTGGTGTACGAGAATGGCCAGCCGGATGGCGTGCGGGTCCCACTCCTTGAGCAGGTCGTTTACGAACACCAGGTTGCCGAGCGACTTCGACATCTTGGTGCCGTCCAGGCTGACAAGAGGTGCGTGCAACCAGTGGCGTACGAACTGTTGCCCGGTCGCGGCTTCGGACTGGGCGGCTTCGCACTCGTGGTGAGGGAAGATCAGATCGGCCGCGCCACCGTGCAGGTCGATGGTCGTACCGAGCTCGCGGAGCGCCAGGGCAGAGCACTCGATGTGCCATCCGGGCCGGCCCCGTCCCCACAACGACTCCCACACCGGCTCGTCAGGCGCGGACGGCTGCCAGAGCACGAAGTCGAGAGGATCGCGCTTGTTCGGGTCGTCGGGATTGCCGCCGTTCTCGGCGGCAAGCCGCAGCATCTCGTCGCGTTCGAGGTGGCTCACCTGCCCGAACCGCGGGAAGGACGAGACGTTGAAGTACACCGCACCGCCTGCCTCGTACGCGTGGCCCGACTCGAGCACCATGCCGATGAAACCGAGGATGTCGGGAATGGCGGAGGTGGCGCGGGGTTCGCAGAACGCAGGTAGCAGGTCGAGGGCATCCATGGCCTCGTCGAAGCGAGCCATCTCCTCGGCGGCGAGATCGAGGTAGTGAACGCCAAGTTGCCTCGCCCGTTCGAAGAGGGGGTCGTCGATATCGGTCACGTTGCGCACGCACTGGGTCGTGTGACCGCGGTCGCGCAACCGGCGTTGCAGCACGTCGTAGAGGACGTAGGTGGCGGCGTGGCCGATGTGGGCGGCGTCGTAGGGCGTGATGCCGCACGTGTACATCGTGACGGTCGACCCAGGCTCGAACGGCACCACCTCACGGCGAGCGGTGTCGTAGAGCCGAGTCGTCATTCCCCGTCGATCCCCGTTATCTGCAGAGCGGTATGGGAACGGTACCTGACGTTGAGCTGCAACAGCACCGCCGTGAACGCCTCGATCGCAGCGGCATTCGAGAGGCTCCCGGCCACCAGCGCGCGCACGCCGGGCAGCATCTTCACCAACTCGACGGTCGCCTCCGTGGCGTCGGCGTGATCGGAACAAACGAGCACGTCGCCCTCGAGATCGAGGTTGAGGTCGCCCAGGCTCCGGGCCGGTACGTGATGGAGGGCGGCGGCGACCCGGCTGTTCGGCACTGCGGACTGAACGTGCGCCGCCACCGAGCCGCGCGGCGGCACGAGCGGTTCGAACTCCTTGCCGATGCGCGCCAGGGCGTTCGCCATCGAGACGACTACTTTGCCGTCGAGGGCGTCGGCAACCGAGCCGGCGGTGAGGGCCGCGGCGTCCCACGGAGTAGCGACGACGACGAGCGACGCCTGCGCGGCCGCGTCGTTGTCGCCTGGCGTGATCTCATAGTCGGCCTCGGGCCACTTGGCCCGCAGCTCGTCGCAAACGGACGCGGCCCGCTCGGCCGATCGCGATCCCATGACCACCTTGGCGCCCGCGACGGCAAGTCGTAGTGCCAGTCCGCGACCGGCCGGTCCTGTGCCACCGAGTATCCCTACATGCACCGCGCCAGCCTGGCACACACCGGTCGCCGACCAGAAAGCCGAACTTGAGGCAATAACGATCGAATTCCGATCGTTATTGCCTCAAGTTCGGAGAGGCGAAGGGGGTTCAGGGGGTCTCGAGGTAGCGCGGGTTGGCGACCTCGAGGCGGGCGCGCACCATGGCGGTGACAAAGGCCACGACGTCGTCGAAGCGGTCGTCGATTTCACCTTGGCGAATCGCGGTGGCCAACCCGGCTTCGTCGTCGAAGCCGAGGGCCGCCAACCCCTGCCGGTGCCGTACATCGTGATCCGCGCCCGATGCCAGCTCACGCTCGACCATCCCGAGGACGTTCACAGCCACGCGGGTGTGGAACTGCACTCGCCCGTCGGTCGCGGCCAGCACATCGCCTTCGAGGAACTCCCGCACCGCCTCGACGAGGAGACGCGCGCTGGGGACGCCGTGGAGGCCGGCGGCATTTTCATCCGCCATGGCGGCCCTCCAGGATTGCCAGCAGGTCCCACTCGACCTCCGGCACGCGCCGCCCGATGGCGGCGAGCTCGACAGAACGCACCCGCCCGCTCAGGTGGGTGCGGGCCTGCAACATGCACATGATCCCCCACTTCAGGTTGCCGAGCACCTCCCACCACCGCAGCACCTCTCGGTCGACGCGCTCACCGCCCGCGCCTTCGTAGCCCGTGATCAGCTCGTCGTAGCTGCCGAACCCACCCACGGGAAGGCTCGACCCGAACCGCCACGACTTCACGCAGAGCCAGCCGAGGTCTTCCATCGGGTCACCCAGGTGGGCGAGCTCCCAGTCGAGGACCGCTCGCAAACCGTCCGGGCCGACCAACAGGTTCCCGTGACGGAAGTCGCCGTGGACGAGCACGGTCTTCCGCCGGACAGGACGATTGCGCTCCAGCCATCGGAACGCGAGCTCAAAGGCGGCCGACGGCTGATCGAGGCTCTCGTGGATCTGGCGGTACTGCGCCAACTGGTCGCTGTCATCGAGGCCCACGACCTCATCAGGCGAGATGGAGTGGAGGCGGGCGAGGACCGTTCCGCACGACGACGCCAGACCCGCACGCGCCGCGGCATAGGCGTCGTCCCTCAGGATTCGCCGCGGGATCGTCTCGCCATCGAGGCGTTCGGTGATCACGAACGCGGCGCCGAGTTCGCCCGTGGCGTCGCCGGTCTCGACGACGCGCGGCACGGGCACGCCCGCGGCCGCTGCGACCCGCAAGAGCTGGGCCTCCTTCTCCATCGCCGCCGAGGAGGCTCCCGGAGGGTCACGACGAAGGATGAGCCCGCGCTCGCCACCGTCGTCACCACGGTGGTCGAACGACCACGTCTCGCGGGACGCGCCGCCGGAGAGGCGGCGGAGCCCGGTGACCGATCCCCCGAGTACGCGCTCCAGACCTGAGCTCAAGTCGGCCCCGGCGCGGGACGCTGCGCTCAGCAGTACGTCCTGAGCGTCGGATACGGGTTGACGGGCGAGCCGCCGCCGGGATGGATCTCGAAGTGGAGGTGAGGCGTGCCGCGCGCGTTGCCGGTGTCACCGACGTATCCGATGACGGTGCCCGCCGACACCCGGCCGCTCGCGCCGTACCGCGACATGTGGGTGCCGAAGTAGACGTTCCCGTCGTCGCCGCTCAGGTAGTACGACAGGCCGCCCAGGCTCACGGTGCGGTGCCGCACCGTGCCCGACACGCTCGCGACGATCGGGGTGCCGCGCGGCGAGAGGATGTCGTTGCCCTGGTGGCGTCGGCCCCCCGAGCGCGGGTCGCCGTAGTCGTTGGAGAAGGCGCGCGGGCCCTGCACCGGACAGATCCACGACCCGCTGCCGATCACCCTCGCGCGGGAGACTCGGCTCCCCGCGGTGCGACGGGCGGCCGCCTCTTTCTCGGCCTTCTGACGCGCGATGTACTCCTTCTCGACGGCGACGAGTCGCTGCAACTCGGCGTATGCCGCCGACTTTTCGGCCCGCAGGCGCTCGGCCAGACCCCGTTGCTCCTTGACGACGCGGTCGACTTCGGCGGCGCGGATTGCGAGGTCTTCGCGTGCGGCGCGGTACTCGTCGATCGCATCGGTGTTGCGCAGCGTGACGGCCGAGACCATCGCCTCCCCACGGGCGGCCGCGCCGGGATCGTCGCCGAACGGCAGCTCGAACCGCGGTCCACCCTCGACGTACTGGTTGACGGCCATCTCGCGGACGCTCTGCTGCAGCCCACCGAGTCGAGCCTTGGTCTCTTCCTCCTGGCGCCGGACGCTCGCCAACTCGGCCTCCACCTGTGCGAGCTGAGTCGAGGCCCGCGCGAACCGGGCGGCAGCCGCGTTGGCCCGCTCCTGAGCGCGCTGGCGATCCTTGACGGGATTGGCCGCCTCCGACGGAAGTACGGGTAGCAGCGTCAGCACGAGGGCAGCCGCGAGGGCCACCAGGGCTCGGCGCATGGGCGCAGAGAGTAGCGAACGGGGCGGCACCAGCGCAGTTCCCTGGCCCGGTTTCGCCAAATTAAGGCGGAATCGGGGTAGGCATCGGCCGCCGCTGGGGACAACACGCCTCGTGGCGACCTCAATACCCCCGGCCGACCCCTCTCTACCGCTGTTCTCCTTCGAGTTCAGGCGGCTCCGCAGCCTCCCGTGGCGACGCCTCCTCCTCGCCGCAGCCGTCGCCCTGGCGCTGGTGGCGGCCGTCCCGCCCCTCCGGCACGCCGCCGCCAGCCTTGTCAGCCGCGGCATCCTCTTCGCCGCCACCCCGCTCACGCCGAGCGTCTCTGACTTCGACCAACTGCCGGAAACGACTCGCGTCGAAGCTGCCGATGGAACCCTCATCGCCCAGCTCGACGAGGAAAGGCGCCTACCGGTCCATCTCGATGACCTGCGCGAGCATGTGCCGCAGGCGGTTCTCGCGGCCGAGGACCGGACCTTCTATCGACACAGCGGTGTGGAGCCCACTGCTGTGTTCCGGGCGGTGGTCCGGACCGCCCAAGGCGACACCCAGGGTGGGAGCACGATCACCCAGCAACTGGCCAAGATCAACTACACCTCCAGTGAGCGGACCGTGTTTCGCAAGCTGCGCGAGCTCCTTTACGCGACGAGGTTGGAGCGCGACTACACCAAGGACGAGCTCCTCGAGCGCTATCTCAACCAGGTCTACCTGGGCGAACGGGCCTACGGCTTCGGTGCAGCCGCGCAGATCTACTTCGGCGTCGACGCCACAGACCTGACGCCCGCTCAAGCCGCGTTCCTCGCCGGCCGCATCAGTGCGCCGGAAGGCGTCGACGTGCGGGAGAACCCGCAGCCGACGGTCGATCGCCGCGATCAGGTGCTCGCCAACATGCACGATGCCGGTTGGCTCGACGACGATGCCTACGAGGAAGCCACGTCCGAAACGCTCGACCTGGCACCCGAGAAGGCTCCTAAGGACAACACCCGAGCGCCGCACTTCGTCGAGTTCGTAAAGCGAGAGGCCATGCGCCTCGACGAACTCGGCGGCGACCGCGAGGCGCGCGCCGAAGAGCTCCTAACCGGGGGCTACACCATCGAGACAACCCTCGATCTCGCCCAGTTCGAGGCCAGCACCTCGGCTGTGCAGGACATGTTGGGCGAAGACGGCGACCCGGCCGTTGCAGTGGTGACGGTGGAACCGGGCGACGGCGCCATCCGCAACCTGTTCGGGGGCTTGACCTTCGATCGGAAGTTCGACGTCGCGAGCCAGGGGCGGCGCCAGCCGGGCTCGGCCTTCAAGCCGTTCGTCTATCTAGCCGCGCTCCGCGAGGGAATCGACCCGCGGTCGACGTTCGAGGCCGACTCTCCCCAGACGTTCACCTACCGAGGCGAGACATTCGAGGTGGACAACTACGAAGGCGCCGGCTTCGGGAAGATGTCGGTGGACGACGGGCTCGTGCACTCCGTCAACACCGTCTATGTCGGCCTCGGCCTCGAGGCAGGCCCTCCGGCGGTAACCCGCACGGCACTCGACGCCCACGCCCCCAACGACGAAGATGCCATCAGTTCGGTGCCGTCGGTTGCCCTCGGCGGTCTTCGGAAAGGTGTTACGCCGCTCGAGATGGCGAGCGCCTATGCGACGTTCGCGGCAGGCGGCACCTACGCGAAGCCCTATTCCGTAGCCCGCATCCTCGACCGCGAGGGCGAAGTCGTCTACGAGCGCGAGATCGAGACCGAGGACGTGTTCCGTCCGGTTGAGGTGGGCGTGCTCAACCGCCCCATGCAACGGGTGGTCAAGGAGGGCACGGGACGGGCCGCCGACATCGGACGGCCGGTCGCCGGCAAGACCGGAACGACCCAGGAGCACGGCGACGCCTGGTTCGTCGGCTACGTGCCCCAGCTATCCACCGCGGTGTGGGTCGGCCATCCCGACGAGATGCGGCCGATGGTCAACGTGCACGGTCGACAGGTGTCCGGAGGTTCGTTCCCAGCCGCGATCTTCGCCGAGACGATGACCGCCGCCGTCGACGGGCTACCGGTCAAGGAGATCCCCACCGCGTCGCCCGACGAACTCGACCTGGAGACGCTCCATCCGACGACGACCGCTCCCCCGCGGACGTCGAGCACGACCTCTTCCACCTCTTCCACGACAAGCTCCTCGACGTCGACCACTACCACCAAGAAGGAGTCGACCACCACCACCGAACAGGAATCGACGACCACCACGGAACAGGAATCGACGACCACCACCGAAGAGTCCACCACCACCACCGAACAGGAATCGACGACCACCACCGAAGAGTCCACCACCGAAGAGTCCACCACCACGACCGCGGTGGCGAGCGAAGACGAGTCCTGACTAGCGACCGGTAGTGGCGAGGCGGCGCGCCGTCTCGGTGGATTGGTCGGCGACGGTCGGAACCGTCCCACGAGCCGCTACGTCGAGGTAGGCGGTCGCAAGGCCGGCGGCCCGCTGGAAGGGCGAAGACCGCACCCGCGTGCTCTGCACCTTGGCGGTGGGGACGATGACCGTCCGTCTCGAGATCACACCGCGCCTTGCTATGACGAAGCCGGGCGAGGTGCCGTAGCCGAGGGCGCGGTACCACACGCCACCCAGAGCCCAGCCGCCGGCGGCGGCCAGGCCCCCGGCAAGGGGGCCCGCGACCAGGAGCGCCGCGACCGGCGCCGACGCTACGACTCCGAATAGCGACGCTGCCACCAGGCCCGCGACGACCCCTCGCGCCCGCCGGCGTCGACCGGCTGCAGACGGCGCCGGAGTCAGGCTCGGCAACGGCGCCGCGCCCGGGAGCACTTCGGTGAGGACCCTCTCCACTGCCGCCGCGGGGAGGATCGGGATCGAGATCCTGCTCGCCTCGCCCGAGCCGCCGGCACTCTGGATCCGCATCGCCACCATGCGGAACGGGCGGCGCAACAAGCCCTGGCTGATCTGCACCATCTGGATCCGCGTGAGGGCGACGTGGGCTTCACGCCGCTCGAGGAGACCGCGCCGGACGACGACCTCGTCGCCATCGAGGTCGAGGGTGAAGCCCGCGTCGCGCAGAAGACTCGCGGCCGCCGCGAGGGTGAGCCAGAGTGGCACCAGGACGATCGCGACGAGAAAGAGTTGGCCCGCCGTCGCGTTGAACGCGGATGGGTCGAAGTCCTCGAGCTGGTTTCCGGGGATGTCGTCGAGCAGCTGCAACGGCCAGAACAGGATGGTGAGCATTACGCCGAGGTGTGCGCCGGTGAGGCCGGCGAGAGAAACCTCTCCCACACCCAGCGCAACGATCCGCCGGCTGGAGCCTCCCTGCTCGTCGCCGTTGGTTTGTGAGCCATCTTGAGCCACGCCGGACTTGCGAGCGGCGAGTAGCAAGCCACGGAGCCGCTCGACCTCGGCGAGTCCGACGACGTTCAACTCGATCTCTGGGCCGCCGGCATCGCCGGCGGTCTCGACGCGCAGCGTCGCGACCCCGAACACGCGGTGGCGGAGGCTGCGGTGCACGTCGACTTGTTGGATTCGGTCGAGGGGCACCGACCGGTGACGGCGCTGCAGAACGCCTTCGTCGAGCCGCAGGACTCCGCCCTCGACCGAGTAGGTGCGTCGCTGCCACGCGAGGAGCCGACCGGCGAACCCGATCACGAGGATGGCAGGAAGGATGATGTCGGCGGCGGAGGGAGCGCGGACCAGCGCCACGATCATCGGAAGCGCCGCCCGCCGGAGAAACGCGCCGACGTCGAAAAAGACGGTGAGCGGATGAAAGCGGCGGGACGCCACTCCATATTCGGACAGGCCCACCTCAGACAGCATCGCCGCGGCCTGCGCGCTCGAGGATGAGGCGTCGTAGCTCGCCGGCGTCGTGCTCGCTGAGGCCAGGAATGGTGGCGTCCGTCGTGGCGGACGCCGTCCGGACGACGAGGCGCGACAGACCCCAGGCCCGCTCGAGCGGCCCCCGCTCGATGTCGACGTGCTGCACCCTGAAGTAGGGGATGGCGGACTCGGAGCGGAACACCACGCCGTGCCGCAGAACGAGGGCGCGGTCGTCGACGGTGTAGGCCCAGCACCGGTAGGCGAGGCGGGGAAGCCACGCGAGAAGGATCACGCCGATCGCCAAGGCACCAACCGGCACGACAAAGACGCCCGCGGGCGCGCCGGCGGCCACGAGCATGGCGGCGGCGCCGGAACCGACCGTCCCGGCGCCGCCTACAGCGATCGCCGCGACGGCCGTCCAGACCGTGACAATGCGGCGGTCGAGTTGCCGCTCCAGATCGGACCTACTTTGAGAGCTGCATCGACTTGACCTCGAGGAACTCCTCGAGGCCGAACTTGCCGGCTTCGCGACCGCGGCCCGACTGCTTGTAGCCACCGAACGGTGCCGCGGGGTTGAAGCTGCCGCCGTTGATGTCGATCATGCCGGTGCGGATCTTCCGGGCAACCTTCTGAGCTCGCTCTTCGTCACCTGACCACACCGCGCCGGCGAGTCCGTAGATCGTGTCGTTGGCGATCTGGATCGCTTCTTCCTCGGTGTCGTAGGGGATGATCGCGAGGACTGGGCCGAAGATCTCCTCCTGCGCGATCGTCATGTCGCTGCGCACGTCGGAGAACACTGTCGGCCGCACGAAGAAGCCCTTGTCGAGACCTTCGGGCGGCTCCACGCCACCGATCACCAGCTTGGCTCCCTCCGCCAGGCCCTTCTCGATGTAGTCACGGACCCGCTTACGCTGGG
Organism: uncultured Acidimicrobiales bacterium; assembly: GCA_964632885.1. Taxonomy (GTDB): domain Bacteria; phylum Actinomycetota; class Acidimicrobiia; order Acidimicrobiales; family CAZWDB01; genus CAZWDB01. Next base: position 121,410 of record CAZWDB010000001.1, on the reverse strand, counting down.
TCTCGGACACGAGCGGCCCGAGGCGGGTACCTTGCTCGAAGGGATCGCCGGGCTTGAACGTCTCGGCAACCCGGCTGGCGATCTCCTCGACCTCTGCCAGCCGCGACCGTGGCACGATCATGCGTGTCAGCGCGGTGCAGGTCTGGCCGGAGTTGAGGTAGCAGCCACCGATGCCGGCGGTGACGGCCTTCTCGATGTCGGCGTCATCAAGGATGATGTTGGGCGACTTGCCGCCGAGCTCGAGCGCGATGCGCTTCACCGTCTGTGAACCGACTTCGCTGACGCGCTTACCGGCGCGGGTGGAGCCCGTGAAGCTGATCATGTCGACGTCGGGATGGGCGGCGAGAGCCTCACCCACGACCGGGCCGGTCCCCGTGACCAGGTTGAACACGCCGTTGGGGAGTCCCACGTCGTGGATGACGTCGGCAAGGATGAATGCGTTGAGGGGAGCGACCTCGCTCGGCTTGAGCACGACGGTGCAGCCCGCCGCGAGGGCAGGCGCCACCTTCAGCGCGATCTGGTGCAGCGGGTAGTTCCACGGGGTGATGGCACCAACGACCCCGACGGGCTCCTTGACGACGAGAGAGTGACCGATGCGCTCCTCGAACTCGAAGTCTGAGACGATCTGCTGCATCGAGCCGAACGTCATGATCGGCAGCCCGGCCTGGATCATGTTGGCGAGGTTGAGCGGCATGCCCACCTCACCGGCCACGGTCTGGGCGATGTCAGACATGCGAGCCTGGAGGCCCTCGGTGATCCGCTGCAGGAACTTGGCCCGCTCGTCGACCGGCGTATCCGCCCAGAGCGGGAAGGCGGCCTTGGCGGCGGCCACCGCCTCGTCGACGTCGTCGGAGGTGCCCTCGGGGATCCTGCCCATCACCTCTTCGGTGGCGGAGTGGATTACGTCGATAGTCGACGAACCCGTCGACGCGACCCAAGCGCCGTCGATGTAGATCTTGTCCCGGTCTTGCATCGGACCTCCTCGGTCAGTCCTGAGTGACGTGCCGCGTGGCGGTGTTGAGACCCTACGCCCGGAGCAGGGCCTTTCGACAATTGTTCCAGGGTCGAGTACTTCGGTAGTCTAATCATGTGACTGTCGAACAGACCCCGCGGAGAGCGGCGACCACCACCTCGCGCACGACGAAGGCGACCAAAGGGTCGGAGGCCGAGCGCGCGACGGTGCGGGACGCCGGCCGCGCCGCCGCACGCGTGAGCAAAGCGCTCGAGCTCGCGGTCGGAGAACGGAACCTATCTCTGCCGCAGTACCGGCTCCTCGCCTTCCTCTCGGGCGGGCCCGAACGGGCCACCGAGCTGGCCTCATGGTTGGAGGTCAGCCCGCCGTCGCTCACCGCCCTCGTCGACGGCCTGGTCCACAAAGGCCTCGTAGAACGGGTGACCTCCACCGAAGACCGCCGCTGCGTCCGCCACGTGCTCACCCCGGCCGGGGCCGCATCCCTCGACGGCGGCGACGACGCCATCGCCGAGCGGCTGACCGAGGTGCTCGCCTTCCTGACCGCCGAGGAAGCGCGCCAAGTCGTAACCGGCCTCGGCCTCCTCGGAGAAGCGATGCAGCGCTCGCGGGACGCCCAAAAGGATGAGCTCGACCAGATCGAAAAAGAAGCCAAGGAAGCCAAGGAAGCAGGCAAAGCTCGCGTGAAGGCTGCTGCCAAGGAAGGCGACAAGGAGGTCACCCCCGCACGATGAGTACCGTTCTCGATCCCCCCGCCCCAGGCCGCATCGCATTCGCGCCTGAACCTCCCGAAGCCCGCTTCGCGCCGCCAGGCGCCAACGTCGACCCCGACCGCTCCAAGTCGTGGTGGCGGCGCCTGGCGCCGATCGTGCTGGCCCACAAGCGCCTCGTCATCACGGGCGTCGGCGGCTCGCTCATCACCATGCTGCTCCAGCTCGCCGCCCCCCGGATCCTGCGGATCGCCGTCGACACCGCGCTGGTCCCAGCCGTCGACGGTGACCCGTTGACGATCCCCGGCAGCGTCGCGCCGTTCGCGTGGTTCCTCGTGGTGGTGGCCGCCGCCCGCTTCGGAATCGGCTACGTCTACCGCTACAACCTTCAGCGCACGAGCTTCGCCATCGAGTTCGATCTGCGCTCGATCATCTACCGCCATCTGTCCACGATGCACTTCGGCTTCTTCGACCGGGTGCAGAGCGGTCAGCTCATCTCTCGCGCCAACTCCGACATCCGTTCCGTGCAGATGTTCCTGTCGTTCGCGCCGACGGTCGTGATGAGCATCGTCATGTTCTTCGCAGCCTTCGGTCTCATGCTGCAGGCCCACGTCGGACTCGCCCTCGTCGCGGTGTCGCTCATGCCCGGCGTCTACTTCACGGGCACGCGGATGCGCTCGCTGATGTTCCCGGTGTCGTGGATCGTGTCGTCCCGGCAGGCCGATGTCGCGACGATCGTCGACGAGAACGTGAGCGGTACACGCGTCGTCAAGTCCTTCGCCCAAGAACGCTCCCAGATCCTTGAGCTCACCAGGGCAGCCGACCGCCTGCAGTGGGCTGGCTTCAAGCAGGTCGACGTGCAGGCTCGCTACTCGCCCTTCATCCAGAACCTCCCTCGCCTCGGCCTGGCGCTCGTCCTGCTCTACGGCGGCTGGCTCGCGGTCGAGGGCCACGTCACGGTCGGGACCATCCTCGAGTTCAACGCGTACGTCGTGATGCTCCAGATGCCGTTCATGATGCTGGGCTTCTTGATGATGATGGGCCAGCGCGCCGCAGCTTCGGCCACCCGCATCCTCGAGGTCCTCGACGAGGAACCCAAGATCGTCAACAACCCCGGAGCGGTCGACCTCGTCGATCCTGAGGGCGAGGTGCTCTTCAACCACGTCACGTTTGCCTACGGGGACGGCCCGGACGTGCTCTCCGACTTCCGCCTCAACATGAAGCCGGGCGACACCGTGGCTCTCGTCGGCCGCACCGGGTCGGGAAAGTCGACCGTCGCCCGCCTCCTCCCCCGCTTCTACGACACCCAGGGCGGCTCCGTCCTCATCGACGGCCACGACGTACGAGACCTCACCGTCGAGAGCGTGCGCGCCAATATCGGCCTCGTTCTCGACGAGCCCTTCCTCTTCTCCGAGACGATCCGCAACAACATCGCCTACGGCCGGCCCGATGCAACCCAGGAGGACATCGACGCGGTCGCCGCCGCCGCGGGCGCAAAGGAGTTCATCGAGCGCCTGCCCAACGGATACGACACCGAAGTGGGTGAGCGGGGCTACACGCTGTCGGGCGGTCAGAGACAGCGGATCGCGATCGCCCGCACCTTGCTGGTGAACCCCCGCATCCTGATCCTCGACGATGCAACCAGCTCCATCGACGTCCATGTCGAGCACGAGATCCACGGGGCGCTCCGCACCTTGATGAAGGGCCGGACGACCTTGATCATCGCCCACCGCCTGTCGACGATCAGCCTCGCAGACCGCGTCGTGCTCATGGAGGAAGGCAAGATCACCGCTGACGGCACCCACGCCGAGCTGATGCGCACGGTTCCGTCGTATCTAGAGGTGCTCGCCCGGGCCGAGGAGGAGTGGGAGGAGTCCCACAAGCCGCCGCCCGATCCCGAGGAGGCGATGCCACCGCGGATGCGGGCGATGCGAAAAGTCATGAAGGCACGCGCCGAGTCGCGCGACGAGGTGGGCGGCGCGGGAATACCCGGAGCGCCCATGGGAGGTGTTCAGTAATGGGCTGGGGAGGAGGAGGCTGGGGCGGAGGCGGCTTCGGCGGAGGCCCGCGAGGCCCGGGTCCCGGACGAGCCGAGGGCTTGCCGTTCTCGGGCATCCCGCCCGAGATGCTCGACAGCGTGCAGAAGCTCCTCGCCAAGGAGCCCGAGCATCCCGAGCCCGAGGTCGAGTTCAGCCACGTGCAGCCTGCCGGCCCGCGCTTCACGCTGGCCGGCTTCCTTCGGCCGCACTGGCTGGCGCTCGCGGTCGGCGTCGCGATCGTGGCGGTCGAAGCCGTCACGATGAACATAGGCCCGATGCTCACCCAGCGCGCCATCGACGAGGGGATCATCAAGGGCGACTTCGGTGTCGTCCTCATCATGGGCCTCCTCTTCGTGGGAGCCGTGATCATCAACGGGTTCTCCACATGGGGCCGCACCGCGTGGACGGGCCGCCTCGGTCAGCGACTCATGCGCACCCTGCGGGTGAGGGTCTTCTCCCACCTCCAGCGGCTGTCGCTCGACTTCTTCACCGAGGAGAAGGCGGGCCGGATCATGACCCGCATGACGAGCGACATCGAAGCGCTCCAGGAACTGCTCGGACAGGGCATCATCCAGTTCGTCGTCCAGGGCTTCACCCTCATAATCGTCGTGACGGCGCTGTTCATCCTCAACGCGCAGCTGGCGATGGTCGTGCTGTTCGGCATCGTGCCGCTCATGTTCGTCATGACGTTGTGGTTCCGGAACGCCTCGGAACGCGAGTACGAGAACGTCCGAAACCGCATCGCCGACCTGCTCGCCGACCTCCAGGAGAACCTCTCGGGAATCCGGATCATCGCTGCCTACAACCGGCAGCGGTTCAACGAGACCAAGCACCGCAACTATGTCGGTGACCACCAGTTCGCCAACAACAGGGCCGCTCGTGTGGCCGCTATCTACGGTCCGGGCGCCGACGCCGTCGGCACCCTCTCCCAGATGCTCGTCCTTGTGGTCGGCGGCTGGATGGTGCTCCAGGGGAACCTCCAGGTGGGCGAGCTCACCGCGTTCGTGCTCTACCTCACGACGTTCTTCGCCCCGATCCAGCAGCTCGTCCAGCTGTACAACAGCTACCAGAAGGGCCAGGCGGCGGTGCACAAGCTCGCCGACCTGTTCGAGACGAAGCCCTCGGTGGCAGAGCGGCCCGACGCCATCGAGCTTCCGGCCATCGTCGGTGAGATCACCCTCGACAACGTCACCTTTGGCTACCGGCCGGCGGAACCGGTGCTGCGCGACGTCGACCTCACGATCGAGGCGGGTGAGACTTTCTCGCTCGTGGGCCAGACCGGCGCCGGCAAGTCGACGATCGCCAAGCTCGTCACTCGCTTCTACGACCCGACCGAGGGTCGCGTCCTCCTCGACGGCTACGACCTTCGCGACGTAACCATCGATTCACTGCGCAGCCAGCTCGGCATCGTTCCGCAGGAGGCCTTCCTCTTCGGCGGCACCATCCGCGACAACGTTGCCTTCGCCCGCCCGGAGGCGACCGACGAAGACGTCATGGAGGCGTGCCGGGCGGTGGGTCTCGACGAGCTCGTTGCCCGCCTTCCTGAAGGCATCGATGCACCGGTCTACGAGCGGGGATCGTCCCTGTCTTCGGGCGAGCGTCAGCTGCTCGCGCTTGCCCGGGCGTTTCTGGCCCAGCCCCGCGTGCTCGTGCTCGACGAGGCGACCTCTAGCCTCGACCTCAAGTCTGAGGCGATCATCGAGCGCGCCCTCGACAACGTGCTCGAGGGCCGCACCGCGATCATCATCGCCCACCGCCTCTCCACGGCGATGCGGGCCGACCGGATCGGCGTCGTCAGCGACGGCCGCATCGTCGAGCTCGGAAGCCATGATGAGCTTGTCGCCCTGGGTGGCATCTACGCGGGCATGTTCGCCCAATGGATGGAGCACATGGGAGACGACGTCCTGGCATCGAACGCGTAGCCGTCGGCGTCAACTCAACACGTGGACCTCTACGGGCGCGCCGACCTCAAGCACCCCGCCGACCGCGCCTTTGCGGTAATCGCTGATCTCGGCACCTACCCGGCGTGGCTCGGCATCGTGGTCGAGGTCTCGTCGGCCACCGCCCATCAAGACGACGCGGGGCCGGCGTGGTTCGTCGACCTCGGCGCGCGCCTCGGCCCGGTCCGCCGCACAAAACGGGTCAGGATGGTGAGGACGATCCACGAACCCGACGTCCGCGTGCGCTTCGAGCGACGGGAGCACGACGGCGAATCGCACAGTCCCTGGACTCTGAGCGCCGCGATCGACCACGACTCCAGCGATGCTGCCGGCACCTGCCGGGTTCGTATGGACCTGCACTACGGGGGATCCGGGTGGCTGCCCGGCCTCGACCGCATCCTCCGCCAGGAGATCCGCCGCGCCGGGGGCCGCCTCAACCAGCACCTCAACCGAAGTTGAGGCAATAACGCGCGGAATCCGTGCGTTATTGCCTCAAGTTCGGCGGGCGGAAGTGGTGGAAGGCGATCGCGGCCGCGGCGGCGACGTTGAGGGAGTCGACGCCCGCAGCCATCGGGATGCGGACGCGGACGTCGGCCCGGGCCATCGCGCCCGGCGTCAGGCCGGGACCCTCGGCGCCGACCAATAAGGCGACCTTGTCCGTTGGGCGTGGGTCGACGGCGTCGAGGGCGACCGCGCTCGGGTCCGGGGTCAGGGCGACCGTCTTGAACCCCGACGCGGTCAGGTCGTCGAGACCGTCGGGCCAGCGGACAAACCGTGCGTGCGGCGTGGCCAGGACATGACCCATAGACACCCGCACCGTCCGGCGGTAGAGCGGATCGCAGGTATGCGGGCAGAGCAGCACCGCATCGATGCCGAGTGCGGCCGCGTTGCGGAAGATGAGGCCGAGGTTCTCCTGATCGGTCATCCCCTCGACCACCACGACCCGCGCCGCGTCCGCCGCCACAGCCTCCGCCCGCTGAGGCGCCAGACGACCGGCGACCGCCACCGCGCCGCGGTGGATGTTGAAGCCGACGACCCCGTTCAACACGTGCTGACTCGCGACGTAGACGGGGGCCGTGAGTCCTGCCAGATCGTCACGCATGGCCTCGAGCTTGCGCGGTGCCGCCAGCACGGAACGCACCGGATAGGCCGATCGCACCAGGCGGCGAATCACGTGAACCCCTTCCGCAACGAACAGGCCCTCGTCCGCCTCGCGGCGCGCCCGCAGTTCGGCGTCGGTCAGATCGCGGTAATCGACGAGGCGGGGGTCGTCAGGATCATCGATCGGCACCGCGTCGACGGCTCGGTCCTCATCGATGGCTACAGGCCCTCGCTCTTATAGAGCTTCATCATTGAGGCGTACCCACCTTCGGACCTACCTCGGCGGCGCATCCGCTCGGCCTGGTCGGGCCGTCCCGGCCGCACGGTGGCTGGCACGCCGACAACGAAAGAACCGTCGGGCACGACCGTGTCGCCGAGTAGCAGCGCGCCCGCCCCGACGATGCATGCATCGCCGATCTCAGACCGGTCGAGGATCGTCGAGTTGTTTCCCAGAAGGCAGTTGTTCCCGACCCGCCTCCCGTGCACGACGACCCCGTGACCGATCGTTACGTTGTCGCCGATCGTCATGTCTTCACCGCAGTGGATCACCACGTTGTCCTCGACGTGGGTGTTGGACCCGATCGTTATCGACGCAAAGTCGCCCCGGATCACCGCGCCGGGCCACACGCTCGACCCCTCCCCCAGCTCCACGTCACCGACGACGTAGGCGCCCTCGCTCACCCATGCGGACTCCGCGATCCGCGGCGTTCGCCCTCCGACAGCCCTTACCGGCACCCCTTGCTCCCTCCCGCGGACTTTGCCGTGTAAAGGCACGGCGGTTCGACTGGCCGATCGTAGGGTAAGAGCGCCACGCCCCCGGCAGGGTGAACACAGGTCTCCCTGATGCTCTTCAACTCCCTCGCGTTCGCGATCTTCCTTCCCACAGTGCTGGCGCTGTACTGGCGGTGCGGTCATCGCACCCAACAGCGGCTGCTCCTTGTCGCGTCCTATTTCTTCTACGCGGGATGGGACTGGCGTTTCCTCGGCCTGATCTGGCTCTCGACCGCGGTCGACTTCGTGGTCGGGCGGCGGCTGGGCGTCGAAACGAGAGAGCGCCAACGCCGGCAACTGTTGTTCACCAGCATCGCGGTGAATCTCGGGATCCTGGGCTTCTTCAAGTACGCCGGATTCTTCGTGGCCTCGGCCGGCGTCTTCCTCGAGCGTTTCGGGCTCGCCCCGAACCCGCCACTGCTCGAAGTGATCTTGCCGGTCGGCATCAGCTTCTACACCTTCCAGACGATCTCCTACACCGTCGACGTCTACCGCGGCCGCCTCGACCCCGAGCGTGACCTGACGACGTTCGCCCTCTACGTCGCCTACTTCCCCCAACTCGTCGCCGGTCCCATCGAACGGGCGACACACCTGCTTCCCCAACTGCGGGCTCCCCGGCCCCGGGTTCGGACGGAGCAGGTGATGTCGGCGATCACGTTGGTACTGATGGGCCTCGTCAAGAAGGTGGTGATCGCCGACACCGTCGCTCCGATCGTCGACCGCGGCTATGGCGGCGCCGCCGATTTGGGCTTCGTTCCGGTGGCCGTTGCAGTCGTCGGCTTCGCTCTCCAGGTGTACGGCGACTTCTCCGGCTACACCGACATCGCCCGAGGCACGTCTCGACTGCTCGGAATCGAGCTGGTGGTCAACTTCCGTCAACCCCACCTGGCGCGCAACGTCACCGAGTTCTGGCGCCGCTGGCACATCTCGCTCTCCGACTGGTTGCGGGAGTACGTGTACATCTCCCTCGGCGGGAACCGCCACGGTAACGCCCGCACCTACCGCAACTTGATCATCACGATGACGCTCGGCGGCCTCTGGCACGGCGCGGGATGGAACTTTGTTCTATGGGGTCTGATCCACGGGCTGATCCTTGCGGGCGAGCGTCTTCGGGGAGCGACCGTGTATGACGGTACGGAGGGCGGTCTGCCACGCGCCCGCGAGTGGCCGCTGATCCTCCGTACCTTCGCGATCCACTGTCTCGCTCTCGTCGTCTTCCGCGCCGGCACGCTCGGCAACGCCGGGGGGGTGTTCAGCAAGCTCGTCACCGGATCGTGGGGCCTCGACTTCCAGGCGGCCGCTGACCTGGTCGTCGTCACGGTCGCCGCCCTGATGCTCTTCGGCATCGACCTTGTGCACCGCACGCGTCCAACAATGGTTCGCGCTCCCCAGAACGTCCCGGCCTTCACCGGGGCGATGGCCGGCAGTGCGGTGACACTTCTCGTCCTGTTCAGTGGCGCCGCCCCCGAACCCTTCTTCTACTTCCAGTTCTGATGACTGCACTCGCCGTCGACCGGCTCTCGTCAATACCGCGCCCCATCAGGCGCATGACCGCGGGCTTCGTCGCGGTGTTGCTCGTCGCGGAGATCGCCGTCCGCCTGTTCGGCGCGCTGCTCCCCGAGCCCCGCAACTGGTACCACGACATCGCGCAGGCCAAGGCCGAACAGCTGCGCGGCATGAAGGGCACCGAGCTCGACATCCTCTTCACGGGAACCTCGCAGAGCTATTACGCCATCGGACCGCGGGTGATCGACGAGACTTTGGGCACCAAGAGCTACAACGCAGCCGTCCCGGCCGGTGTCCCACCGATTCAGGAACGCTGGCTGCTCGACCCCGTGCTCGACAACGTCGAAGCCGACGTAGTCGTGTGGGGAATGTCGGTGCTCGACCTCAACGACGGTCGCGACCTCAGCGTGGTCGACTCCTATGAGTCCGCCCACGCCACTCGACCGGGTCGCCTCGCCGAGGCGGAACGCTGGTTGGCCAAACGCTCCGGCATCTTCCGCTACCGGCGTCAACTCGTCGATCCGGACGCATGGGCGAACCGCACCAAGATGGAGGCGATCCGCTCGGTAATCCGGCACGACGGGCAGCGCCAGCCAGCGGACCGCACCCCGACAGAAGCCGAGCGACGCCGCGTGCGCGCCCAGGTGGTCTCCGACTTCGACGTCGGCGGAACGATGGTGGCGAGTGCCCGGCGGACGATCGAGGAGCTCCAGGATCGCGGCATCACGGTCGTGATCGCCTGGCTCCCCGTCCCGGATCGACTCCTCGAGCTCCTGCCCCACCCGGGGATGGAGGTGCTCGCACGCCAGAAGGCCCGCCAGCTCGCCGCCGATTTCGACGCCGACTTCCTCGACGTCAGCGACGGCTTCAGCAACGCGGACTTCCTCGACTACACCCACCTGGGCGAACCCGCGTCGGAACGCCTGTCGCACCGTCTCTCTCGGCAGCTGGCAGCCTCGCCGCAACTGTCAGGAGCGTTGCCCTTCCACCACCGACTCGACCGAACTTGAGGCAATAACGATCGGATTCCGATCGTTATTGCCTCAAGTTCGGGTAGGGCACGCGCGTTGTACGCTGCGGAACCCCCCTATGGATGCCGCCCCCCTCCGAAACGTCGCCCTCGTGGCGCACGTCGACCATGGTAAGACCACGCTCGTCGACGCCATACTCCGCCAGACAGGCGTGCTGCAACGCAACCAGCAGGCCGTCGATCGCGTTCTCGACTCGAACGACCAGGAGCGGGAACGGGGCATCACCATCCTGGCCAAGGCGGCCTCTGTCCCCTGGCGGGGCATCACCATCAACCTCGTCGACACTCCCGGCCACGCCGACTTCGGTGGCGAGGTGGAGCGGGCCTTGGCGATGGTCGACGGTGTGCTGCTTTTGGTCGACGCCGCCGAGGGACCGCTTCCCCAGACCCGCTACGTGCTTTCGAAGGCGGTGGCTGCGGACCTCCCCGCCGTCGTCGTACTCAACAAGGTCGACCGTGCCGACGCCCGTCCCCACGCTGTGCTCGACGAGCTCTACCAGCTCTTCCTCGACCTCGAGGTCGCCGACCGCCACATCGAGTTCCCGGTCGTCTCCACCATCGCGAGGGAAGGCAGGGCCATGGACGGCGTCGGCATGCCAGCCGCCGACGCCGACCTCGCGCCCTTGCTCGACGCGGTTCTCCGTACGGTGCCGGCGCCGATCGGCGACAGTCAGGCGCCGCTCCAGGCGCTCGTGACGAACCTCGACGCCTCGAACTACTTCGGACGTCTCGCCATCGGCCGAGTCGTGCGAGGCACGCTCCGTGCTGCTGACGCCGTGACGCTCGTGCACGCGGACGGTGCGGGGGTCACTCGACGTCCCGCCCAGTTGCTTGCGATCGACGGCCTCGGCCGGCGCGAAGCCGACACGATCCAGGCGGGCGACCTGTTCGTCCTCGCCGGGTTCCCGGAAGTGCAGATCGGCGACACAGTGGCCGACCCAGCCGATCCCGATCCGCTCCCCCGTCTTACTGTCGACGAGCCGGTGCTCCGCATGACCTTCGGCGTCAACACGTCACCCCTAGCGGGACGCGACGGCAAGTTCCTCACATCTCGGCACCTTCGCGAGCGTCTGGCCCGCGAGGTGCTTGGCAATGTCGCGATCCGGGTCGACGACACTTCCTCCGCCGACGTCCTACAGGTGACCGGCCGGGGTGAGCTCCAGCTGGCGGTCCTGATCGAGTCGATGCGGCGGGAAGGATACGAGCTCGAGGTGAGCCGGCCGGAGGTCGTCACGCGCGAGGTCGACGGGCGGCGGCACGAGCCCATCGAGGAAGGCATCGTCGACGTCCCCGACGAGTTTGCCGGCACGATCACTCAGGCGCTCGCGCCGCGCAAGGGCGTGGTGCATGACGTGAGGCCGGGCGATCACGGTCGCACGATCCTGAGCTTCGAAGCACCCGCGCGCGGGCTGCTCGGGTTCCGGTCTCAGGCCATCACCGCGACGCGTGGCACCGCGCTCCTCCACACCCGCCATCGCGGCTGGGGCCCGTGGGCCGGCGACCTCCCTCATCGCCGGGGCGGCGCGCTCGTCGCGGACCGCACCGGCACTGCGACGTCGTACGCGCTGGGAAACCTGCAGCAACGGGGTGAGATGCTGATCGGCCCCGGCCAGCAGGTGTACGAGGGCATGGTGGTGGGCGAGAGCAGCCGCCCGGGCGACATGGTCGTCAACATCGTCCGCGAGAAGCAGAAGACCAACATCCGGACCCACGCGTCCGACGAGGCAATCAAGCTGGTGCCACCCCGCGTCCTCACGATCGAATCCGCGATCGAGCTGATCGCTGACGACGAGCTCGTCGAGATCACCCCCACCGACCTCCGGATCCGGAAGCGGCGGCTGAAGGAGTCCGACCGCCGCCGCGCCGCACCCCGCGCCGGCTGAACTTGAGGCAATAACGATCGGAATCCGATCGTTATTGCCTCAAGTTCGAGCCGGGCGTGGCTCTGGTCGAGCTTTGGGGTGTTCCGTGGGACCTTTTGGGGGCAAATCCGGATGGTGCGCTGAACGAGAGGGGCGCATGCTCGTCCCATGTCAGCCATAACCATCAACCAGAAGCCCACGTCGGCGTTTTTCGCGCAGTCTGCGATCTCGTTCGGCGTCTCGATCACGGGAGTGCTGTTGGGCATCGCCTATCTGCCCGTGCCCGGCTGGACCCGCTCGTTCCTGGCGGTGGGACTCCTCTACACGGTGACGTCGAGTTTCACTCTCGCCAAGTGCGTCCGCGACCAGCACGAGGCCAGCACCGTCGTCCATCGGGTCGACGAGGCGCGTCTCGAACGCTTCCTGTCCGACCACGACCCCTTCACCGCCGCCGCCTGAACCCCCACCCCCACTATCACCCCCACCATCCGCCGGCCGAACTTGAGGCAATAACGATCGGAATCCGATCGTTATTGCCTCAAGTTCCGGGCGAGCTCGCTGTTGGTGCCCGTCTAGGGTCGTGGTGTGACCCTCGAAGGCGACTACGAACCAAGCCCCGTCCGGTGGGTCCGCGACCAAGTGGAGGTCTACGAGCGCACGGGCGGACGCGAGGGACACACCCTTCGCGATACCGGACTGCCAATTGTCATCGTCACCATGTCGGGCAAGAAATCCCGGAAGCAGCGGAAGATCGCGCTGATGCGCGTCGAACACGACGGCGACTACGCCCTCATCGGCTCCATGGGCGGCGCACCGAAGCACCCGGTGTGGGTGCACAATCTCCGATCCAACCCAGACGCCGTTCTGGTGCAGGACGGTCCGGCACCCTTCCCGGTCCGGGTACGGGAACTCGATGGCGTCGAACGGGATACTTGGTGGGAACGCGCCGTGGCCGCCTTCCCACCTTATGCCCAGTACCAGGAGCGCACCTCCCGACGGATCCCCGTCTTCCTCGCGACCCCGGTTACCGACTAACCGACCGGCCACGGGTCTGGTCGGCCAGCGTCTTGAACACCTGCGCCGTGTGCACGCCCCAGTTCCAACCGAGGGACTTGACGAACGCCCACGCCGCGATCCGGTAAGGATCGAGGGCGAGCCGGTCGGCGAAGAAGTCCACCGCCGAGGCCATCCATCGCACCGCGTCACCGGATTCATCCGCCGCTTCGATCCAGTTCCCGAGGTACTGCGCCAGGTCGTACGCGCGGTCACCGAGTAGAGGCTTCGGGTCGATGGCCAGCCAGCCGTCGCGGCGCGACGACAACACGTTGAACGGATTGAAGTCGCCATGCACAACGACGGGCTTCCGGGTGGACTCGCTCAACACCACGCCCAACTCCGTCGCCTCACCGACGAGTGCCGCCGGGTAGGACTGTCGCGTTGACGGGAACTGCGCGTTCCACTCCGCCACGGTGTCGGCGAGGGTGCCGATCGGCGCCACCGAGCCCCCCGGTTCTCGCCACAACCGCTCGAGAACCGAGGCAGCCACGCGGTGAGCTTGCTCCGGCCCGATCGACCAGATGTCTGCACCTGGACGGCAGCGTTCAATGAGCAGCGCGAACTCGGGCTCGTCCGCCTCCAACAGTTCCGCCGCGCCCCGGCCGTCAAAGAACCGCAGGCCGGCTGCCTCGGTTGCTGCTTCGGCGTGCGGCCAGGAAAGCTTCAACACCACCTCCACGCCCTCGCGCCGTCCGCCTCCGACCCACGCCACCTCGCCGCAGCCATCGAGTGTCGCGAGCTCGTCCACACACCACCGGCGGGCAAACCTGTCGATCAGGTCAGGCAGCCGGTCCAACCACGCCGTGCCGGCGGCGCCCTGATTCGCCGCGAACGCGGCGAGACCCTCGGGAATCCTCATGTTTGTCTCCTGTCTCGTCTTCGATCACCTGAATGGGAGGCACTCGAAGGCGGAGGAGCCCGCGGTCAACTGAAGGCCACCGCCGCAACCCTACCTGTCGATACGCCGGCGCGATGGTCAGATTTGATCATGCGCGTTCCTCAGCGAAATGGCCCCTTTGCAGGATGCTCGCTCCCGCCCCGAGGACGATGCTGGCTCCATGACCGATACCACTTCACCGAACGTCCGTCTCGTGAAGGACGCTTACGGAGCGTTCAGCCGCGGCGATATCGACGCCGTCGTCAACGCCATGGACCCAGACATCTCGTGGGACGAGGCCGAGCACTCGCTCTGGCATGCGGCCGGCGGCCACCATGGTCCGGCCGCAGTTCTTGCGAACGTGTTCGCCCGCATCCCCGACAGCTTCGACAGCTTTGAGGTCGATCCCTTCGGGTTCCACGACGCGGGAGAAGTCGTCATCGTCGAGGGCCGCTACCGGGCCAAGGCAGCGAACACGGGAGACCCTCTCGACGCCCAGGTCTGCCACATCTGGGGGATCCGTGCCGGCAAGCTCGCATCATTCCGGCAATACACCGACACGTGGCAGTTCGCCTGGGTCACCGGAACGCAACCCGGCTAGTTGGGCCCGCGGCGGCGACGCTGTCGTCTAGCGCGGCCGGGGAAGGTGATCCCGGAACACCTCCATCTCTTTCCAGTCGGGAACCGGCGGTGTGTGGTCTGCGCGCGGCGCATACACCGAGTATTCGGCCAGCTCCATCCGGTGGATGTATCGCGGACAGTTCGGAAAGATCGCTTCGGCCGTGACACGCACGATGAGCTGCGCTCCCTCGAAGGAGGCGAGCAGCTCGTCGTCGTAATGGAGCGCCGCTGTCCCCTTCACGCGCGTCCGATTCGGCTTTTCGAAATCGAGGAAGAGGAGCCCCACCTTCGGGTTCACGGCGATGTTGCCGAGGCTCCGGAACATGCCATTGCCGTCGTAGCTCGGGAAGGCAAGCGTTGTCGGGTCGACCACCCGCACGAAGCCTGGCATCCCTCCCTTGTAGGAGCAGTCGGGCCAACCGTCCGCGTCTGCGGTGGCGAGGAAGAACATCGGCGATCGCTCGATGAACTCCTTGTCGCCGGACGAGAACTCCTCGTGGACGACCACCTCTTCCAACCGGTCGGCGATCCTCCGGCTGTCAAACCGGTCTTGGAGGGCGCGAGAGCCCTCGTGATACATCGACGTCATCAACCCGCCCTCCCGTTCGCGGCCACCAGCCAATGCTCGCACTTCCGCAACCCGATCGCGCCAGCAAATCAGTTGCATCCAGGCGCCACGGCCACAACCCTTCCGGTGTGGATAGACCGGACATTCCCGACACTCCTGCTGGACATCAGCTCGCGTGGTGGCTCGACGGAGTGGAGCGTCCCGAGACGTTGTCGGCAGCCGACGTCCTCAGCCGCTACGTCGACATGTGGCCCCAGTCGCCTTGGTTCAAAGGCGACGACGAAGGTCGGAGGAAGTGGATCGATGACTGGAACGGATTCGGCCCGTTCTCGATCCAGTCGATCGAGGAGTCGTCCCCGAGCGAGGTCGCCGTCGTGCTCGCTCCTGAGAAGGGCCACCGCCAGAAGATCACCTTCATGGTTGAGGAGAGTCAGCCTCATCGCATCGAGGTCGAGAGGTGGGAGCGCGTCTTCGACTTCGACCTACAGATCCGCGAGGCAACGGCCGACGACGCCGCGACACTCGCTGAGATCGAGCGCGGTGCTCCGGTGGTGCTGGGTGACACGCGCATCGCTACCGACCGGGGCGACGACTACTTTGCCGCCGCGCGGCTGATGGAAGACGTGATGGTCTGCATCGCCGAAGTCGAGGGCGAACCGGCTGGTGTGGCATGGGGCGCCCGCGGTCGCACCAAGTTCGGCGGGGAGGAAGCCCGTACCACGTATTTCATCCACCTTCGGATCCTGCCCAAACACCAGCGGAAGGGACTGTGGGGCGCCTTCGACAACGCGGTCTGGTGGCGCTACCGCGGAAGGACGGATCTCTACGTCGGGTACTTCATGATCGAGAACCCCGCCTGGTCCCATGTCGCCGAACAGGTCCAGTCCCGGCCGGACTTCGTGGCACGCGAGTGGGTGCCGACCGTCTACCGCCTCCTGTTACCGACCGCCTCGCTTGCCACGACTGCCAGTGGCGTTCGGCGGGCCACCCGCGCTGATGCCCCCGAGATCGTCGAGATCCTCAACACCTTCCACGACGGCGAAGAGTTCTACCTCCCCTACACCGAGCAGTCCTTCGTCGAGCGCCTCGAGCGGGACCCGCTCTACTCGTGGGACGAGGTGCTCCTCGCCGACGGAGCCGTGCTCGGAATCTGGCCCGCAGGCAACAAGGTCCAGGTCGTGACGGAGCGCGACGGTGAGGTCACCCGGAGCCGGCGGGGCCACGTCATGGACTACGGCTTCGTCGATGGTGCCGACGACGCGTTCCGGCAGCTGCTCGGAGCGTGGAGTACCGCCCTCGACGAACGCGGCATCGACCAACTGTCGATCTTCACCTCACGCGGCTCTCGTGGCCAGCCTCTACTACGGCAGATGAAGAGCACGGTCGAGGCGTACCGCTTCAACACAGGGACGAGCGCCCGGATCCCCGAC
Organism: uncultured Acidimicrobiales bacterium; assembly: GCA_964632885.1. Taxonomy (GTDB): domain Bacteria; phylum Actinomycetota; class Acidimicrobiia; order Acidimicrobiales; family CAZWDB01; genus CAZWDB01. The sequence continues at coordinate 104,929 of CAZWDB010000001.1, read as the reverse complement.
GACGCCCAGCACACCGGGATCTACACAGACCACGTCTTCTTCTGATCGCCGTCGAGCAGCCGCCGCGCATCCCACCGTCCACGATGCTCAGGCACCCTGCCCGAGTTGCTCCAGGCGTTCCATGACCAGGCCCCGGATCTCGTCGGGCCGCTCCGACACCAGCCGGTCGATCGTCAGGTAGGCGACGCCCTCCCCGAGGCGGAGAATCGCCAAGAGGAGGTGCTCGGTCCCGATGTAGCTGTGGCCGAGACTGAGGGCCTCACGGAGCGACAGTTCGACGACCTCCTTCGCTCGTGGCGCGAATTTCGGCGCGCCTCCCGTCCGTTTCGCCCGAGCCTCGATCGTTCGAGCGCGCCCTCCCCGAAGGCCTCTTCAACCGACGACCGGACGGCTTCCAGATCGATACCGATCGTGGCAAGGGCATCCGCGTCGCGCAGTCCGACACCTTCCGGATCGGAGCCGAGGATCGCGAGGACAGTACGGCGCGCCGCCTCGTAGGACACTCCACACGCGCCGAGTACGCCGGCGGCTACACCATGTGGTTCCCGGAGCAGGCCCAGCAGGATGTGCTCGGTGCCAAGGAAGTTGTGTCCCAGGCTGGTGGCTTCCTCCTGCGCAGTGGCCAGCGCTTGTCGCGCCCGGCGAGTGAACCGCTCGAACATCGTCACTTCCCCCTTCTCAGCAGTCGGCGGCCGGCGTACTTCTTGTGCACGGCCTGCTTCGTCACCCCAAGCGCGCCTGCGATGCGCTCCCACGACCAGCCGGCCGAGCGGGCATTCTCGACTTGGAGGCCCTCGAGATCCTCGAGGAGGTCCCGCAGCGCCCGCACCGCCCGCAAGCCGACGGCAGGGTCCTTGTTGCTGGCCGCTCCGGCCAGCCGCGTTGCCTCGCTCATAGGGTCAACCTATGTTGACCCAGGCCACCGTGTCAACCCTGGTTGACCCCACTCCGCGGCTCGAAGCGCGCGGTGAAGTGCCGGAGGGTCCTCGGTTCGTCCACGATGCGGTAACCGGCAAGATCCGCGGCGCGAGCAGCCGCCTCCCCGCACACTTCGATGACGTAGTCGATGTGGCTCTGGGTGTACGTGCGCCTGGGCACCGCGAGACGGACGAGATCGAGAGCAGCGGGGCGCTCGGTCCCGTCGGGCTGACTCCCGAACATCACGGTTCCTATCTCGCACGTCCGGATACCCCCCAGCTCGTAGAGGTGCACGGCGAGGGACTGGCCGGGGTACTCCAGCGGCGGGACGTGAGGGAGGAGCGCACGCGCGTCGATGTACACGGCGTGGCCACCGATCGGCCTCACGACCGGAACGCCCGCGGCAATCAGTCCGTCACCGAGGTACCCCGTGGACCGGATGCGGTAGCGGAGGTAGTCGTGCTCGACGACCTCGCTCAGACCTTGGGCCACTGCCTCCAGATCGCGCCCGCTGAGGCCGCCATAGGTGGGAAAGCCCTCGGTGAGGATGAGCAGGTTGCGGCAGCGCTCGGCGAGGTCGTCATCGTGCATCGCCAGCCACCCACCGATGTTGGCGAGGCCGTCCTTCTTGGCGCTCATCGTCATCCCGTCAGCGAGCGAAGCAATCTCGAGCACGATCTCTCGCACCGTTCTATGTTGCTGTCCCGGCTCACGCTCCCTGATGAACCAGGCGTTCTCGGCGAACCGGCACGCGTCCAGGAAGAGCGGTATTCCGTAACCCTCCGTGACCGCTCGCACGCCCCGCAGGTTCTCGAGCGATACCGGCTGACCCCCGCCCGAGTTGTTCGTGATCGTGACGAACACCGCCGGGACATCGGCCGACCGCTCGCGCAACAGTTGGTCCAGCCGGTCGAGATCCATGTTCCCCTTGAACGGATGTGAATCAGCGGGATCCAGCCCTTCTGGGATCACGAGGTCGACCGCCTCTGCGCCGGTGGCTTCGACGTTCGCCCGCGTGGTGTCGAAATGGGTGTTGTTGGGCACGACCTTTCCCGGCCCGGCGATGACCGTGAAGAGGATCTTCTCCGCCGCGCGCCCCTGATGGGTGGGGATCACGTGCCCGAAGGGGAACAGGTCCGTTACCGCTTCGAGGAACCGGAACCACGAAGGTGATCCGGCATAGCTCTCGTCGCCGCGCTGGACGCCCGCCCACTGTTCGCTCGACATCGCGCCCGTGCCCGAGTCAGTGAGCAGGTCGATCAACACGTCGGCAGAGTGGAGACCGAACAGGTTGTAGCCCGCCGCCACCAACGCTTCGCGCCGGTACTCCTGGTCCGTCATCCGAAGGGGCTCGACGGAATGGATGCGGAACGGCTCGATGATCGTGCGGAACGCCATAGCGGCATTCTCGACCCATCTAGCGGCATCTGCCGCCCGAGGCCTCGCGCCTCACCCGCGAAGGATCTCAGGAGGACAGTGCCAGCTCATGGAGGCGCGTCGTCGTGTTCCAGTTCCGCTGGGTCACCGTGATGCCGAGGAGTGTGCTCCAGTCGGGCAGCCGGGACGCCTTGAAGCCTTCGGGTTGGTGCACGTAGAGCACGCGGTCACCGACCTCGAACGCGTCCGGCATCAGGCTCTTCGCATCAACGGTGGCGAGCCGGTCTGCCGGCGGCTTGGCCCCAAGGAACACAACGTGGAGGTGGCTCGGATCGACACCACGCGCCACGAATGGGTTGGCCTGGACGACAGCGTCGAGCTCAGCGGCGGTGAGGGAGACGGTAGAGACCTCGAGCCCGAGTCGTTCCTCGATGGCCCCGGACACGGCCTGTTCGATCTTGGCGCGCGATCCGGCAGGGGCGCCGAACACGGCGTTGCCGCTCTGCAACAGCGTCCGCACGTCCTCGTAGCCGAGGGAGCTCAGCAGGTCCCGCAGGTCGGCCATCGCGACGCGCTTGGCGCGGCCGACATTGATCCCTCGCAGGAGTACCACCCACGTCGTCGGTGTTGCGGGCACGTCGACCAGCCTACGGGCCGCGCTCAAGCCAACCACGGGCGAGTTTCCGCACCTTGTCGCTCAAGTTAAGGTCAAGCCCATGGGGGACACACGCTTCGCATCCAAGGTCACCGTCACCACGGGCCGGCTGCAGGGGATCGACGACCGCCACGACACGCTCTCGTGGCGGGGCATCCCGTTCGCGGCGCCGCCCGTGGGCGACCGCCGCTGGAAGGCGCCGCGAGATCCGGCACCGTGGGACGGCGTGCGCGAGGCACGCGAGTACGCCCCGGTGCCATGGCAGTTCCGTGTGCCGGGAGCATCGGAGGATTGCCTCTATCTCAATGTGTGGCGTCCCGCCCACGGACGCGAAGGCCTCCCCGTGTACGTGTGGATCCCCGGCGGCGGCAACCAGGTGCAGATGCCGTCGCTACCTCAAACGCCCGGCTCGCTGCTCGCGGCCCGCTCCGACGTCGTCGTCGTGACCGTGCCGTACCGCCTCAACAATCTCGGATGGTTCACCCATCCGACCCAACGGGAGGGTCGCGACCCTCTGGACGACTCGGGGAACTACGGCACGCTCGACATCATCAAGGGGTTGCAGTGGATCCAGGCCAACATCCTGGCTTTTGGTGGTGACCCCGACAATGTGCTCGTCACGGGCGAGTCTGCTGGCGCATACAACACTCTGTCGCTGCTGATCTCGCCCGCGGCGACCGGCCTGTTCCACAAGGCGATGGCTCAGAGCGGCCGGCAGGACACCCACACCATGGCGGAGGCCGACGAACGGGGCGAGGCCATCCTCACCGCGCTGCTCGAGCGCAACGGCACGACCCGTCCTCGCTCCGACGGAGACATCGCCGCCTTCCTACGCCAGACCTCGCCCGAAGACCTGTCTGCGGCCGCTCGATCGGTCCGCTTCTTCGCCGGCTACCGCGACGGAGCCGTCATCCACCCCGCCGGCTTCGGCGCGCTCGACGACGGGACCTACCCGAACAAGGTGCCCGCGATAATCGGCATGAACAAGGAGGAAGCCAAGTTCCAGCTCAGTCGTCGCCGCGAGCTCTTCGATGACCGCGAGCGATACGAGGCCATGGCCCGTCAGGCAAGCCTCGACAAGCGCGCGACCGGCTGCGACGACCTCCTCCGCCGGCTCCGCTCCAACGCGGATCAGCCACCGGTCTACGGCTATGAGTTCCTGTGGGGATGGGATGGCGGCGATCACCCGAGCCCCCTCCCCGAGCCCCTCAACTGGCAACTAGGCGCCGCCCACGGGATGGACATCGCGTTCTTCCTGCACGGCGGTGGCCGCACCAGCGCCAACGGCGACGGCCGCTACTCCGAGGAAAACCGCCCGGGCCGCGAAGCCCTGGCTGCGGCGATGATGGGCTACCTCCGCAACTTTGCTCACACCGGCGCACCATCGCCCCAGGCCGGAGTGCCCGAGTGGGAGCCGTGGTCGAACGAAGACGGTGGGCCCAAACTCATCCACTTCGACGCCGACCTCGAGCGGGCGCGCATCCGCATGGCTCAGGACGAGCTCACCCCCGTCACAAGTTGAGGGCACAAGTACCGGACTCCAGTAGTCGTATTGACTAGAAGAACCTGTCCGATCGCGACAACCGACACCGTTAGCTCGCGCCATTGGCCGGAAATGCTCCGTCCATCCTTGTGGAGGTGCCCTTGCCAGTGCACAGTGGGCGGCGAGGCGGAACCTTCCTACCGGCCCACGTCTGTGCCCTCTCGGTCACCTACCTGGCTGGCCAAGGAACGCAAATCCTTGCCCTGGCGCCAAGCCGCCTGTTCTAAGGAGAGTTTCACATGGCAACGACCAACCTGCGCCCGAGTGTGGCGACGGAAGAAGTATTGAACCACCACCTCCAGGCCTTCGGCGCGGGGGATGCTGACGAGGCAGCGAAGGACTACGACGACGAATCGGTGCTCATCACCCAAGGCGGCCAGGTCGTGGGAAGAGCCGCGATCCGCGAGGCATTGAAGGGCTTCTTCAGCGGGATCTTCGAGCCGGGCACTTACGAGTTCGAGCTCGACAACACCGAGGTCACCGGACATGTGGCGTTTATAGCCTGGCACGCTGACACTGCATCCCATCAGATCCCCATGGGCACCGACACATTCGTCGTCCAAGACGGCAAGATCGCCGTGCAGACGTTCGCTGCCCAGATGGTTCCGAAGTAGCCCGCTAGCTTCACCTAGCTGTAGCTAGCTTAGCTAGTTGATGAGCGGGTCCCGAGGTAGGCCGAGGATGCGCTCGCCGATCTGGTTGCGCTTGATCTCGGATGTGCCGCCCGCGATCGACATGCCGCGGTGCATGAGCACGAGCCCGTTGCTCGTCGCACTGGGGCCGTCCATGAAGGCGGCCGCGGTGCCGTTGAGCTCGGTCAGTATCGCGGCGGCTTCGTGTCCGAGCTCAGAGGAGACGAGCTTGGTGATCGCGCCCTCCGGTCCGGGCTCGGTTCCTGCAACGGCGCGGTGCGCGCTGCGCAGGTTGAGCAGTCCGAGTGCTTGGTTGCCCGCGATGTAGCGACCGATCCGGGTGGCACCACCAACCAGGCGATCGGGCTGGGCGTCGAAATTCTTGATCATCGTGGCGGCCTGTGCGGTCATGCCGCCCCGACCGCCTCCGATGCTCACGCTCTCGTTGCCGAGCGTCGCCCGGGCCACGGTCCAACCTCCGTCCACTGGTCCGACGACGTCGTCGTCAGGCACGAAGACATCATTGAAGAAGACCTCGTTGAACGAGGCCTGGCCCGACGTCTGTCGCAGCGGCCGCACCTCGACCCCTTCGGCATGCATGTCGATCACCATCATCGTGATGCCGTCGTGCTTGGGCTTGTCAGGATCGGTGCGGACGGTCGCGAAGCCCATGCCGGCGACGTGGGCGCCGCTCGTCCAGACCTTCTGGCCGTTGACCAACCAGCCGCCGTCGACGCGCTTCGCGCGGGTTTTGATGCCGGCCGCGTCAGAGCCCGCGTCGGGCTCGCTGAACAGCTGACACCAGGTCAGTTCCTGGTTCAGGGCCGGCTTGACCCAACGGGCGATCTGGTCGTCGGTGCCGTATTGGATCAGCGTGAGGATCACCCAGCCCGTGATGCCGTATCCGGGCCGGCGGATGCCTGCCGTGTCGAACTCCTGCTCGATCACGAGCTGCTCGACCGCGCCGGCCTCCCGACCGTAGGGACGCGGCCAGGCGGGGTTGACGTAGCCGGTCTCAATGAGCTCCGCCCGCTGCTCATCGGCCGTCAGGTCCTTGATGCGCTCCGCGAACGTACGGACCTCGCTGCGGATCGCCTCGGCCTCCGGCGGCAGCTCAACCGCACGGGCCCGCTCCACTCCGCGCCGTGCGAGGTCGGTGACTTCGGCGGCCGCGCTCGCTGGGTTGAGGAAGCCGAGCAGGCTGGTCGCCCGCCGCATGAAGAGATGGGCGTCGTGCTCCCAGGTCATGCCGATGCCGCCGTGCACCTGAGTGTTGAGGTTGGCGCAGAGGTCGGCCGCGGGAGCCGAGAGGGTCGCGGCGACTGCCGCGGCGTAGGTGAACTGGTCGCCGCCCGTCGCCGCGGCGCGCGCCGCGTCCCACACGGCGGACGTTGCGAGTTCGGTCGCGACAGCCATGTTGGCGCAGTGGTGCTTGACAGCCTGATACGTGCCGATCACTCGACCGAACTGGAGACGCTCCTTCGCGTATCCGGCCGCCATGTCGGTGCACTCGCGGGCGAGACCGACCGCGTCCGCAGACAGGATCACTCGGGCAAGGTCGACCAAGAGGCGGTGACCGCCCGGAATCACGGTGGCCGGTGCCTTGTCGAGCATGACTCGCGCGCTTCGACGGGTCGGGTCCATGTTGCGCGGGACGTCGACCGCGACCCCCTCGCCCGCCTCTACAACCACCACGTCGTCGCCCGCCGCCACCAGGAAGACCTTGGCGAGACCGCCGCCAAGCACGACGCCCGCATCGCCAGAAGCGGACCCTCCCTTCACCGACACCGATCCTTCGAGTGAAACTGCGCCGGTAAGTTCTCCGGCCGCAAAACCCGGAAGAAGTCGCTTCTTGGTGGCCTCGTCCGCCTTGGCGGCGATCACCGCGCTCGCGATCACGGTGGGTACGAACGGACCCGGTGCGACCGCCTTCGACAGCTCCTCGACCACCACGACGAGCTCCTCGATCCCGTACCCAGAGCCTCCGTACTCTTCCGGCAAGTGGAGGCCCAGCCAGCCGAGGTTGATCACGTCATCCCACATCGGCGGCAACGGCTCGGTCTCGGCCTCCAGGAGCTCACGAGACGAGCGGCGCGCCTCTCGCTTCAGAAGGAACTCCGCGGCGGTGCTCGCCAGGGCCCGGTGGTCATCGGAAATCGCGATCGCCATGGGGGCACGATATGCCGGTACCGGGGGCTCAGCCACCTCGACCGAGCGACCGTCATCCGAGCGGGCGGTGGTAGACGCCCTTGCTCCGCCGGAGGATCCGTTCAGCCACTAGTTCCCGACGTAGGTAAGCGGTGTCGTCGAACACGAGGCGGAGCACGGCGTTGACCTCTCGTTCGGGGTAGGCCCGGCCCGGCTCGAATCGTTCGCCGATGCGTTCAAGAACCGCGCGCCGCTTCGCTCGTTGCGACGGCATCGCCTTGAGGCGGCCTTCCCGATCGAACCATCGATTCGCGAGTGGTCGGGCGCGCTGGTTCGAGTGTTCTTCGAGCCACTCGAGTAGTTGGCCGCGCTCGACGCGCCACTCCTTTCCGATCCGGTAGGCGGGTATCTCACCTGCCTGCAGCTTCCGTTGCACCACCTGGACGTGGAGCCGCAGCATCTCGGCGACCTCCGCCGACGTATAGAAGATGAGCTTCTCGTCCATACGCGAAAAGATACGTCATCCTACGTTATAGAGGGTTAACCTTCTCCCATGCCTGGCCCTCCCGCACGCCTTCCAGATCGCGCGCCTGCCCCGGAGGAGATCGTGGGGTTGCTCGCCGACCCGCACCGGCGTCACATAATTGCCGTCCTCGACGAGAAAGACCGCACGACGGACGACCTGATCGCGGCCGTCGAGGCGTCACCACGAGCGATCCTTGAACATCTAGCGCGTCTCGAGGCGGCCCGGCTCATCGAGAACCACGACGGTGTGTACTCCCTAGATGGTGATGTCTTCGCCCGGTCAGTCCGAGATGCCGCCACGTTGCGGGTTGGAGCTCTCAACGACCAACACACCCAGCTTGCGCGGCGCTACCTGTACCGAAACCGCCTCGTCGCGATGCCATCAGAACCCTGGGCGGTCAGGGTGTTCCTAGACGTGATCGCCGAGGACTTTCAACCAGACGAGGTGTACTCCGAGCGTGAGGTGAACACCATCCTCTACGGCTGGTACAGCGACTGGGCACTCCTCCGCCGCCTCCTCATCGACCACGGCTACCTCAAGCGCGACCACGGCCGCTACTGGCGCGTTCCTGCACCGGAATCGTCAGCCCGGGGATAGCACTCGATCACGCCATCCCGTAGGCACGTACGACCTCGAACTCGTACAGAAGCCTCCCCTCCTGCACCAACAGCTCCCGGAACGCGGCCTCGTCGTGTTCTGCGCCGAACCACGAGAGCTTGCCGTCCGGCTTGCCCTGCACGGCGCGGAACATCTGCACGCTGAGGTCGATCGCGATCGGGCCCTCGACGAGCGTCACGTTCGTGTCGAGGCCAAGCCACTGGTAGCCCGCATCGAAGTGGAACAAGCTGCATCTCGGGTCACGCCGAAGGCGGCGCGTCCGAACCCGGTCGACGGTGCCGCTGCTCAGTAGCCGCCCGTCGAGCACCGCAACCGCGACACGCGCTGGTTTCGGGAAGCCATCCCTCCCGACCGTGATCATCGCGGCCGCCGGATGGTTGCGGATGAATGTCTGCTGAGCGTCGGTTAGAGCCACCGGCTCAGCATGTCACCGGCCGCGCTCTGGTCGGACCGATGTCACCTACGCTCGCCGAACAGTCCTGCCGTCGTGTACTCGACCACGATCTCACCGCCGAGTCCCTCGATCAGCCCGCCTACGTCGGCGAGAACGGTAGCGAGCACGTCGGGAGGAAGCACGCGGTGTCCACTATGGGTTGGAAGCTCGTCCAACCACTCCTCCGTGGTGTACGACTTCTGCCAGGAGTAGGAGCGCCTCTCCAGACGCGTGAACGCACCCACCTGTCTGAAGGCCGGCTCATCCGGCTCCCCCGAGGGACCGACGGTCCCCAGCGCGACCGACTCGACCAGCAAGTGGGGAGCGACACGGGAGTAGATCCGGTCGAAGCCGGCGGCAACTGCGGGGTGATGGCGGAGACCGTTCCAAAAGAGGCCTACCCGGCCACCCGGTCGAAGAACGGCCGCGGCCTTCTCGGCACCACGAGCCGGATTCACCCAGTGCCAAGACTGTCCCGCGGTCATTGCATCGAAGGTCCGGCCCTCGCTGTCCCAGTCCTCGAACGCCGAGACCTCGACCGTTAGTCCATGCCCTCTGGCGACGTCCGCCATGCGATCATCAGGCTCCACACCGATCACCGAGCAGCCGCGGGCAACGAGAAGGCGTGCGACGATCCCGGTTCCACATCCGACATCAAGGACGCTGCACTTCTCGTCGGGCAAGAAGTCATCGAACAGCTGGGAGGGGTAACCCGGGCGGGCTCGGTCGTATCGGGCGGCGTCATCGCCGAAGGAAGCCGCCCGAGCTCGATCCTCGAAGACCATGCCCCGAAATCGTGACACGCAACCGCCGGCGCGGCCTCGCCCACAACAAATCGACCAGGCGGTGCCCGACTCGGCGGCGATCATGTTGCCGTGGACGAAACTCTCTCCGAACTCGAAGAACTACTGCGATCGCGCCGCGATGAGCGACCCGCCGGCTCCTACTCGGCCGAACTATTCGCCGACCGCGAGCACTTGCTCAGGAAGGTCATGGAGGAAGCCTTCGAGATCTGCCTCGAGCTGGGCCGACCCGTGACCGACAAGGAGCGGGTGGCGGAGGAGGCCGCGGACCTGCTCTTCCATCTGCTCGTGGGACTGGTCTCAGTCGATGTGGCAGTCGCCGACGTCGGGCGCGTGCTCGAGGAACGGCGATGAGTGCACGGGTCGCGGTCCCCTCGAAGGGCCGTCTTCGGGATGCGACGTTGATGCTGCTGGATCACGCCGGATACGCCACGTCTGGCTTCAAGGGCGCGGGCGCCCGCGCGCGAGTCGACGGAGTGGAGTTCATCGAGATGCGGCCCCGCGACGCAGGATCGTGGCTGGCCGCGGGCCGCCTCGATGCAGCGTTCATCTCGACCGACGTCGTTCTGGAGGAACAACTCGACGACCTCGCCCGCACTCGTCTGGGCTTTGCGCGCAGCGACCTTGTGCTCGCCGCTCGTGACGATGATACGAGGACGCGCGCGCAAGATCTCGGTGGTGCGACGGTCGCAACCCATCTGCCCGGCGCGGTGTCTCGATGGTTCGATACTCAGGGCGTTGACGTCCAGGTCGTGACGATGGGCGGGGCGCTGGAGGGTGTCTGTGCTGCTGGACTTGCAGACGCGATTGTCGACCTGCGTGAGACGGGAACGAGCCTTGCTCAGAATCGGATGCGCGTGATCGCCGAGATCGAGCGTTGCGAGGCAGAGTTCGTGGCCGCCACGGGCCTCGACGACCTACAAGTCCGTCTCGAGGCTGCGCTCGCGGCGCGGAAGCACCGATACCTGATGCTCCACCTCGCACCCGACAAGCTCGATCAGCTAGCCCAACTCTTCCCGGGGCTGGCCGCACCCACAGTCTTGCCGCTCTCCGGCCGTGACGACCTCGTCGCCGTCCACCTCGTCACCGACGCCGGCTCGCTCTTCCAACGCCTCGGCGACCTCCGAACCCTCGGAGCGAGCGGCATAGTCGCGCTCCCACCTGACGCGCTGCTGCCATAGCGAAACGCAGCATGTTCGCCCGCCTCCAGTAGGGTTTGCCGGTCACCGCGGGCGAGTTAGACGGCGCGGGCCGGCGTCGGGCGGCCGGGAAGGGGATTGGGGAAATGCAGGCGGGACAGGCCAGTCAGACGGCTATCGGGACGGCCGCGTTTAGGGCGATCCACGCCTACGGGTTGGGAGGGCCGACGATTCACGAAGACCAGTACGCGATGCGCCTCGTCGGGGTCGACGACGTCGACCAACTGGTGGCTTTGATGCGGCCGCAGGTTCCACAGTTCCTCGAGGCGGCGTGTGCGTACTTCGCGTTTCGCCACCGCTTCGCCGAGGATCTGATGTTGGCGGCGATAAAAGCCGGCACGCGGCAGGTGGTCGTGCTGGGCGCCGGCCTCGACAGCTTTGCGCTTCGTCATCGCGACCTCGTGGCCGGCCTCGACTTCTTCGAGGTCGACCACCCCGCCACCCAAGCATGGAAGCTCACGCGACTGGACGAGGCGGACCTCGGCCGTCCCCCGGTCAACTATGTCGCTGTCGACTTTGGCCGCGAAAGCGCGGTTGACCTGCTCGCCGCCGCCGGCTTGCGGCTCGACGAACCCGTCTTCGTCACGTGGCTCGGCGTGTCGCAATATGTCGAGCGCGACGACGCCCTTCGGGCGCTGATGCTCGCTGCACATGGTCACCCAGGATCCGAAGTTGTGTTCGACATCGTGTTGCCGGCGGAGTCGCACATCACGGGTTCCTGGGATGCGGCCTTGAGTGAGGTGTTCGCCGAGCGAAGCGCGGAACGAGGAGAGCCGTGGATCACCACATACGAGCCTGAGGAGCTCGGAGCAACCCTCTGCGGGCTCGGTTTCACACATGTTCACGAGCTCAGCCCCGAGGACGCGGCGCGGCGCTACTACCGTGCTCAGCCACCAGACGTCACCCCGCCCAGCGCCTGGCGTCTCGTACACGCCGTGAGGTAGCACGCCGCCAAGACTTGAGCGACGGCACTAGACCGTGAGGGTGCGGTCGTAGCTCCTTGCTGATTGGAAGCCGCTTGTAGCCTCCGGGCGGTGAGGGTCTTCGCGTATCAGCGGGGCGGAGCCGTGGTCGTCGTAGAGGGTCGGGTGGCGATGATCGCGATCGACCCACCCGGTGAGCCCCGCCAATGGCACTTCCCGGGCGGCGGGGTCGAAGCAGGAGAAACCCCAGAGGAGGCGGCGATCCGTGATCTGCGAGAGGAGACTGGCCTTGTCGCTGTAGCCGCGGATGAATACCTCCGGGTGGGCGCCTACGGAGGTACCCATCACTACTTCCTCATGACCTGCGACAGCCTCGAGTTCAGCGGGATCACCGGGCCAGAAGTCGCCGCTGCCGACGACGGCCGCTTCCGTGCCGAATGGGTTCCTATCGCCGAACTCTCGTCCATTCCCGTGTGGCCGCGTTGTGTTGCTGAACACCTCGCGCGCCACGGCGCGGCCGTAGACGACATCCCCTGGTGCGAGGACGACCGAGGTCCGTGGGACGGCATCGAGGGCTACGAGCCACCCCCGAATCTCCGCTTCGCCGCACGGGTCGTGATAGCCGACGGCGACCGCGTGGCCGCGATTGAGCGAGTTCGCGATGGCGATCGCTACTTCACGTTGCCGGGAGGTGGCGTCGAGCCCGGCGAGTCGGTCGAAGCTGCCGCCGTCAGAGAAGCCCAGGAAGAGCTCGGTCTCGAGATCGACGTTGGCGCCAAGCTCGCCGTTGTCGTATTCGGCCGCGGCAACCTCACGTCGGTGCAGACCTACCTGTGGTGCCAACCCACCGGCGGCGAGTTCGGCAGCGGCACCGGCGATGAGTTCACGCCTGCCCGGATCAGCGAACGCGGCAGCTACACGCCGGTGTGGCTCGAACGGTCAAACCTTCCGCCCGCGCTCAAACCAACATGGCTATTCGACCGGCTTCCCCGCTGGTTCGACAACCCCGCCCCACCCCACCCCGAACGCTTCAACGAAGTGCACGGCGACTAACTCGAACCAACCCGGGAAGTGCTGGGCCGAGGGCGCTGGCCGCGTGAGATGCTCACCGCCGAGCGAACTGGCACCGGAATCCCGCCAGATCTGGCGGGATTCCGCTACCAGAACGGGGCCGCGTTGCGGGCAGCACTAGGAGGTCTCCTCGACCGTGCCCGGGCCGGTCAGGAAGTCGAAGTCGGATGTCTCGGGGCACACGGCCGGACGGGAACCGCGCTCGCATGTGCCGCCGTCCTGGCGGGCGTCGCCCCCGACGACGCCGTCGAGTGGGTGAAGTCGAACTACTGCGAGAGAGCAGTGGAGACCCCCGAACAGATGAAGTTCGTCGCTGACTTCCGCCGCGACTGACCACCCCTAAAACGCCTGACAAGCCGATCCCTCGAGTCGACTGGGTCCGGCGCTCTCGGCCAGACTCGCCGTCCATGGGGAACACGCCGACCATCACTGGACCTGTCGAAGGTGGACGCCGGGGGATCGCCTTCTGCCGGCCCCGCACCGACGTCGCCGCTCGGGCCTATGTCGTGGAGGAGTTCATCCTCGATGGCGAGGCGGTGTCGTACGTGGCCGCGCCGGGCGCGACGCACGGCCACGACGGCAAGTGGGACACCGTGGAGTCGGAGGCGGCGCCGTACCGCACGCGGATCCTGGTAGTGCGCCCGCAGCGAGCCGAGGACTTCGACGGGACGGTGTACTGCAACTGGCAGAACGTGACCGCCGGCTACGAGCTGGGGAGCGCCGACGAGGTCGGCGTGCTCGACGGGGCGGCGTGGGTCGGCGTCAGCGCCCAATCGGTCGGCATCCACGGATTCCGCAACAACCGCAACGCCATGGGTGAGGAGCCCGCCGTCCGGTGGCATCTGGCGGCGTGGGAGCCCGAGCGTTACGGCACCCTCAAGCACCCCGGGGATGACTGGTCGTACGACATCTTCAGCCAGGCGGGGGCCGTAGTAGGTCCTCGCCGCACGATCGGCTCCATCGACCCGATGGGCGGGCTACCCGTGAAGCGGGTGATCGCGGCCGGAGCGTCGCAGTCCGGTGGACGCCTCGCCGCCTACTACAACGCGGTCCACCCGCTCGCCGGCGTGTTCGACGGCTTCCTGCCTTCGATCTCGGGCGGGTTCAGCACTTCCGTCAACAGCAAGTCGGCGGCCGCCGCGGCCGCCGAGCGCGGCGGCGCGAGGGGTAGGACGGCAGCACTGTTCCGCAACGACCTCGCCACGCCACTGTTCCTCGTCAACAGCGAATGTGAGGCCCGCGGCTACCACCCCAACCGACGGGCCGACGATGCCACCTTCCGCTTCTGGGAGGTGGCCGGGACTCCCCATGACAGCCGCATGGCTCCGGGCAAGGCCGAGGGCGGAGAGGGCCGGATCCTCAATCCACTCAGCTATCTGCCCTTCCAGGCCATGGCGCTGCAGCACCTCGTTCGGTGGATCGACGACGGCACGCTGCCGCCCGTGTTCGCCGGAATGGACAAGACCTTCTCCGACGACGGTCGGGCGCACCTCGTGCGCGACGAGTGCGGGAACGCCAGGGGCGACCTCCGCCATCCGGCGCTCGATGCCCCCACCGCCGAGTACCACGGCGCCAACAGCCAGGCCGCCGGCTTCGGGCGACTGTTCGGCTGGGCGCTCCCCCGCGACGCCGCGGTTGTGCACGCCCGATTCGGCTCGGAGTCCGCTTATCTCGAGCGCTACACCGAGGCGGTCGACTCTCTCATCGCCGGGGAAGCGGTGCGAGCGATCGACCGCGATCTGCTCATCGCGGCGGCCCCTCCCTACCCCGCGGGCTGATCGCCGTACGCTCTCGCTCGTCAGAACGCAACGTTGAACGCAAAGCCACGTCACAGGTGGTTACGCGTTCAAACTTCGGGACTGATCCTTGATCAAATCACCCAGCGGTGACCTGAAGATGGAGTTCCAGGGGCTGACCGACTACACACCGCCGGTCTGGCCGAACGCCGCCGACGGCCAGCAAATCATGATGCACATCGACATCGCTGTCGAGGTCATGGGAGGGAGTGAAGATCCCCGACCGCGCTTCGCCGAAGTAGTCGACCATGCCGTGTCACTGGGGGCACGCGTCGCGCCGCACCAGCCGCGACAGGAACAGCACGTAGTCATGCTCGCCCCGGCCGGCCACCCGTTCTGCTTGGTCGCATCGAGCTAGACGTCCTCGCTAGGGCCGCCAAGCTCCTTGACGATCGCGGCTCGGAGCTCCTCGGGCGAGAACCCGAAGGGTCCGGGGCCGCCCTGGAAGGCGATACGTCCGCCCCGCGCGATCAGATAGAGGCGATCGGGCCAGGCCCCATAGGCGCGTGCGTTGGCGTCATCGATCGCGTCCAGCAGCGTGGGTATGCGGATGGCCGACCGCACCAGACATGTCTGCGCGAGGGCGTTGCGCTCTGCGTCCGATGTCGGATCGTCGACGGCGATTCCTTCCTCGCGGTTGTCGGTAACCACCCATCCGTTTTCCGGATGGGCCTCGCGGATGTAGACGACATAGAAGGCGACCTCGTCGCTGTAGAGGTCGTACAACTCATGAAGGGCGCCCAACTGACGCCGAGGGCGGTCAGGTATACGAGCCGAAGATCAGCGCGACCGGCTGGTTGCGAGCGACGTCCCCGAGGCTCACAGTCACCCCTGGGTCGTCAACGCGCTCCAGAGTGAACTCCGGCGCCATGTCGCCTGGCCGCACCGTCGGCGTCTGGAGGTCGACGTACAACGGCGACGACATGATGTCCTCGTACGTCAACGGTGAGTCCCCCGGTGTGATCGACGCAGGATCGCCGTGCTGCGACATCGCCCCTTCCCTCCCCAGACGCGTGAGTCGGGCGATCGTACCCGGCGACGCTCCCCCGCCTCCCGCGGGTGCTTTGCGGCCTGAACCACGCGCATTTTGGGGTTTGGGCCGCAAAGCAGCGGAGGGACAGGTCATTCGTCGTGGGCGCAAGAGGACTCGAACCTCTGGCCTCAGCCGTGTGAAGGCTGCGCTCTAACCAACTGAGCTATGCGCCCCGGGGTGGAGAGCTCACTGTACCGTCCGCGGAGTCCCTGCCAGGTACGGCTGTGGGGCGCCGAGGGCCGCACGTCCGACGCCGTCGCCGGTTCGGGGACGGTCAGGGGCGCACGCAGACTGGACATGATCCCGGCGGGCCGGCGGGCGGGGCGAACGACGAAGCGGGCCGACGACAACAGCGCGCCCCGGTGCGACCCGGCAAGCTCAGCGAGATAGTCCTCGGTCGGAACGTCGACCGTCGCGCGACCCAGCCGGCCCCGCGCTCGTACTCGGCGGGGCACCACCACAGGGCCATCGGCTCGTCGCTGCACGGCCCGAACCGGTACGAAGGCGGGGAACGACAACCCGCGGCAACGCAGCGTGATCGACAGACCTCGCTCTTCCCACTCGATGCGCCGAGTGTCGGCGTCGGCTTCCCAACTCAACTTTCCGAACTCGGCCGGGAGGCCCCAGTTCACCCGATAGCCCAAGCGGGCCGGTGCGACGCTGACCGCGGCCGCGACAACGGCGTAGCCAGGGCGCAGAAGCCCGACCCGGGCGGGGACTGCAACGGCAAGCTCGACGAACGGCCCCACCGGCGAGTCGTCGTAGCTGGCGCCCACGAGCACCACCGGTCCGGGCATCTGTCCCAGCTCGGCCGGCAGCAAGGCTCGCGCATTACGAGAGCGGGCGACGGCGGTCGCCATCCACTCACCCGTCAGCACCCATGGCGCATGAGGTGCCCGATCCGCGGCCATGTAGCGGGCTCCTAACCGACCGGGGCCAAGCGGTCGATAGCCAAATCATCCTCGAGCGCGGCCATGGTCCGCAGCACCACCAGATCGCCGTGCTGCGGTCCGATCAGCTGCAGTCCGACCGGCAGACCCGCGTCGGTGAAGCCCACACACACGGTGCCCGCCGGCGAGCGAGTCATGTTGAACGGATAGCACAACGGCACCCACGCAGTCTTCTGTTCACCGTTGACGATCGCAGGCTCGCCGTGCACCGGCGGCGCCGCCGCGGTCGTCGGACACGCGAGCAAGCGGACGTCGCGGAACAGCTCGACGAGCCGCCAGTTGAGGCGGTGGCACTCGTCGTGGGCGCGGGAAAGGTCGGCCGCAGACAACTTGGCGGCGACATCCAGCTGGCCTGCCAGTCCCGGGTCAACGAGGTCCCAGCCCGGACCGTCCTTGAACGGCTCGAGCGTCCGCGCCGCGCCTGCCGCCACGATCGTGAACCATGACATCACCGGATCGACATCGAAGACCTCGTCGACATGAACGATCTCGGCGCCAAGTTCCTCGAGGCGAGTCAGCGCGTGCTCGCAGATCGCGCGGACCTCAGCGTCGACGTTCGCGTAGCCGAGGTTCGTCGACCAGGCCACACGCATCGGGACGTGGGCAGCGCCAAGGGCACCGGTCCATGACGGCTCGGGCATCGGCAAGGAGTAGATGTCGCGCGGATCAGGACCGATCACGGCGTCGAGCGCCAGCACCGTGTCGGCGGTGGTCCGCGCCATCGGTCCGCGTGTCGACAATGGGCCCCAGTTAGGAGGCGTCCGGTCAGCAGTTGGGATTCGACCCAGCGACGGCTTGAATCCCGACAGCCCACACGCGGCCGAAGGGATTCGGATCGATCCACCGCCGTCGGAACCGGTACCGAGCGGAACCATGCCGGACGCGAGCGCCGCGGTCGTGCCGCCGGACGATCCGCCCGGCGACCGCGACATGTCCCACGGATTCGCGGTCCGACCGAAGAGCGAGTTGTACGTGTCGGCTGTCCAGGCGAACTCGGGTGTGTTCGTCTTCCCCACCACGACGCAGCCGGCTGCCTTAAGGCGCTCCACGAGGACGCAGTCAGTGCTGACGGGCGGCCGGTCGGCCAGGAGGGCAGAACCGATTGTGGTCCGGTACCCAGCCGTATCCATGTTGTCCTTCACACCGATAGGGACACCCGCTAGGGGCCCTGGGTCGTCGCCCGCCGCGACGGCCTCGTCGACTGCTGCCGCTGCGTCGAGCGCCGCTTCCGGATCGACGGCCACGAACGCGTTCAGAGCAGGGTTGAGTTCCTCGATGCGGTCTAGGGCCGCCTGGGCGAGCTCCCGCGCACCCACTTTGCCGGATCGAACCCACTCGGCGAGGACGGCCACAGGCTCCGTTCGGAAGTCCATGGCGAGGAGGCTACTGACCCTCGTTCCACCCAGAAAGCCCACCACGGCCCACTCCGCTCTGGAATCAGCGTCCCAGCTGGTGGCTACCCTCGGCGGCGTGGTCGAGCTCACCGATGCCCAAGCCGAGGCAGTCGGCCGCGACGGACCCTTCTGCCTACTCGGAGAAGCCGGCTCCGGCAAGACCACCGCCCTCCTCCGCCGCTATCTCGATCGCGTGCGCACCAACCGCACGGGTCGGGTTCTGGTTGTCTGCCGTAACCGCGCGACGGCCGAAGGTTTCCGGCGCGCCGCCGTGCGTGACCTGGCGGGCGGATTCGACCGCCTTGCCATCACATCGATCTGGGCGTTCGCCTTCGACATCATCGCCCACCACACTCACGGCGCCGACAGCCCCGACCCGCTCATGGGCACCGAGAGGCGCGTCGCGATCGATCGGCTCCTCGCCACTGAAGCCGGACAGACGGAGCTCTGGCCGACGCTTCATCCGTTCGTGGGGCGCACCGCGTTCGCGGAAGCGGTCGAACGCGGCCTCGCGTCCCTCGCTGCCCTCGCCCCGACCCACCTCCGAGCCACAGCCGGCTTCGACGCGTTTTGGACCGAACTGGCGGCATTCGCTCACCGGTTCGCCGCGCACTGTGAGTCGCAGGGCGTCGTCGACTCTCCGAGCGTCGTGCAACACGCGTCCCGGCTACTGGACACGCCCGAAGTCTGTGCTGAAGAGGCGAACCGTTTCGACGAGATCCTCGTCGACGATGCCGAGACGACGACACCTGCAGCCGCCACTCTCCTTGGGGCGCTGGGCGACACCACGCCACTCATCGTGGCCTTCAACCCAGGCGGTTCCCGTCCCGAGGTCGCCGGAGCCGACGACCTCGTTCGCGACGTGGCAACCGTGGAGCTCGGACCGTCGTTTCGCCAACCCGCCACCCCCGAACTGATCGAGTGCCGCCACCCCTCGGTCGAACCAGAGGCGATAGTTGGGGAGCTACTACGGGCTCATGAACGAGGCGTCGAGTGGCACGAGATGGCTGTCATCGCGCCCGCCGGCCGCATCGCGGCGATCGCCCGTTCGACCGCTCGGCACAACATCCCAACGGCCGCCGCCCTCCGCCACGGTGTGGTTTCCGATCCCCTCACCCGCGGCATCGTCGATCTGGTGCTCTGGGCCGCGGGTGACGACACCGTCCTTCCGCGCGTGCTCTCCTCCCCCATCGCGGGACTCGACGCCACGAGCGTTCGGGCCGTGCAGCGCGACGCTCGCGCGCAAGCCACCTCGATCGACCAGCTGCCGGCAATGTCACCGCTGCTCGAGGCGCGCACGGCCATCGCCTCGATCCTCGCGGCCAGTGACACCGTCGGTGCGTGCCACGAAGCCTTCCGCCGGTCCGCCGCCGGCCTGGTGCGTCTCCCGGGAGAAGCCACGACACCGGTCGAGCAGCGATCCCTCGACGCGGCCCTCGCGTTCCTCAACGGCCTCGGCCGAGTCTCCGGTCCGGCCGATGTCGCCGCGTATGCCAGCGCGCTCAACACCACCGCAATCGACGTCGAGCCCTGGTGGGGCCCGCCCGACGATCCGTCACCGAGCCCCGCCTACGACGATGACGATGGCGGGGCGGACAGAGGGGTGGACGCCGCCGGCGTCACCCTCACAACCGTTGCGGGTGCGGCGGGACGCGAGTGGGAGCTTGTCGTGGTGGCCGGTTGTGTCGAGGGCACCCTCCCCCGACTTCGCCGGCCGGGAGGGGTATTCCAGCCGAGCGTGCTCAGCGGAAGCCCGTCGGCAGACGACACCTTGCGTCACACGCTGGAGATCGAGCGTCGCCGCTTCGCGGCAGCGTCGAGTCGAGCGACGTCGACGCTGCTCGCGACCTCCGCTCCCGAACCGGGCGTGCTCGTCAGTCGCTTCGTCGACGAATGGCCGCGCCGGGCCGCCCATCTGCCGCTCGACGCGCCGGCAACACCCGCGGGGGTCCCACCCTCGGAAGGCATCGCGCCGGTGTTCCCCAAGGGCCATCTTCGCCTGTCCGCGAGTCAGCTCGACACCTACGAGGACTGCCCCCTCAAATACGCCTACCGCTACGCGGCGGGCGTGCGCAGCGAGGCCGGCCTGCACGCCGACCTTGGCACTGTGACCCACGACGCGCTGGCCGCGTTCCTCGACCCAACCAACCCGGTCCCGTGCACCCGCGAAGCGCTCTTCGAGACGGCCGACGCTTGGTGGCGGGACGACATCGCGCCCTACCGCCCACAGATCGAAGAAGCCCGCCGCGACTACTACGCCATGCTCGACGCCTGGTGGGAGGGAGAGGGACACGAGATCGCCGCCGGTCGCATCGAAGTGCTCGCGACCGAGTATCCCTTCGAGGTCGACGTCGGCCCCCACCGGATCACGGGCCGCATCGACCGCATCGACCGCAGCACCGACGGAACCGGCATCCGAGTGCTCGACTACAAGACCGGAAAGAGCCGGCCAAGGCCCGACGACGTCGCGGCCAACATCCAGCTCGGCACCTACCACCTCGCCGCCCGGCGGGACGAAACGCTCCGCGCCCTCGGCGAGCCCACCGAGCTTCGCCTCCTCTATGTGCGGTCGATGAAGCCCTACGACCAGACCGTCACCGAGGACCATGAGGACGCCACCGAGGGCCGCATCCTCGAGGCCGCGAACCGCATCCTCGCCGAGCAGTTCGATCCCGCGGTCGACGCCGACTGCGACCACTGCGAGTTCCGCCGCCTGTGCCCCCTCTGGCCTGAGGGCCTCGAAGTGGGTGAACGATGACGGGCCCAACGGGCGCGACGTCCCCCGCGGTTGCCGGCGTCCCCTTCGTCGCCACGCCCGAGCAACAGGCCGCCATCGAGCATCCCGCCTCTCCTCTGCTGGTCGTCGCCGGGGCGGGCACCGGCAAGACCAGCGTCATGGCCGAACGGATCCTCCACCTCGTGCTGTCGAACCAGGCAGCGGCCCATGAGATCGTCGGGCTCACCTTCACCAACAAGGCGGCCGCCAACCTCCACCAGCGCGTCACCGACCGCCTCGGCACCGACGCCGACGTCACCATCGCCACCTATCACTCCTTCGGCGCAGCCCTCGTCGCCGACCATGCCCTCGAACTCGACCTGCATCCCCACACCCAGATACTGAACCGGGCCCAGGCATGGCAGCTTCTCTATGCCGTCTTCGACGAATTCCGGTTCGACAAGCGAAGCACCTATGTGCCGCGGGTCGTCGTCGACGACGCCCTCCAGCTCGCGTCGAGATGCGCCGACCACCTCGTGTCGATCGACGACGTCGCGGCCGATTGTCACGAGGTCATGGAGCACGGTCGTTGGCAGAAACAACGGGAGGCGGCCGCAAAGCGGCTCGAGCTATGTCAGGTCGTCGCGGCCTACGATCGCCGCAAGCGCGACCGCAATCTCCTCGACTACGGCGACCAGATCACGCTCGCCGTCCGCCTCCTCCGCAACCATCCCGACCTCGCGGAGCGGCTTCGCCACGAGCGCCCCGTCGTGCTCCTCGACGAGTACCAGGACACCAACTACGCGCAGCGCGTCCTGCTCCAGTTGATCTATCCCCCTGGTTCGGCCATTACCGCGGTCGGCGACGACATGCAGTCGATATACGGCTTCCGCGGCGCGCACCTCGGCAACATCCTCTCCTTCGACCAGCACTTCCCCCCTGCGACCAGGCGCCCCCTCGAGATCAACCGGCGCTCAGGCGAGGCGGTGGTCGAGCTGGCCAACCGGATCCAGGCCCAGGTCAGCCAGGCCCATCCCAAGTCCCTCGTCGCTCTTGACGGGGCGCCCCCCACCACGATCGAGTGCTTCGCCGCCGCCGACGACGCGGCAGAAGCTGCCGAGATCGCCCGCGAGATCGCCGCGTTGGGGGCGCCCTGGCGCGACCACGCCATCCTGTGCCGCAAACGGCGCATCATTCCCGCGATCGTCGACGCCCTCGAGGCCGCCGACCTTCCCGTGGAGGTGGCCGGAGCGGGCGGGCTCCTCGAGCGGCCCGAAGTGGTCGACGTCGTCGCGTGGCTAGAGGTCCTAGCCGATCCTGATACTTCCGTCGCGCTGTTGCGGATCCTTCGGGGCCCGCGATTCCGGCTCGGCTTCCGAGACCTGGCTTCCCTCGCGCGGCACTCACGCGCCCTCTCCGACCGTGACGCCAACCAACGTGCAACCCTCGCCGACGCGCTTGACGACCTCGCCTCGGTAGCCGACCTCTCGACAGCCGCCCGTGCCCGCGTGCAGCAGTTCCTCGCCGAGCGGGCGCGCCTCGGTCAACTCGCTCGCCAACTGTCTGTGCTCGATCTGAGTGAGGCGATCGCGCACCAGACAGCCTTGTGGTCGGCGACCGACGCCCGCGGCCGCGAGAACCTCCTCCGCTTCTTCGACCTGGCGGCGCGGTTCGAACCGATCGACGGCGAGCCCGGGTTGGCCGCGTTCGTCGACTACCTCCGCCTGATGGACGAAGCCGAGGAGGACGTGGCCGAGGCCCACCTCGGTGAGCTCGACGCCGTGCGAGTGATGACCGTCCACCAGGCGAAGGGCCTCGAGTTCCCCAACGTGTGGGTGCCCGGTCTCGCGGGCGGCGCGGGACGGGGGGCCGGCGTGTTCCCCGACAGCCGGATGGCCGAGAACGGCATGAGTCAGGGGTCCGCGTTGCCGTGGTGGGTCCGGCCCGACGACGACGGTCTGCCCCATTGGCGCGATGTCCAGAAGGAGAGCGAGCTCACCGACGAGCTTCGGGTGCGTCGCAGCGATGAAGAGTGGCGCCTCTTCTACGTCGCGTGCACTCGTGCCCAGCGCCGCCTCGTGCTCTCGACGGCGCAGTGGTACCCGGGACCAGCCTCGCCGCAAGGCCCCTCGCCGTTCTACCGGTTTGTCGCCGAGCAGACGGACCTCGTCACCGAACGCTTCCACCACGAAGCGACCGACATCGACCCCGCCACCGCGGCGCGGGAACGGCGACGTGCCGTCGCTGCCGCGCGCGCCCAGCCAGAGGGCGCCATGACGGGCCAGCAACAGGCTCTCTTCTCCCCCGCCGCGATCGACGAAGCCCGCCACATCCGAACTCGCCGGCCCGAGACACTCAGCGTTAGCGGGCTCGTCGACTACGCCCGCTGCCGCCGTCAGTTCTACTGGTCGTCGGTGCGTCCCCTCCCCCGCCGCCCCCGAGCCGCCGCCGCCCTCGGCACGGCGGTGCACCGATGGATCGAACAGCGCGCCGAGACCACCACGACCACCACCACTACCGCGACGAGCCCGGCGCGCGCCGAATCCCCAACGCCTACTTCTTCCGGGCGACAAGCTGCACTCCGCGCTGCCTTCCTCGCCTCCCCATACGCGCCGCTTGTGCCCGACAAGGTGGAGGCACCCTTCGAACTCGTGGTGGGCAACGTCGTCATCCGCGGACGGATCGATGCCGTCTACCACGACGGCGACGTCATCGACCTCGTCGACTTCAAGACCGGGAGCTCGCCTGAACCCGGCGACGCCAGCGCCGGTCGGCAGCTCGCGCTCTACGCGTTGGCGGCCGCGGACACCTGGGACGCGGACCCGTCGTCTATCCGTACGACATACTGCTGGCTGCGCCCCGAGGGCCACGTGCTTGAGTCGCGTGAGTGGAGCCCCACCGCCCTCGACGAGGTGCGCGCCGCGCTCCACGCTGACCTCGCGGCGCTCGCGTCTGCCCACTACGACGCGCGCCCCGGCTCTTGGTGTCGTTCATGCGACTTCCTCGCTTTCTGCCCGGCCGGCCAGGCGGCGAACTCGTAGGCTCCATCGTCATGGACGAGCTCCGATGGATGGACGCAACGAGCCAGGCCGAGCTCGTGCGAGCGGGCGAGGTCAAGCCGCTTGAGCTCGTCGACGCGGCCATCGCGCGCGTCGAGGAGCTCAATCCCTCGATGAACGCGGTCATCGCCGACACCTTCGAGCGGGCACGTGACGCCGCGTCCGACCGGCGAGGTGCACGGTACGAGGGCATGGGTGATGGACCATTCCGCGGTGTGCCCATCGTGTTGAAGGACCTCGGCACCAGTGAGAAGGACATGCCCTTCTACCAGGGCAATCAGGTATTGAGAGACCTCGACTGGCGCGCCCCGAGCGATGGTCTCCTGGCGAGGCGCTTCCGCGCCGCCGGCTTTGTCGTGATCGGCAAGGCTTCCACCCCGGAGTTCGGCGGCCAGCCGACCACCCAGCCGCTGGCGTTCGGCCCAACTCGGAATCCCTGGGACCTCGAGCGGTCCACCAGCGGGTCGAGCGGCGGCTCGGCGGCCGCGGTCGCATCCGGCATGGTGCCGGCCGCCCACGCCAGCGACGGCTACGGCTCGATTCGCGACCCGGCGAGCTGGTGCGGTCTCGTCGGTCTCAAACCGTCACGCGGCCGCCTCCCGATCGGGACCTCGACGAGCCACGTCGGCGTGGAGCACGCCGTCACCCGGTCGGTCCGCGACACCGCTGCGATCCTCGACTGCCTTCACGGTGTACCGGCAGTCGAGCGCTATCACGCCGCCCCACCGGCCCGGTCGTTCGCGAGCGAGGTCGGTGCCGAGGTCCGACCCCTACGAGTCGGAGTGCTCGCCGGAGTCGACGCGTCGACGCTCGTCATTGACGCCGACGCCATCGCCGCAGCGGAAACCGGTGCCCGGCTTCTGGAGAGCCTCGGCCACACCGTCGAAGCCGCGGGCCCACCCGGGCTGATCGATGACGAGGCGATCGCCAACATCACCCTGGTGCGGTCGTGCCGGTCGGCCGCGATACACCCGATAGAAGCGGCTCTCGGCCGCCC
This sequence comes from uncultured Acidimicrobiales bacterium, assembly GCA_964632885.1. GTDB lineage: Bacteria > Actinomycetota > Acidimicrobiia > Acidimicrobiales > CAZWDB01 > CAZWDB01. Next base: position 80,138 of record CAZWDB010000001.1, on the reverse strand, counting down.
GTACCGCCAGGATGAGGTCGAGCCCTACACCTGGGCGACGACCGCGGCGGGACGGGCGGCGAGCGCCCCTGACTACCTGCTCGCGGCCGAGTGGCAACAGAAGTGGTCGGCTCGGGTCGTCGCATGGTGGGACGACTTCGACCTGCTCCTAACGCCCGGCACGGGGCGCGCGCCCATGCTGCTCGACGAACTCGTACCACCGACGGCCGACCCGCTTGCGATCGGACCCACGTTCCACAGCATCCGCTGTTTCGCCGCCCCCTTCAACGTCACCGGGCAGCCCGCCATCACCCTCCCCCTGTACCGCACCGCGGCGGGCCTCCCGGTGGGCGTGCAGCTCGTCGCCGCACCCGACCGCGACGACCTTCTCATCCGAGTAGCCGCCCAACTAGAACAAGCCGCCGGACCCTTCCCCCACCCGAACTGACCCCCACCCCCTCCCGCCGCCCGAACTTGAGGCAATAACGATCGGTTTCCGATCGTTATTGCCTCAAGTTCAGGGCATCAAGGCGGATCGGAGGAACGAGAGGAGCTCGGCGCGCCGGTGGATGAGCGAACGGAGCGTGGGTTCATAGCCCAGACCACGTAGGACCTCGACCTCGGTAGCGACACCGATCACCAACGAGTAGGCCGACAGCAGCAGCAGCCGGGGCTCCTGGCGGCGCATCGTTCCCCCGTCCATCTCGGCCTGCAGGAAGTCGCTCGCCCGGGCTATGAGGGGATCGAGCGCGTCCATGAGCCGGGTCGCCGCGGGGGGACCGAGCCTGCTCGCCTCCCGCACCAGTCCCAACAGCTCAGGCCGCCGCGCCGCGAGCCGAAAGACCGATCGCACCACCGCCTCGACCCGCTCCCATCCCGGTCCCGCACCCGAGATCGCCTCCTCCAGCGATGACGCCAGCTCGACGGCGCTCCGGTCGATGACCGCTTCCAGAAGGGCTTCCTTCGACGGAAAGTAATAGAGAATGGTCTGCTTGCGGATGCCCAGGCGGGTGGCCACGGCGTCGAGCGAGGTCGCCTCGTAGCCTCTGGTGCCGAACAAGGCGAGGGCGCCGTCGAGGATGCGGCCCGCCGTCGCCCGCTCCTCCACCCTGCCCTTCTCTACCATGTGGTAGATAATAGGCCCGTGATTCCCGAGAACCTCGCTGGCCGCCGGATCGGTGTGACTGGCGCGACCGGCTTCCTCGGCACGGCGATCGTCGAGCGCCTCCTGCGCTCAGTACCCGACTGCGAGGTCGTCGTGGTCGTGCGGCCGGGACGGCGCCGGGGCGTCGCCGACCGGGTACGACGGGAGATCCTGCGCAACGACTGCTTCGACCGCCTGCGCCGGGAGCTTGGCGACCGCTTCGATGCCGAGGTCGACCAACGACTCACCGCGGTGAGTGGCGACGTCGGGGTCGACGGCCTCGGACTCGACGACGGCGACCGGATCCTCCTGGCGTCCTGTGACGTAGTGATTCACTCCGCCGCGAGTGTCAGCTTCGACTCGCCGCTCGACGCCGCGGTCGACGTCAACCTATTGGGGGCGTCCCGGGTCGCCGAGGTTCTCCGTGACGCCGCGCCCGCGGACCGAGAGCCCGCCCACCTCGTCGCAGTGTCGACCGCCTATGTCGCAGGGAGCCGGCGAGGCGACGCTCCCGAGGCCATCCTTGCCGACACGCCGTTCGCCACCGACGTCGACTGGCACGCCGAGGTGGCCGCTGCCCGCCGGGCGCGAGCCGACGCGGATGCCGCGAGCCGCGACCCCAAGCGTCTCGACGCCTTCCACCGTCAAGCCCGTCGCGAGCTCGGCGCCGCCGGGTCGCCCGTGCTGGCCGACAAGACGGAGAAGCTTCGCGACGAGTGGGTTCGGGATCGCATGGTCGATCTCGGGCGTTCCCGCGCCCGCTCCCTCGGGTGGCCCGACGCGTACGCCTACACCAAAGCGCTCGGTGAGCGCGCTCTCCTCGAGACGCACGCGACCGTCCCGGTCACGATCGTACGACCATCGATCATCGAGTCCGCGCTCGCCGAGCCTCACCCCGGATGGATCCGAGGCTTCCGCATGGCCGAGCCGGTGATCATCTCCTACGCGCGCGGACTGTTGAAGGAATTCCCGGGCATTCCCGAAGGCATCGTCGACGTCATCCCGGTCGACCTCGTCGTCGCGGCGCTTCTGGCGGTAGCGGCGACCGGCCCCGATCCCGCCGGTCCCTCGGTGTATCACGCCGCGTCGGGGTCGCGAAATCCGCTCCGCTATCGCCGCCTCGTCAACCTGGTGCAGGACTACTTCCTCGAGAACCCTCTCTACGACAGCGATGGCCAGCCGATCGTCGTCCCCGAGTGGTCGTTTCCTGGTCGGGGCCGCGTCCAGCGCCAACTCGAACGGGCAATGCGTGCCATCGAGGTGGGCGAGAAGGTCCTCAACGCCCTGCCGATAAGAGGCGAGCGGGCGGAGCCGGCCGCCCGGCTCGACGACCGCAAGACCCAGGCCGGCCGCGCCCTGAGCTACGTCGAGCTCTACGGCGCATACGCCGAGACCGAGGCCGTGTTCCGCGTCGACCGACTACTCGAGCTCCATGCTGCCCTCCCATCCGAGGAGCGGGAGCGGTTTGCCTTCGACCCCGCGGTCATCGACTGGGACCACTTCGTGCAGGCGGTGCACCTGCCCTCGGTCGTCACCCACGCGCGGGTTCGGACCACTCCGGGAAAGCGCACCGGACCGGACCGTGAAGAGCGCGGTCGTCGGGCGATCCTGTCGCCTGACCGCCACATGGCCGTGTTCGACCTGGAGAACACCCTGATCGCGTCCAACGTGGTCGAGTCGTACTCGTGGCTCGCGACCCGTCACTTGCGCGACGACGACCGGGCGCGGTTCACAGCGCGAATGCTGCGGCAGGCGCCGTCGCTGCTCGCCCTCGACCGCCGCGACCGCGGCGACTTCCTACGCCACTTCTACCGCCGCTACGAAGGTGCGCCCGTCGACAGGATCCGCGCTGACGCCTGGCAACTGTTCAGCGACCTGATCCTCACCAAGTCGTTCCCGGGCGGTGTGCGGCGCGTCCGCGAACACAAGGCGCTCGGTCATACGACCGTGCTCATCACCGGCGCGCTCGACTTCGTCGTCGAGCCACTTCATCCCCTCTTCGACGTCGTCATCTGTGCACGCCTCGGCGAGGAGGATGGCCGCTTCACCGGGGAGCTCACCGAAGCCCCACCCACAGGAGAGGCGCGTGCCCTGATGATGGCCGGCATCGCCGCGGACAGGGGCCTCAGCCTCGAGGAGTCCGTCGCCTACGCCGACTCCACGAGCGATCTTCCGATGCTCGAGGCCGCCGGCCACCCCGTCGCGGTCAACGCCGAACCAAAGCTCGCGGCCATCGCCCGCAAGCGCGGTTGGCACATCGAGAACTGGGAGAAGGCGCCCGGCGGTCCTCGTCCTCTTCTCCCGATCGGACCGCGCGGCCCCCACGTCAAGCGCTCCCTGGAGTCGACCGACGGGGAGCGAGGGTGAAGGCGCTGCTCTTCGAGCGCAAGGTGCCGAGGTATGCCGCCGCGGCCGTGGCCGGCTCTCTCCTCCCCGGCGCGGGCGCGCGTGTCGGACCGTTGCGGCTGGCGGACGTCGACGAACCCGAGTTCCCAGCACCCGACTGGCTGCGGGTCCGCCCGCGGCTGTCGGGAATATGCGGATCTGACCTTGCCACCATCGACGGCAACAGTTCGCGCTACTTCGAACCGATCGTCAGCTTCCCCTTCGTGCCCGGGCACGAGATCGTCGGCGAACTCGACGATGGCTCCCGCGTCGTGCTCGAACCCGTACTCGCCTGCGCCGCCAGGGGCATCTCGCCGCCGTGTACGGCATGTGCAGATGGCCGCACCGGCAACTGCGAGCGCATCGCCTTCGGACACATCGAGCCTGGGCTCCAGACCGGGTACTGCACCGACACCGGTGGCGGGTGGTCGACCTCGCTGGTCGCCCACCCGAGCCAGATCCATCGAGTGCCCGATGCCCTGAGCGACGAAGCGGCGGTGATGGTCGAACCGGCAACGTGCGCGGTACACGCGGTGCAAGCGGCGATGATCCCTGAGGGCGCGACCGTCGCGATCCTCGGCGCCGGCACCCTCGGCCTCTGCGTACTCGCGGCGGTGCGGGCGCTATCGCTGCCCGCCGCCGTGGTGATCGCGGCCAAGCACTCCGAGCAGCGCACGCTGGCGCACCACCTCGGCGCCGACGTCGTAGCCGAACCGGACGAGATCGTACGGGCGATCCGTCGAACCACCGGCTCGATGGCAGTCGGTACCGGACTCGCGGGCGGCGCCGACGTGGTAATCGATTGCGTCGGCAGCGCGGCCTCGGTCGAACAAGCCCTCGCGATCGCCCGGCCGCGGGCACGCGTCAGCTTGGTGGGCATGGCGGGCGTGGTGCGCCTCGATCTCACACCCCTCTGGCACAAGGAGCTTGCGCTCACCGGTGCCTACGCCTACTCACACGACGACTTCGCCACCGCCTTGGATCTGGTTTCCGAGGCCAGGCTTGACCGCCTCGTGACCGCCCTGTATCCGCTCGACCGCTACCGGGAGGCCATCGATCACGCGGCCAACGCCGGCCGGCGGGGCGCGGTGAAGATCGCCTTCGACCTCCGAGGAGAACGCCGTCGATGACCCCTCCGCCCAACCCCCAGGGGGCACGCGCGCCTCGACACCGCGGCCGCCCGGGCTTCGTGCTCGAAGTCGACCGGTCGACCCCGTCGACGCTGATGTGGCACGGCGAAGGCTTCCGCCTGGAGCGCTTCCCGTCGGGCAGCCGCATCGTCTACCCGCCGGAGCCGCTCGCTCCGCTACCGGATCCCGACGCCGCGATCCGGCATGCGTTGCTTCACCCTCTGGGCGACAGCAAGCCGCTTCCCGAACTGCTCTTCCCGGGAATGCGCCTCACCATCTGCTTCGACGACATCTCGCTACCGCTGCCCCCGATGCAACCGCCCGACAACCGCCAGCGCGTGATCGAAGCGGTCCTCGACATGGCCGCCGACGCGGGTGTCGACGACGTGCAACTCATCGCGGCGCTCGCCCTGCACCGGCGCATGACCGACGCCGAACTGCGCCACGCCCTCGGCGACCGGGTCTTCGAAGCTTTCGCGCCCGCCGGTCTCCTCACCCAGCACGACGCCGAGGACCCCGACGCGATGGAGCACCTCGGTATGACGGACGCGGGCGAAGACGTCGAGATCAACAAGCGTGCCGCAACGAGCGACCTGATCGTCTACGTCAACATCAACCTCGTCGCCATGGACGGAGGCCACAAGAGCGTCGCCACGGGCCTGGCGAGCTACAAGAGCCTGCGCCACCACCACAACGTTCGCACCATGCAGCACAGCCGGTCGTTCATGGACCAACACCGGTCCGAGCTCCACACCTCCAACTGGCGAATGGGCAAACACATCGCGGCCCAGGGCGTGAAGGTCTTCCAGATCGAGACCACCCTCAACACCGACACCTTCCCGAACCAGTTCCGGTTCCTGCAGAAGCGGGAGTGGGAGTGGACCGCGCGCGACCGGGCGACGTTTCTCACCGTCAGCAAGTCGTTGGCGCGCACGCCCGACCGGTTGGCGCGGGGCATCTTCCACTCGATCCAGGCACCGCACGCGATGACGAGCGTCCAGGCGGGAGAGGTGGAGGCCGTCCACGAGGTGACGACGGAGCACGTCTACCGCCAGCAGCTCGTCGAGGTCGAAGGCCAGAGTGACGTCCTCACGATGGGCCTCCCCTACATCTGTCCCTACAACGTCAACTCGATCATGAACCCGATCCTGGTGATGTGTCTCGGGCTCGGCTACTTCTTCAACCTCTACCGCGGCAAGCCACTCGTGCGGGAGGGCGGTGTGGTGATCATGAGCCATCCCACGCCGTGGGCGTTCCACCCGGTTCACCACCCGAGCTATATCGACTTCTTCGAGCAGGTGCTCGCCGACACCACCGACCCGATCGAGATCGAGTCGAAGTACGAGGAGCAGTTCGCCACCGACCCCTGGTACATCAACCTCTATCGCACGAGCTACGCCTATCACGGCGTCCACCCCTTCTACATGTGGTATTGGGGAGCGCACGCCCTGCAGCACCTGGGCGGCGTGATCGTCGTCGGCGGTGACGTGAAGGCCGTGCGCCGCATGGGTTTCAAGCCCGCCTCGACTTTGCGGGATGCCCTAGAAATGGCCGAGGACGTCGTGGGCCGTCATCCGACGATCACCCATGTGCACAACCCGCCGCTCCTGATGGCCGACGTCAGATGAGTCGGGCTCGCGCACTCGTCGCGCGGCTGCGGCCTCGTGGAGGGTTCCCGTACACCGCGCCCACCTGGCCGCGGACGGTCCCTCGCCCACCGGTGGAACGGCGAACCGGTATCGACTACGACACCGACTGGGCGCGGCAGTACGGGACGCGCCTGGCTCGGGCAGTGGTGCTCGACACGGTCGGCAAAGGCTTGGCGAGGGTTGTCGCCTCGCCGGTGATCACCGGCGCCGACCGCATCGCCCGGATCGACAATCCAGCCATCTTCGTCGCCAACCACGCGAGCCATGTCGATACCCCACTCATCCTCACGAGCCTTCCGCCGCGGTTCCGCCACCGGGCGGCCGTGGCGGCGGGCGCGGACTACTTCTTCGACAAGCGCTGGAAGGGCGCCATGTGGGCGTTCCTCCTCAACGCCATCCCGTTCGAGCGAACCCGTCCGAGCCCGAGATCGGTGAGGCTGACGCTGTCCCTCATGGAGGACGGATGGAGCCTGGTGATCTATCCCGAAGGCGGCCGCAGCCCCGACGGCTGGGGCCGACCCCACCCGGCGGGCGCGGCGTTCCTCGCCAAGCGCGCCGGGGTGCCGGTCGTCCCGATGCATCTCGAAGGGACCAGGCGCATCCTGCGTAAGGGAGGCGACCGGGTCACACCGGCCCGCACCCACGTGACCTTCGGCTCGCCGATGTGGGCGGATGAGGGCGAGGACCCCCGCGACTTCGCCGCCCGCATCGAAGCCGCCGTCGCGACCCTCGCCGACGAGCGGGCGACCGACTGGTGGCAAGCCCGCCGGCGCGCCGCCGCGGCGACAACGCCCGCGCTCACCGGTCCCGAGGCATCGACGTGGCGGCGAGCCTGGACCCTCGGCGAACACCGTCGGTCCTCCCGCGCCCGTACCCAGTGGCCCAATTTGCGAACTTGAGGCAATAACGAGCGGTTTCCGTTCGTTATTGCCTCAAGTTCGGCAGTAAAGTGGTTGGGTCGAACCGGGGCAGCACGGCAACGGCGCCACCTCAATGAGGAGGGCGCTCCGGTCGCCAGAGCTGATCGACATCGACCGGAGAAGAGGTGCTTTGTTCATGCGCGACATCGAACGCGACGCGTGTGGTATCGGTTTCGTAGCCGACGCCAACGGCTCGTCCTCACGAGCGATCGTCGAGGCGACGCTCGAGGGCCTGCGGTGTGTCCGTCACCGCGGCGCAGTAGCCGCCGACAGTAAGTCCGGCGACGGGTCCGGCATCCTCGTGCCCATCCCCGCCGCGGTCTTCGGCGAAGGTCACGGCGTCGCCAGCCTCTTCGTCCGGGGACCTGACCCCCGTGCAGCCGTCGAAGCGGCCGCCGCCGAGGAGGGCATCACGATCGTCGAGTGGAGAACGCCGCCCACCGACGACGGCCACCTCGGCGACCAGGCCCGCGAGACCCAGCCGCAACTCCTGCAGGCGGTGCTCTCCACCGACATCGGGCCCGACAGCGGCACGGCCACGGAGCGAGCTGCGTACCGCCTCCGGCGTCGCATCGAGAAGACCACCGAGGGCTGTTACGTCGCGAGCTGCTCCTTCCGCACCATCGTCTACAAGGGCCTCGTTGCGTCCGACCTCCTCGGCGAGTTCTACACGGACCTCGCCGACGAGCGCTTCGAGGCACCGTTCGCGGTGTTCCACCAGCGCTTCTCCACCAACACCCTCCCATCCTGGGAACGCGCCCAGCCGTTCCGGATGCTGTGCCACAACGGCGAGATCAATGCGCTCGCCGGAAACGTGAACCGCATGACAGCCCGCGCGACCCTCGGCACCGAGCAAGCCGGGCTCGGGCCCGAAGAGCTCATCCGTCCGGTGATCGACCCGGACGACTCCGACTCCGGTCAGCTCGACAGCCTCGTCGAGCTGCTCACCAAAGGAGGTCGGGAGATCCGGCACTCGGTCGCCATGCTCGTGCCGGAAGCGTGGGAGGGCGCCCGTGACCTCGACCCCGCGGTCCAGGGCTTCTACCGCTACCACGCCAGCCTGATGGAACCGTGGGACGGCCCCTCCGGACTGGTCTTCACCGACGGATTGGGCGTCGGCGCGTCTCTCGACCGGAACGGGCTTCGCCCCCTCCGTTACGCGATCTGTGAGGACGGCCTCGTAGTGGCGTGCTCGGAAGCGGGCGCGGTGAACGTTCACGGCCACGGCGCGGTCACGCGTGGCCGCCTCGGTCCCGGCCAGATGCTCTTCGTCGACCCCACCCGCGGTGTTGTGCTCGACGGCGAGTGCAAGGAGCGCATCGCCGCGGCCGCGCCCTATGCCAAGTGGGCCGCCGAAGGGCTCCGCCGCGTGGATAGGGGCAACCCCGTCGAGAGCCTGCCGGAGCCCGAGGTGATCGAACGCCGCCAAGCGGCCCACGGCTACACCGACGAGGAGATGCGGATGGTCATCAAGCCGATGGCCATCGACAACAAGGAACCCACCTTCTCCATGGGCGACGACACGCCGCTCCCCCACCTCGCTTCCCGGCCGAGACCGATCCACCACTATTTGAAGCAGCGCTTCGCGCAGGTCACGAACCCCGCGATCGACCACCTTCGAGAGCGGCTCGTGATGAGCCTCCGCACCCTCCTGGGGCCCCGCAGCCCGATCCTGACTGAGTCGGCCGAGGCGGCCCGGCTGATGGTGCTCGAGTCCTTCGTCGTCTATCCCGCCGCGGTAGGCCTCCTCGCTGATGAGGAGCGCGCGCCTTTCGGCACGGCGACCCTCGACGCCAGCTTCCCCGTCGCCGACGGCCCCGGCGGCCTCCGCACCGCGGTCGAGAGGCTGGCGGAAGAAGCCGAACGACTCGTCACCGCCGGCACGGGCATCCTCGTCGTCGACAACAGTGCAGTCTCCGAAGACATGGCGCCGATCCCGTCACTGCTTATCACCGGCGCGATCCATCACCACCTCGTCCGGAACCACCTGCGCAGTCGAACGAGCCTCGTCGTGGTCGCGGACGACGCGCGCGACACCCATCACTTCGCCTGCCTCCTGGGGTACGGCGCCGACGCCATCTGTCCGCGGCTCGTGCTCGAGACCGTCGCCATGGACGCCGATGCCTCTGACTCCGACATGTCGAGCGCGGAAGCCCAGGATCGTTTCGTGGCGGCCGTGGAAGACGGCGTGCTCAAGATCCTCTCGAAGATGGGGATCTCGACCGTCGACTCCTACCGCGGCGCCCAGATCTTCGAGATCATCGGCCTGGGCAGCGACGTCGTCGAGCAGTGCTTCGCGGGCACACCGTCACCCATCGCGGGCATCGGCTGGACCGCGTTGGGCGAGGACGCCCTCGCGCTGCACGCCGACAGCAAGCTCACGAGCCCGGGCTTCTACAAGGACAAGGGCACCAAGCGCGGTGGCGACTACCACACCCACAACAAAGAGGTCTACACCGCCCTGCAGGACATGGCGACCGCGCATCTCCTCCAGCGCGCCATCGCCAACGGCGGGAGCGAAGAGCTCTACGACAAGTTCTCCGCCGAGGTCGCCAGCCGGCCGCCCACCGAACCCCACGACCTCTTCGAGTTGGTGGCCCACGGCGAGCCCGTCCCGCTGGATGAAGTCGAGCCCGCGACTGTGATCGCCACCCGGTTCTCCACCGGAGCGATGAGCCACGGTGCCCTCTCGGCTGAGGCCCACGAGACGCTGTCGGAGGCGATGAACCTGATCGGCGGACGGGGCAACTGCGGCGAAGGGGGCGAGGACCCTTATCGATATCGCACGCGCGGGCAGGCGACTGGTGACAAGAACAGCAAGATCAAGCAGATCGCATCCGGCCGGTTCGGCGTGACGCCCGAATACTGCGCCTTCGCGGACGAACTGCAGATCAAGATCGCGCAGGGCTCCAAGCCCGGTGAGGGCGGCCAGCTCCCCGGCAATAAGGCGAGTGAAGAGATCGCCCGTCTCCGCCACACCCAGCCGGGTGTCACCCTGATCTCCCCCCCCCCCCCCCCCCCACAAAAAAACAACGGGGGCCGCGCCCCGCGGGTGGAATGCCGGGAGCCGGGGAAACACAAA
>CAZWDB010000001.1:0-69839 GCA_964632885.1 uncultured Acidimicrobiales bacterium | reverse complement strand
GCCCCCCCACCACGACATCTATTCGATCGAGGACCTCGCCCAGCTGATCTATGACCTGAAGCAGGTCAACACCTTCGCCGACGTGTCGGTGAAGCTCGTCGCAGTCGACGGGGTCGGGACGATCGCGGCCGGCGTAGTGAAGGCGCTCGCCGAGGTCGTCCACATCAGCGGTCACAACGGCGGCACGGGCGCGTCGCCGCTCTCCTCGATCAAACACGCCGGGATGCCGTGGGAGCTTGGTCTCGCTGAAGCTCAGCAAGTGCTCATCCAGAACGGCCTGCGCGACCGCGTGCGCCTGCGCGTCGACGGCGGCTTCCTCACGGGACGCGACGTGATGGTGGCCGCTCTCCTCGGTGCCGATGAGTACTCCTTCGGCACGGCCGCCATGATCGCCGAGGGGTGCATCATGCTCCGGACCTGCCACAAGGACACCTGCAAGCCGGGCATCGCAACCCAGCGGCCCAACCTCCGGGCGAACTTCGCCGGCACGCCCGAGGGTGTCGCCGCCTACTTCATGTTCATGGCCCATGAGGTGCGGCGTCTGCTCGCCCAGCTCGGCTTCCGCTCCCTCGACGAAGCGATCGGGCGCGTCGAGTGCCTGAAGCAGAAGGTCACTGGCGACGACCGCGTCGACGCAACGGATCTTTCGTCCCTCCTGGAACCGCCCGCCGATCCCGGAACGGGCCGCTGCTACGTCGCCGGCGTCCCGATTCAGCGGCCGCGGTCCGCCCTCGGCGACCGTCTCCTCGCGGATGCCTACCGCGCGGTGTGGGACGGGGACGAGATCCGACTGCAGTACACCATCACCAACTCCGACCGGACGGTCGGCGCAGCCCTCGGCGGCTCGATCGCCCTCGAGTACGGCGAGGTCCCGCCGCGCGGCACCGCGGTCGTGCGCTTCGACGGCGAGGCCGGTCAGAGCTTCGGCGCGTTCCTCACCCACGGGATCGAGTTCGACCTCGTCGGTGAAGCCAACGACTACGTGGGGAAGGGCATGGCCGGTGGTCACATCGTTATCCGCCCACCCGCGGACAACTCGGGCCACGCCGTCCTCGCCGGCAACACGTGCCTCTACGGCGCCACCGGGGGCACCCTGTGGGTCGGAGGCTCCGTCGGCGAACGCTTTGGCGTGCGGAACTCCGGCGCGCTCGCCGTCGTGGAAGGCGCCGGCGACCACTGCTGTGAGTACATGACCGGAGGAACCGTCGTCGTCCTGGGCGACGTCGGCTACAACCTGGGAGCGGGGATGACGGGCGGCGAGGCCTATGTGTATGACCCGCACGCTCGGCTCGCGGCCCGGCTCAACACCGCGCTGGTCGAAGCCGGACGGCCCGACGCCGAACACCTCGAGCAACTGCGGTGGCTCGTCGAGCGCCATCATGAGCTCACCCGGTCCGAGCGAGCCGCCGACCTGCTCGAGCGGTGGGATCGGGTCGCGGGCCAGATGTGGCATGTCCTGCCGATCGCTCGCGTCCGCCGGATCGAGAGCGAGCAGGCGGGCCGAGTCGGCGCCAACGTCTGATCCGCCCCACCCCGCCCGAACTTGAGGCAATAACGATCGAATTCCGATCGTTATTGCCTCAAGTTCAGCGGAGGCGGACGCCGGAGGGGTCGACGGTGCCCTCGATGTTGGGCAGCTCGACGACGAACTCGGTACGCAGCGCGGGGAAGACGTGGATGCTCAACAGGACCGGGTTGTTGTCGGTCGTGTAGGTGACCCGCTCACAGCGCAACACGGGAGAACCTTTCGGCACCTGCAGGAGCTTGGCATCGTCAGCGCCCGCGGCGGCCGCACCTATCGTCTGCACCGCGCCGCCGAGCCGCACCGGCAATAGGTCATAGAAGGATGCACCTTCGACGTCGCTCCTCGACAGTGACGTGGCAAGCGCTTCAGGAACCCACACCGTGACCCGGGCGAACGGCTCTCCATCGGCGAGGTTGAGCCGGCGGACCCTGAGCACCTTGTCTGCGCCGAGCACCTCGCGTGCACGCTCCGGAGCGGCCACGAAGGCGAAGTCGAGTACTTGGCGCTCCGCCATCCGCCCCATGTCGGCGATCTGGCCTTCGATCGTGCCCAGCCGGCCGAGGGTCTGGCGCACCGGATCCACAGCTACGAACCATCCGAAGCCCTGCCTGCTGTCGACCAGACCCTCTGTCTTCAACTGTTCGAGGGCTCGTCGGACGGTGACGCGGCTGGCGTCATAGGCTCGTGACAACTCCGCCTCACTGGGTAGGAGACGACCGGCCGCGAACTCCTTGGCTTCCATCCGCCGGCGCAGATCACCGGCGATCGATCGGTAGCGGAGTTCACGCACTTGTCCTATACTTGTATCACACTTGGCGAACAGTTGGGAGACAGTCATGGCAGTGACCGCCAGCACACCCCTCGAGCTCATCGACGAGGTGTATGCCCGCGTCGCCGACCGCGTCGCCATCGGCCGCCGCCGGCTGGGCCGGCCGCTCACTCTTGCTGAGAAGATCCTGATCAACCACCTCGCCGACCCAGAGGGACAAGGCCTCGATCGGGGTCGCAGCTACGCAGAGTTCTATCCGGATCGCGTCGCCATGCAGGACGCGACGGCGCAGATGGCGCTGCTCCAGTTCATGACCGCGGGCCTACCGAGTGTGGCCGTGCCGACGACGGTGCACTGCGACCACCTCATTCAGGCGCACGTCGACGGGCCCACTGACCTGCTGGCGGCGGAGCAGACCAATCGTGAGGTCTACGACTTCCTCCGCACAGTGTCAGCGCGTTACGGAATCGGTTTCTGGAAGCCAGGCTCAGGCATCATCCACCAGGTCGTCCTCGAGCAGTACGCCTTTCCCGGCGGCATGATGATCGGCACCGACAGCCACACGCCCAACGCCGGCGGCCTCGGCATGGTCGCCATCGGTGTGGGTGGCGCCGACGCGGTCGACGTGATGGTGGGCGGCGCGTTCGGCGTCCGCTGGCCAAAGCTCATCGGGGTGCACCTCAAAGGGGAGGTCAGCGGCTGGCTGGCCCCCAAGGACATCATCCTGGAGGTCGCGCGCATCCTCAGCGTGAAGGGCGGCACCGGCGCCATCGTCGAGTACTTCGGCCAGGGCGCCGACGCCATCAGCGGCACCGGCAAGGCGACGGTATGCAACATGGGCGCCGAGATCGGGGCGACCACCTCGCTGTTCCCCTACGACCACCACAGCGCCATCTACCTCAAGGCGACTGGCCGGGAGGACATCGCGGACGCGGCCGAGCGGGTGATGGAGCATCTCCGGCCCGACGACGAGGTAGCCGCCGACCCCGAGCGCTTCTTCGACGAGGTGGTCGAGATCGACCTGTCGAAGCTCGAACCGCAGGTGAATGGCCCCCACACCCCTGACCTCGCTCACAAGGTGAGCGAACTGGGCGCCGCGGCCAAGGAACACGGATGGCCGGTGAAGATCAGCAACGCCCTCGTCGGATCGTGCACCAACAGCTCCTACGAAGACATCAGCCGCGCCGCCCATATCGCGCGCCAGGCCACCGCGAAGGGCCTCCGAGTCAAGACCCCGCTGCTCGTCACGCCCGGGTCAGAGAGGGTCCGAGCGACCATCGAGCGCGACGGCTTCCTCGCCGACCTCGAGGCGATCGGCGGGACGGTGCTTGCCAACGCGTGCGGCCCGTGCATCGGCCAATGGAAGCGAGACGACGTCTCCGAAGGCGACGTCAACGTCATCATCAACTCCTACAACCGCAACTTCCCCAAGCGAAACGACGGGTTCGCGTCGACGCTCGCGTTCGTGACGTCGCCTGAGATGGTGATGGCCTACGCCCTCGCCGGCACCCTCGACTACAACCCGCTCACCGACGAGATCGACGGGGTTCGTCTCGAGGAGCCGATCGGCGAGGAACTGCCGTCACGCGGCTTCGAGTCGGGTGAGGAAGGGTTCCTCGCCCCCCCTGCCGACGGCTCGGGGGTCGAGGTCGTCGTCGATCCCCACAGCGACCGCCTGCAACTCCTCGAGCCATTCCCGGCGTGGGACGGCGGCGACTACGTCGAGCTCCCGATTCTCATCAAGGCCAAGGGCAAGTGCACCACTGACCACGTGTCGCCCGCCGGACCCTGGCTCCGCTATCGGGGTCACCTCGAGAACATCAGCGGCAACCTCTATACCGGCGCCATCAACGCCTACACCGACGAGGCTGGTGTGGCACTCGACGTCGTCGACGGTCAGCGGAAACCTGCGCCCGACGTCGCCCGGCAGTACCGGCAAGAGGGAATCCGCTGGGTCATGGTCGGCGATGAGAACTACGGAGAGGGCTCCTCTCGGGAGCATGCCGCCATGGAGCCCCGGTTCATGGGATGTCTTGCCATATTCGCCCGTTCGTTCGCGCGCATCGCGGAGACCAATCTCAAGAAGCAGGGAATCCTCCCACTGTTGTTCGCCGACCCGGCGGTCTACGACGAGATCGGCGAGCATGACCGGATCTCGGTCGTCGGCCTTGCCCAGCTCGCGCCGGATGAGCCGGTTTCCTGTCGCATCCACCGACCCGACGGCACCACCGTCGACTTCCAGGCAACCCACACCCTCAGCCCGGAGCACATCGAGTGGTTCCGCGCCGGCTCCGCCCTCAATATCATCCGCGCCAAGCACGCCACCTGAGCCAGAAACGAACTTGAGGCAATAACGCACGATCCCGTGCGTTATTGCCTCAAGTTCGGTGGCCCGGAGGGTAGGTGCGCGCGAGCTCGTCGTCGGTGGCCTTGCGGCGCCGCTTTGCTTCCGCTGGCAACAGATCGACGATGCTGTCCATGATCCCTTCGGTGTCGACGTGCACGTCGTCGTGCTCGAGTGGCACCGGGGTGCCCACTCGCACCCGCACGACGGGCGGGTTGACGACGTTGGCGACGTTCGGCACCCGGGCCGACCGGGGCCACACCTTCTCAGTCCCCCACAGTCCGACCGGGATCACCGGCGCCTGCGTGGCCGCGGCCAGACGCGCCGCGCCTGTGCGTCCCCGGAGCACCGGCTCGAAGAAGTCGGGGCCACGAGGGATCGTTCCTTGGGGCATGACGACGACCATGTCGCCCCCGTTCAGGGCACGCGTGGCCTCGCGCAACGGCTCGTCGGATCCGCTACCCCGATCGACCCGGATGCCACCGAGGGCCCGGGCGAGCTGGCCCACGACCGGCGCGTCGAAGACCTCCTTCTTGCCGAGGAAACGGACGGTGCGCCCGCTCTGGACGACGGTAAGCCCCACCGCCACCGTGTCGAAGTAGCTGCGGTGGTTCGCGACGATGATCGCCGGGCCGGTCTTAGGGATGCGGTCGACACCATCGATGTCGAACCGGGCGAACGGGATCAGCTCCGGTCGTGACGTGAGCTTCACGATGTCGAAGGGCTCGAGGCCCATCAGCTTCGGAACCCCGGGCGGCACATCGAGATGTAGGAGCGGCCACCGTTGCAACATGGCGGCCACGCGCAGTCGCGGGTCGGGGTTGACGGCATGGGGTTGGCCGACCGCCATCAGCAGCGGCAGGTCGTACACGCTGTCAGAGTAGGCGTAGCTCTGACGCAGGTCGACACCCTGAGCCTCGGCCCAGCGCCGTACGGCCGCGAGTTTGCCGCGGGCCCACACGAACTCGCCCTCGAGCCCGCCCGTGTAGGTGCCGGCCGAGTCCGCCGCGTAGCGCGTCGCCACGAGCGCGTCGAACCCGAGCCGCTCGGCGAACGGTTCGATCAGGTCATACGGGGTGGTCGTGGCAAGCACCACCAAACGTCCTGCACGGCGGTGCTCGTCGAGGAGGGGACGCACATAGGGGGCGACGAGGAGATCGAGTTCGACCGCGGCCTCTTTGCCGGCGGCACGCGCGGCTTCACGCGACCATCCCTTGGCGGCCATGGCCGCGGCACGCGCCAAAGCCATTGCCGGGAGTGTCTCGCCGACCGCGTCGTAGATCCGGTACGCCAGACCTTGGCCCGGCAGCTGGCGGCCGCCGGTGAGCCCGGCCACCGTGAGGGCTTCGGTCAGTATCGGACCGCTCGCCCGCTGCAACACCGTGCGGTCGAGATCGAAGAAGGCAGCCGCAGTGGCCATCGCCGCCGAGCGTAGTCCCGACCGTTGTCGCCCGGAACCGTGGGCTACACGCGGTGAAGGGGCCGGCTGGGGGGTAACCGGCCCCTTCATCGCTGTGAAGCAAGCGTTCGGTGGGGGGACCGACACGCTTAGGTTGATTCCTATTGAACCCCATCCGCCGCCATCTGTCCAACAGTTATTTCAGATAGGTGGCATCATTGTTAGCGATGGATCTCCGCCAGCTCAATGCCCTCGTCGCGGTGGCAGAACAGGGCAGCTTCTCCGCCGCGGCCGACGTCCTCAGCACCGTGCAGTCGAACGTGTCTGCCCACATCGGCCGGCTCGAACGTGAGCTCGGGGCGACCCTCTTCGACCGAAGCGCGGCGCGTCTCACCGAAGAGGGCGAGCTCGTGGTCGACCGAGCCCGCCGCATCCACGCCGAGGTGCAGGCTCTCCTCGCCGACGTGGCGGCCGTGCGGCACGAGGTCAGCGGCACCGCCCAGCTCGGCATCATCGGCACGACGGCCCGATGGCTGGTACCTCGCCTTCTCGAGGCGATGCGCGACCGCCACCCGGCGGTTCGCATGGTGGTCGTAGATGCCACGTCTACATCCCTCGAACCGCGGCTTCTGAACGGCAGCCTCGACGCCGCGGTCATCAACATCCCCCTCCCGAGCCGAGACGTGAGCACGACACCCCTCTTCGACGAGGACCTTTTGCTCTTCGTGCCCGATGATCACGCGTACGCGAGCGAGACGGAGGTCGGCATCGCCGACCTCGCGTCCATCGAGTTGCTGCTCACGCCGACGGGCACTGCCCTCCGCGACCAGCTCGAGGTCGTTGCCAAGGAGCACAGCATCGCGTTGCACGCCCAAGCTGAGCTCGACGGCGTCCGGCTGATCGCGACGCTCGCCATCGAGGGATTCGGACCGGCGATCCTTCCGGCGTCGGCCGTGCCGGCCCGCCTCCAGAACCGGACCCGCCCGATCCCGGTGCGGGGCCTCCCCCGCCGCCACGTCGGAATCGCCCAGCGCCGGCGGGGCCTCCCGAGCGCGCCTACCCGGGCCATGCTCGCCGTCCTTCACGAGTTGGTAGCCGACGAAGCCGACAGCGGCGTGGGCATCTATTCCCCTGATAGCGCCTGACAGCGCCTCACGGCACTACCAGGACGGTTCGGAGTCGGTGCCGAGACTGGTCGTGAGACGGCGAGGAGCTCCAGCCGTCGCAGAACCGTCGATGGCTACCACGTAGATCTCCTCGTCCTGCTCCCGGCTCGACACGAACGCGATGGCTGCCCCGTCCGGAGACCACTCCGGCCACACGTCGCCGCCCGGGCTCTCGGTGAGGCGAGTGGCCCCTGACCCATCCGCGTTCATCACATAGAGCTCGCGGTCGCCCTCACGCGTGCTATCGAAGGCGATGCGGGTCCCGTCCGGCGACCACGAAGGGTTCATGTCGTTGCCAGCCGAGTCTGTGAGGCGTGCGAGCCCGGTCCCGTCGGCGGCGTTCATCGACCAGATCTCGTAGTTCCCGGTCCGGTTGGACGCGAACAGGATCGACTCCCCGTCGGGAGACCATGCGGGCCGCACATCGTCGCCCGGATGGCGTGTCAGGCGGCGCGCCTCCTCACTGCCGTCGACCGGCACGGCGTAGATCTCGCTGTTGCCGTCGCGGAAGCTTATGAACGCGATCTGGCTTCCGTCCGGCGACCACGAGGGATAGCCGTCGGGACCGGGCGAGTTCGTGAGCCGGACGATGCCGGTTCCGTCACCGTTCATGATGTAGATCTCGAAGAGTCCGGGGCCCTCGTCGCGGTCGCTGTCGAACGCGAGCCGATGACCATCGGGCGACCAGGAGGGCTCCGCGTCGTGCGCGGGATGATTCGTGACGTTGACAGCCCCGCTCCCGTCGCGATCCATCGTGTAGACCTCGAAGTTCCCGTCGCGGGCGGTTTGGAAGGCGATCCGGCGCTCCTCGTCGGGCACCGCCGGGATGGCAGGGACTCCAGGATCCTCCGATGGAGCGGTCGTGCTGCTCGTGGCTGTCACCGAGGTTTGCGGCGCCGGTTCCGACGTGCCAACCGGCGGGACCGTCGTGCGATCCGCCCCCAGCACCGTGTCACCGTCGGCGTCACGGCCGCGAGTGAGGCTCCCGGCCACGACCGCCGCCGCGAGGAGCACGACCACCACGAGAGGAGCGAGAGTTGCCGCGATCGGACGGGGCCGGATTGCGCTCGTCAGGGTGGTCACACTGGAGTGCAGCGGTTCGACAACCACCCGGTAGTGCAGCACCGCACTTCGAAACAAGGAGTGACGGTGCGGTCGGATACGCACGCGCACGGCCTCGGTACTGCCGCCATCCACCACCAGTGACTCCGGCTCGGGCCAGAGATCGACCTCGTCCCCGTCCCCTCCTACGGTTACGCGCGCCGGCGCGGTCCCCTCGTTCAGGAGGTCGACGAACACCGTCTCACCTCGAAGTCCCCGCACGCCGCTCCGCAGGGTGGCGAGTATCTGCGGGCTTCCGCTCATCTCGAGCACTCCGTCGACGCTGACCCCCTGCACGTGGCCCGCCCAGGTGAGGCGCACCCGGTAGCCGAACGCACCGGCGCCGCCGAGCATCGCGGCGGGTGCATCGAAGAGCACCCGCGCCTCGCCGGTTGCGCCGGCGGGCAGGGCGAGCACCTTGGGTTCGACCCGCGCCCAGACCGCCGCCTCACCGGTCACTTCGAGTTCGAATGCCTCGATCGCGTCGCCGTCGTTGCGCACTCTGACGACCGCTTCGGCTGCCTTGCCTGCTTCGACGTCGACCGTCGGCGTCAGCAACTCGAGATGTCCGGACATTGACCAGAACCTACAGAGTCTCGCGGGAGGGTACGGTCCTCACTCGTGGCCGATCAGCCGAAGCCGCCGGTAGTCAGCGACGACCTTGCTTCATGGAGCGGCGACACGCTCGCGGACGAAGAGGTGATGGAGGACCTGCTGGTGTCCGGCGCGGACTGGACCAGTACCGAAGTAGATGATGTCGTGATCCAGTCGTGCCGGCTCGAGCGCGTTTCCCTCACGGGCGCCCTCCTGACGCGACTGCAGCTGACCGACGTCGAACTCGTCGACTGCGAGCTCTCGGGCACCATGTTCCAACGGCTCAGCGCGCGCCGCGTGACGTTCAGGATGTGCCGCATGTCGGGACTGGTTATGACCAATGCCGGCCTCGCCGACGTGCAGTTCCGCGACTGCAAGCTCGACGAGTCGAACTTCCGAATGACGAAGGGGGAACGGGTCGCATTCGACGACACGGTCCTCTCGGCGGCCGACTTCTACCAAGCCGAGCTTCCCGGCGGACGATTCGTCCGATGTGACCTCCGCGGTGCGGAGTTCTCAAAGGCGAAGCTTGCCGGTGCGGTCCTCCACGGCTCGGAACTCGCTGACCTCCGGGGCGCCCGCGCGCTGGCGGGAACCACGATCAGTTCCGCCCAGGCTGTGCCGGTGGGCCTGCTGCTCCTCGGCGAGCTGTCGATCACCGTCGACGACGACGGCGACGCCATTGGCCCTGGTTGAAGCCATCGTTCCCGTCGAGCTCACGGTGCAGTTGGCGCCGGCCGCCCCGGCCGCGGTGAGCGCGGCTCGACCGCGGGCATGGCACCGAACCGGTCCACGTACTTGGCGGCGAGGGGCCCGATCACGGCGGTGATCAGCACGTAGGCGGCCGCGAGGGCGCCGAGCTCTTCGCCCTTGGCAGCCCCGGCTCCCACGGCGGCGATCACGATCGAGAACTCCCCCCTGGCGATGAGGGCCGCGCCCGCGCGGAGGCGCCCGCGCACTCCGGCACCGTGACGGCTCGCGCCGAACCAACCCGATGCCATCTTCCCTCCGGAAGTGACCACCGCAAGCGCGACCGCTGGAACAAGGACCGCCACCAGTTGCGATGGCTCTATCTGGAACGAGAAGAAGAGGAAGAAGGTCGCGGCGAACAGGTCGCGGAGTGGCTGGATGAGCGTGGACGCCCGTGCCTGCACCGTGCCCGAGAGCGCGAGGCCGACGAGAAAGGCCCCGATGGCGGCCGACACCTGGAACCGCTCGGCGATGCCGGCTACGAGAAGGGTGATCCCGAACACCGCGAGCAGAACGGACTCGTCGCTGCCCGGTGCGAGCAGCCCACTGAGGCGGTCGCCCCACCGGATGGCGAGGAGGAGGATGACCGTAACCGCAAGGAGCGCGACCACTACCGACAGC
Organism: uncultured Acidimicrobiales bacterium; assembly: GCA_964632885.1. Lineage (GTDB taxonomy): Bacteria > Actinomycetota > Acidimicrobiia > Acidimicrobiales > CAZWDB01 > CAZWDB01. The sequence goes on along the minus strand of CAZWDB010000001.1, from coordinate 59,570 downwards.
GCCGTGGCGTTGACATCGCGCTCCGCTATGAGGGCTGCCACAACCGGTAGGTAGATAGCCATGGCGAGGTCCTCGATCACGAGCAGGTTCAGGATCGAAGGTGTCTCGCGATAGCCGAGCCGGTCAAGGTCGGTGAGCACCTTGGCCACGACGCCTGACGAGCTGATCCACGTGACGCCCCCCAGCAGGACCGCGGAGGTGGCATCCCATCCCAGCACCAGAGCTAGAAGGAAGCCCGGCGTGAAGTTGAGCGCGGCGTCGGCGAGGCCAGGCACCGCGTCGGTCCGCAGCCCGCGTCGCAGCTCGTCGCTCGTGTACTCCAACCCCAACGTGAGCAACAACAGGAGAACGCCTATGTCACCAGCTAGTTCGATGAAGTCGGAGCTGACCCTGAGGGTAGCGATGCCGCCCTCACCGATGGCGAGGCCCGCCAACAGGTAAAACGGGATCGCGGTGATCCCGAGCCGCGACGCGACTCGCGCCAACACGGCAAGCGCGAGGACGACACCGCCGATCTCAATGAAGACAAGCGCCGCGTCACCCCCAGTCGCGGCGAGGATTCCGTTCACTCCCGCAGCAGCTCTCGCACCTGGCTCAGACCATCAGGCGTACCCACCGCGACGACGATGTCGCTTCCTTCAAAGCCGAAGTCCGGCCCGGGCGCCGCAATGGTCTCGTCGCCTCGCACCACCGCGACGATCGACGCGCCGGTGCGGGTGCGGAACTGTCCGTCGCCGATGGTGGACCCGACGACCTTGGATTCGGCCGGCACGCCGATCCAGTCGATCGCCAGGCCTTCGATCTGGTGTTGCACCGCGCTCACCGCCTCGGTGACATGACTGGCACCGAGGAGCTCGACCAGCGTGCGGGTGTCATCGCCGCTCAAGTGGAGCAGCGCGGAGGCGCGGTCGGGATCCCCGGCACCGTAGACCACGATCTCGCGCCAGCCGCTGCGGTGAGACAGCACGCCAACCCGTTCACCATCGGACGTCGTGAACTCGTAGCGGACACCAACACCCGGCAGCAGTACCTCTACAACCTCGGCCATCTAGTCCTCGGCGAACTCGGGGACAAGGGACGCCCGTACCCTACTTGCCGGCTTGTTTGGCCTTTTTCGCGGCGCGTTTCTCCTTGATCGAGCGGCCCGGTTTCTTCGTGTTGGTCCGCTCCTTAGGTGCCTTCCTGGGCATATCCACCTCCCGTGCTCGGTAGAGCTCACCTTCGACGGTACGGCCCCCCGCGACCGCATGCGAGCCATTTGCCGCCTCGAGGTCCCGCCCCCACCTACGATCCTGCGGCATGGCGGTGTCGCTCGGTGTTCATCTCGGCCAACAGAACCTTGCCATGGACGACCTCCGCGCGCTCTGGCGTCGGTGCGATCAGTCGATGGATTGGATCTCGGCTTGGGACCACTTCTACGAAGCGCCCCCGCAAGGCGGCACGGTCTCCCACTTCGAAGCGGTAGCCACCTTGGCCGCGCTCGCATGCGAGACGACCCGAGCACGCATCGGCTGTCTCGTCTTCTACGTTGGCTACCGCAACCCGGGCCAGCTCGCCAAGGTCGCTACCACCATCGATCACCTCAGCCACGGCCGGTTCGAACTCGGCCTGGGCGCCGGCTGGCACCAATGGGAGGCAGAGGCCTACGGCTATGACTTTCCGTCGGTCGGCCGCCGCCTCGACATGTTGGAAGAGGCTGCGCCTCTAATCCGCAAGCTGCTGACCCAAGAGCGCACGACCCACACGGGTGAGTGGTTCAGCACCGAGGCCGCATCCTGTTTGCCCGCTCCCATCCAAGATCGGCTGCCGATATGGGTTGGTGGTGTAGGAGAAAAGCGGACCCTGCGGATCGCGGCGCGGGAAGCTGATGGGTGGAACGCAGCCTACGTGTCACCCGAGGAGTTCCGGCGGCTCAATGGCGTACTCGACGAGTGGTGCGACCGCGAGGGCCGTGACGCCTCTACCGTGCGGCGAGCCATCAACCTGCAATTCATGCTCTCGGTTGACGAGACCTCCGCCGCCGAGAGTCGAAAGCAGGTCGAAGACCAGTGGGGTCAGCTTGCGCCCCGCGTGATGTCCGGCGGGCTCGCCGGAACACCCGACCAAGCAGTCGAAAGGATCGCCGAGTACGTCGACGCGGGAGCAGATGCCGTGAACGTGGCACTGCGAGCCCCATGGCCGGCCGAGGCGTTCGACGCCTGGCTCGAAGACGTGGCACCGCGCGCTCGCTCCAACAGTTGAGTCGACTCCGTCCCCGCGGTTCTAGGACTCGATCGCTTCAGCAACGAGGGCGGCCAGCTCGACACGCGTGAAGGGCTTCGACAGATACCCCCGACATCCCAGTTCCTCGGCCCGCCGGGCAGAAGACCCGTCCACGTTCGCCGAAAGTATGACCACAGGAAGCGCTTCAAGGCGCTCAACTCCCAGCTCGTCGAGCACCTGCCATCCGTCGATGCCCGGCATCCGCAGATCGAGGAGGACGAGGTCGGGGTCCTTTCGGGCGAGCATTGCGAGGGCAGCTTCCCCTGAGTCCGCCTCGACGACACTGTGTCCCTCCCGCTCGAGGAACGTGCGCACGATGACTCGCAGGTCGGGTTCGTCATCGACCACCAGGATCGTCGCCATCACTCGACCGCGCCGTGCCGGGGCAGGCTGAAGGAGAAGGTGGCTCCCCCACCAGGCTCGGACTCGACCCAGATGTCCCCGCCCTGCAGCTCGGCGTAGCGCTTCGCGATGCTGAGGCCGATACCCACGCCACGCCGCGCAGGGCTCAGGCTGGATTGGAAGAAGCGTTCGAACACCTGGTCCATAGCCTCCTCCGGTACACCTGGCCCCTCATCGCTGACCGCGACCACAACGGCGTCGCGGTCGACTCGAGCCGAGACCTCGATCTTTGTCGCCGGGGGCGAGAACTTGGCGGCGTTCGTCAACAGGTTGGTGAGGATCCGGCCAGCAGCATGAGAATCGGCGACTACGTCGACATCGGGAACCGTCACCACGACGGTGTGGTTGGCGAGTGCGGAGGCGAGCGCGTCGATGCAGGGCTGCACCAGCTCTTGCAGGCGATTCGGGTGAGGGTCGACCGCGATGCGACCTGCTTCGAGGCGCGAGTAGTCGAGGAGTTGTTCCACCATCGCGCCCATCTCCACCGTTTGGGCGGCAACCCGCCCAAGAAGATGTCGACGGTCGTCGTCGAGCCCTACGTCGTCAAGGAGGATCTCGGTAAAACCCGAGATAGCTGCCAAGGGCGTGCGCAGCTCGTGCGAGACGATCGACAGGAACTGGTCCTTGACGCCGTCGGCCTGCCGCAGCTGTTCGGCAGCGTCGCGCTCGCTCGCCAGCGCCCGCTCCAGCTGCTCCTGGGCGCGTTTGCGGTCCGTAACATCTCGTATCGCGGCGGCCACGAGAACGCCCTCTTCGGTCTCGATCGGGCTGAGGCTGATCTCGACGGCCACCTCGCTCCCGTCCTTGCGGCGGCCGAATAGCTCGATCCCCGCGCCCATGGGACGAACCCCTTGCTCGGCAAAATAGGTGGCCCGATGGCCGCGATGACGCCGGCGGAACTCCTCAGGGACCAACAGCTCGACGGGCTCGCCGAGGAGCTCTTCCCGGCCGTAACCGAAGAGGGCCTCCGTCTGACGATTGACGAGCACGATCCGACCGTCTGGGCCGGCGATGACCATGGCGTCGGGCGCGGCTTCGAGGAGAGCACGGAACATCGCCTCCGCACCATCGGCAGCCGAGCGGTCGCGGAAGGGCTGCCTGGCTGCCTCGTCGAGACCCATGGAATCCCATTCGACCGTGGAACCGGGCAGCTGAGCATTGAACGCGCGTCGCTCGGCCCCTAATTAGCCCTGCGGCCGCCCGTGCAGTTCAGGCAGTTCAGAAGTAGATCTGGTCGACGTAGATGCCCCGTTCCCGCGCCGTGGGTGGCTCGGGCATCGACGGCGTCGTGAATTCGTACTCCTCGATACCATCGCCAAGGGAGCGGACGACGTCGGACGCGCGCGCGGCGTCGCTCGTGAAGATCGAAAGGTGGTCATGGCGACGCGACTGCATCTCGGCTGCCGCCGCTCGCAAAAGTCGTTCCAGTTCAGTGTCATGACCCGGAACGCAGCCGTAGTCGAGAACGAGCGACCGGACCGACTTCCGACTGCTTCCACCCTCGGTGCGGGTACGCCGCAGGCCCGCCTGCCACACGCCTACCACCGCGCCGTCGCCCAGCAGCACGTCGTCCCAGGTGTAGTGCTCGGGCGCGCGCTCCAGCCGGGCCGTCAAGGTCTCGACCGTGTAGGGCCGGAACAGCTCCTCTCCTTCGTGGCAGCTGTTGAGGACCTCGACGATCTCCTGGGCGTCGCTTCGAGTGGCACGACGACTCGCGCGGCCGGCGCCACCCTCGTCCCTCATCGAAGGAATGGTGACGCGGTAGGGCCTGGACGACCAGGCACCCTGCGCCCCGCCGAGGCGGTGAACCGAGTCGTTGCCGATCGCCATGTACGCGCATCCGATGATGGGTTCCCCGGCAGATGAGTCGGCTTGCTCGTGCCTCTCTCTCTGGATGTCGGCCGCCGCCCCTTGGACCATGCGGTTCATCACGCTCCACAGCCCGAGGCCCGCGTACTGCGGCAGCACGCGGCTGTGCAGGATCTGGGCCATCTGCACCGGCCTGCCCTCAAGGTGGGCCGGATACATCACGGCGCAATGGACGGCCACTGGCCTGCCGTCGTCGGTCGCGACCAACGGCATGTGATTCGCCATCAGGCGCAGGTACGCGAAGTAGTCGGGGCCGGGATCGATCGTGATCCGCGCCTCCCCGAGTACGACAGGCGTGTCGCGGCACACGGCGAGGATGGCATCGTTGTCGGCCTCCACGGCGTGGCGCGCCTCCATCCCATCAGGGAGGACCCGATTCAGGCTGACCCACCCGATCCGGTGGGGAGCCTCGTCCTCCACAGGTAGCCGCAGCGAATAGCGCCTTCCATGTGAAGTCAGCAGGTAGGCCACGAGGGCGGCGCCGTCCGCCTCCACTCGCTGCAACTGCGGCCCCGGCAGCTCGTGCCGAAGCCACGCCAGGAATCCCTGGGGGTCGTCGCCCATCACCGCCTCGGCAGCCTGGCCGTCAGTAGCTGGGGTCGCCGCGCCCGACAACTGATCGAGCAGCCACCGCAAGCGAGTCCCGACAGGCGATGCGGGTAGTTCAACCGTGGTCACTACGGAGAATCTAGGAGGCCCGGCTGTTCCCGTCTCCTGAGTTTTGGCTAGTCCGCCGGTCCGTGCCTGTTCGTGCCGAAGGGGGACAGCAGCCATACGCTGTTCGGGTGGCCGAGGTGCCTCCCGACTGGCGAGCGATCCACGATGAGTTGGCCGAGCGCGAGCCCGCGACGCTGAGCGCGGCGGAACTCGACCGGTTGGGTGAGAGCCTCTTTTGGCTCGACCGTCCCGAAGACTCGATCGCCGTGCTGGGTCAGGCGTTCCGAGCCCATCTGGCCAACGACGACCATGCGGGAGCCGCGATGGCCGCATGGCAGCTGTTCTACGACCACGCGTTGGTCGGTGAAGTCGCGCTCGCGAACGGATGGCTCGAACGAGCGCGCCGCCACTGCGCCCATGTCCCGGGATCCGTCGCGGCCGGATTTCTTGCCGTAGCGGAGTCCGATCATGCGGCCGCGGCCGGTTCCCTCCTCGACGCCGTCGCCCATGCGGACCGAGCGGTGGCCCTCGGCGCCGCGACCGGTGACCCGGACCTTATGGCCATGGCCCTCCAGACCAAGGGGCGAGCACTCGTGAGGTGCGGCCGGATCGACGAGGGGATCTCCGCCCTCGACGAAGCCATGGTCGCGGTAATCAACGGCGAGCTGTCACCGCTCTTTACGGGTTGGGTGTACTGCAACGGCCTGTCGACCTGCCACGACCTGGCCGACCTGGGTCGTGCGGCCCAGTGGAGCGACGCCGCCACCCGATGGTGCGATGACCTCCGCGACGGCCAGCTGTACCCAGGTATCTGCCGGCTCCATGTCGTCGAGCTGGCCAGTTTGCGAGGCCGCTGGGACACAGCAATCGTCCTCGCGCAACAGGCCTGCACCGAGCTCACCAACCACGACCCGCGGTACGCCGGAGAGGCCCACTACCTGATCGGTGAGCTACACCGGCTCAGGGGCGATCTCGACCTCGCGGAGGAAGCGTTCACACAGGCCCACCAGCTTGGGCACCTCCCGCAGCCCGGACTGGCACTGGTCCGGATGGCCCAGGACAGGGTCGACGCGGCGGTGAAGGGGTTGCTCCTTGCCCTCGACTCTGCCCCACCGCTGCCCCGGCGCCAGGCCGAACTGCTGGCCGCGCTCGCCGAAGCCCACCTCGCTGTCGCCGATGTTGACGCGGCCGCCGCGACATCCGCCCAGTTGAGCCGTGTCGCCGAGGAGGTCGACAGCGCCTACATCCACGCGGTGGCGCGCTCCACCGAAGCGAGGGTGCTACTCGCACGCGGGGAGACGGGGGCCGCGGCTCGGCTCGCCGGGGAGGCGACGTCGGGCTTCCAGTCATTGGGCCTCCCCTATGACGAGGCCAGGGCTCGGGCGGTTAGGGGAGCAGCAGCTCGTGGGGTGGAAGAGCATGATGGCGCCGACCTCGAGCTGACAGCCGCGCTGGCAACCTTCCGTCGTCTCGGCGCCGAGCCCGATGCCCGCCGAGTTGAAGCTCTCCTCGGGGACGTACCGGCCTCACCGCTGTCGCCCCGCGAAACCGAGGTGCTCCGGCTGGTCGCTAGGGGCCGCACCAACAAAGAAGTGGCGGCGGAGCTGTTCGTGAGCGAGCACACCGTCGCACGTCATCTGAGCAACATCTACACGAAGCTCGGGGTGGGATCGCGGCTGGCTGCCACTGCGTTCGCGTACGAGCGGTCCCTCATCTGACTCCCGTGTGGCGGGTCCGCCCGACGCTCAATGGTCAAAACGAACCATCGGACCCACCTCGCGAATGGCGGATCGTGGTGATGCCGACGACAGCTGCCACGTTCTACAACTGACCCATGAGCGCACCGGAAACCTTCCAGATCCCTCTTGAGACCGCTGAGATCTACGAGTCGAAGTTCGTCCCTGCCCTCTTCGCCGACTGGGCACCGCACGTGGTGGAGATGGGCGACGTCGGGCCCGGTCAGTCGGTCCTCGACGTCGCCTGCGGAACCGGGATCGTCGCCCGCACAGCCGCCGCTCGCGTCGGCACGCAGGGCAGGGTGGTCGGCGTCGACCTCAACCAGTCGATGTTGACGGTCGCCGAACGGGTGTGTGCAGGCGTCGACCTACGCCAGGCGGATGTCTCCTCCCTCCCTTTCGACGACGCGACCTTCGATGCCGCCCTGTGCCAGATGGCGCTGATGTTCTTCCCCGACCCGGCCGCGGCCGTCCGCGAGATCGGTCGGGTCGTCAAGCCGTCGGGCACCGTCGTGATCATGGTCCCGAGCAGCCTTGACGCTCAACCCGCTTACCGACTGCTCGTCGATCTGGCGGTCCGGCATGCCGGGCCGCAAGCGGTCGCGATGCTGAGCGCCTACTGGTCGTGCGGCAACCTCGACGAGCTCATCGGAACAGTGCGGACCGCCGGCCTCGACCTGCTATCGACGCGCACACGAATGGGCACCGCTCGGTTCGACTCGATCGATGAGTTCGTCTCCGTAGAAGTGGAGAGCACCCCCGTGCGCGAACGCCTGACCGACGACGAGTACGACACGCTCCGTCGCCAGGCCAACGAGGTTCTCGCCCAGTTCACCTCTGCGGGCGGTACGGCCGAGATCCCGATCGAAGGCCACCTCGTCGCCGCACGACGCCGGTGATCACCCATCTTGCCGCGGTGACGGCTGGTGACCGCTGGTGACGGCTGGTGCTAGTCGGTGCTGCGTCGACCGTCGAGGAGTTCGCGCGTCGCGTCGGCGTGGCCGGCATGCTGCGATGTCTCTTCCAGCAGGTGCAGTAACACCCATCGCAGGTTGAGCTCCGGCAGCGGTCGTTGCCCGCCAGGGCACGCCACCTCGAGGGACGGGGCCGACCGGACGACCTCGTTGCTCCACTCGCGTCGCTCGCAGTAGGTGTCCACCAGCTCCTCGAGCGGCCGCTGGGTAGCGAACTCGGCATCGGGTTCGGCGGGCGGGCGGCGCTCGAGCAGGTACCGGCCATCGATCCACCGCGCCTCGACATGAGCGAGGTGGTTGATGATGCCGGCGATCGGGAGCAGCTTGCCGTCGGGTGTCCACCGTGCTTGGTCGTCGCTGAGGCCTTCAGCGGTGTGGAGCACGGCTGCTCGCTTCCAGTCGAGGAACCCGAGGAGCACATCCCGCTCGTCGCCGTCGAGGCGGGGCATCTTGAACTCCGGGGCGTTGGGATGCACGCCGCCATCCTCCACCGCTACGACCTGGAGCGCCAACCCCGCCCCGCTGCTCGTCGACGGCACTCGGTTACCGCCGTTTCCCGGGTGGTTGACACTCCGGCCCGTTCGCAGCGTTTCGCGAACCACCCAGGGCAGCAGCTAAGTGCAAAAGGCACAAGTGCCGATCTTCTATGCGAACCCTCAGATTTGAGGTAGTGGTATGAGTCAGCTGCGAACGTGGCACCCGTCCAAGGCAGATGTCGATCGCCTCGCTATCGGTCTGCGTCCCTTGATCTCCCAGCTCAGCCACCGAGACCGCCATCGCGTCGCCGAGGAAGTCCTCCGGCGACGTCGCGCCCGCGATCTCGGCTGGTAGCCGAACCGGCAATCCCTGCGTCTCGGCGGTCGAGGTCAGCGACGCCAGTTCCGAATGTAGGCGGGCACGCCTTCCGGGCCACGCCCTCGTTGCCCGTCATCAGGAATGGGCTCGCTCGCTGTTAGGGACAGCGGGAGCACGCCTGCCCAGTGATCGAGACTGAGGTCGTCGGGGTCTTCCACCGGGCCGCCCGTGCGCATCTTGGCCGAGGCCTCATCGATCGGGAACCGCACGACGAGAGTGGCGCGCAGCTCCTCGGAGGTAGGAGCCCGCGTGTCGTCGCTACGGCCTGGAACGATGTGTTCGACAATCGCGAGAGCCGCCTCTAACTTCTCGCCGGCGTCGGAGAGCGCGGTACCGCGTCCGAACAGCATCACCGAGCGGTAGTTCATCGAGTGGTGGAAGGCAGAGCGCGAGAGAACCAGGCCGTCAAGGAGCGTCACGGTGATGCACGCTTCGGCGCCGGAGGCCAACGAACGCAGAGCGAAGTTCCCAGTGGCGCCGTGCAAGTAGAGCCACTCACCCAGGCGCGCGTACGCGGTTGGCACGACCCACGAGCGGCCTTCGGACGCGAATCCGACATGGCAGATCATGCCCTCGTCGAGGACCTCGTTGATCATCTTCCAGTCGTATCGCCCCCGATCAGCCTTCCTGCGCACCAGCGTCCGGTCGGTCCGACGAGCCTCAGATTCGGTAGTCATCACGGCGATCGTGACGCAGATCTGATCGGTGGGCGAGGCCATTACGGCTCTCGGACTTGGCTACGTGCCGCAAATGGCTGGGCACGAGGGCCGCGGCGGAGGCAAGCTCTGTCCACAATGGGGACATCAGCTGAAGTAGACGTCGCGACGCTCGCGGCAACGCGGGGTGCGAAGTGGTACCTGGAGGCCGTCGGTTCTAGACGAGAGATCACCCAGGAAGAGGTCGCGGACCACTTCGATAGCGGATTCGTCGACGCGGTCGGACTCGCCGAGGTCACCGGATGGATCACGCGCATGGGGGCCCAGCTCCAGGTGGCCGAGCCCCTCACCGTCGACGACGGCCGGCTGCGCGTGCCGCTTCGCCCGTTCGGCAGCGTGCCTCGTTGGCGGACGCTGCTCACCTTCAACGAGACGGGCCAGATAGCCATGCTCGACTTCGGGAACCTCGAGGTCGAAGGTGTGCACCTGGAGCGGCTCCCGATGGCTGACGCCGACACCGCCGTCCTCGATGCCGCCCACACGCTCTTCGATGCCAACTACGCCAACGCCGACCACGCTTATCTTGACGATTCGCTCACGAAGCTCGACGCCATCGCGGTCGGCCGCTCGACCGAGGAGGAAAGCGCTGGGCAGATCGTCGGCTTCGCGCTCGGCGGCTATCGCGTCGTCGATCTCCCCAGACGGCCGGAACAGGACGTGAAGCTCTCCGGCCTCGTCTGCGTCAACCCTTCGTTTCGCCGCCGCGGTCTCGCCTCGAGACTCGGCGAGCTGGCCATCGCCGACGGTGTGATGCCCGCCGAGCACGTGCTGTTTGGGGGCCGCATGGCCCACCCGGCGAGCTACCGCCAAGCGAGCGCGCGCGTCGGGTCGGTGCCCCGGCCCGACCGCCCCCCGAATGCCTGGCAGCGCCAGTGCGGTGAGATGGTCGCAGACCTGTTCGGCATCACCGACTTCGAGTCCGACACCTTCGTGTGTCGGGGCCGCGGCCGCACCATCGGCGAGCCCCGCGTCGAGGTCGACGTCGCGACCGAGGAGTGGAAGGTGTTCGAGCCCGTCAACCGTGCCAACGGCGACACCCTGCTTGCCATCTGGTGGGGAGGCGACCCTGGTCCTCCGGGATGGATCGACCTCGACTGACGGCGACCAGACGCGTCGGTCAGCAGCATTCATCCAGCGCGTCGCGACGGAGGTGCTCGATCCCCTCCCGCCCCGCCACGTAGACGACACCGAGCCCGGCGAGCGGATCAGCCCACCACCAGCCGAGAGCAGCGTTGGCAACAAGGCCCGCGAGAAGGATCGCCGACAGCCAGACACACAGCGCGGTCTCAGTTGCATCGGCCTGGACAGCGCGACTCTCGAGTTGTACGCCGACACGGCGCTTGGCGCGAGCCAGCACAGGCATCACGATGAGTGAAACAACCGCCAAACCAATCCCGACGAAACTCTCGTCGGGCTCGACCCCCACCGCGAGCTTTCGGATCGATTCGACGCCCACGCCCACCGCGAGGACGAGGAACGTGATCGCGATGAGGCGGACGGCGCGGCGCTCGGCCCTTTCGGACAACTCCTGGCCCTGGCGGTCGCGCGCCAGACGCCACACGATCACTGAGCCCGCGAAGACCTCGACGTAGGAGTCGACGCCGAATCCGACGAGGGCAACCGAGCCAGCTGCGATCCCAGCAGTGATCCCCACCAAGCCCTCGATCGCGTTCCAGCCGATCGTGAACCACGCCAGCAGAGTCCCACGCCGGAGAAGCGCAGATCGCCCCACGAGGTCCGTGCTCATCACCGTCCAGCATGGCTCAGCGGACATTCTCACCCAGACGATCTGATCACCAGCCGGGATTCTCTACGGTTTGGCATGGCCAAGAAGCGGAATCTGCCGAGGAAGTTCACAATGCCCTGGGGCGACGGCATGGTCGTCGACGAGGTGGGCGTCGAGACCGAGCACAACGAGGTCGTGATCCAGTTGCTTCGTTACGACGACCACCCGGGTGACACCCTTCGATTCTGTCAGTACTGGCTGGACGGACGGTTCCAGCGACAGCCCATGATGATCACCACAAGCGACTTGAACAGAATGCGTGAAGCCCTGCGCGAGGCGCCGGAGATCAGGACGCTGTTGAAGCGCCTTGTCGAGGACTGACGCGACGCTGCCCAGCAGTCGGGCCTCGTTCTGGCCGCGAGATCCCGCCGGATCCGGCGGGATCTCGCGGCCAGAACGGGCTGGGAAGATCGGCGATGATGACGCGTCATGCCGGTCTGTTCGACCCGCTTCGACGCGGCACCTGAACGCATCGTGGTCATAGGGAGCGGCGGCTCCGGTAAGTCCACGCTTGCCGACCGGATCGCCGCGTCGATTGGCGGTCGTCATGTCGAGATCGATGCCCTGGCCTTCGAAGGCCGGCTCGAACACGTTTCGTTTCGTGTGCTGCACGACAGGCTCCGGCAGGCGCTCGACACACCACGCTGGGTGCTTGAGGGCATGCACCGCGACGAGATCCGCAGGTTTGGGCTTCCCGCGTGCCAGCTAGTCATCTGGCTTGATCCGCCACGCCGAGTCGTCGCGTTTCGCCTCCTAAGGCGGTTCCTTCGACACGCGGTGAGGCGGATTGAACGGCATGGCAGACGGATCGGTTGGGCTGACCTCGCGCAGGAGGTGCGGTTCATGGCGAAGACGCTGAGGAAGTATGACCAACGGCGAAGCTATGCACGAGTGCTTCTAGCGGAGGCGAATGACCTCGCAGTCTCTACCCTGACCGCGCGGACGCGTGCCGATGTCCGCGAATGCCTCAAGCTCTGGACGCTCCCGGTGAAGTAAAAACGCTCAACCTTGTGGCACGGCAGTCAGGCGCGGTTCCGAAGGGTTGTCCCGGCTGATCGGAGGTCTTCGCATGCCCGTCGCACGCGATCCGCCATCGATGTCTCAGCAAGCCTTCCGTACGAGCGCGGGTCGTAGTGCTTCTTGTTACCGACCTCGCCGTCGACCCTCAGCACGCTGTCATAGTTCTTGAGCATGTGATCAGCGATCGGTCTGGTGAAGGCGTACTGAGTATCGGTGTCGACATTCATCTTCACGACGCCGTAGTCGAGGGTCTCGCGGATCTCGGAAACAAGTGACCCGCTGCCCCCATGGAAGACGAGATCGAAGGGCCGCTCGCGTCCAACCTTGCTCGCGACGGTCTCCTGGATCTCACGGAGGATTGACGGTTTGAGCTTGACGTTCCCTGGCTTGTACACGCCGTGGACATTCCCGAACGTCGCCGCTAGCAAATAGCGGCCCCGCTCGCCGACGCCGAGGCGCTCGGCCACGAGTAGCGCATCCTCAGGCGTGGAGTACAACTTCTCGTTGATCTCATTAGCGACGCCGTCCTCTTCCCCGCCGACGACGCCGATCTCCATCTCCATGACGATGCGGGCCTTCGCGCACTGCTCCAAGAGTTCCTCGGCAATGCCGAGATTCTCACCTAGCTCCACTGCCGACCCGTCCCACATGTGCGACTGGAACAGCGGCTCGCTGCCAGCGTCGACTCGCTCCTGGCTCAACGCGATCAACGGGCGCATGTACGAGTCGAGTTTGTCCTCCGGACAGTGGTCGGTATGAAGCGCGATCGACACCGGGAACGCCCGGGCGACGACACGGGCATACTCAGCTAATGCCTGCGCCCCGACCACCATGTCCTTGACCGTCGTGCCCGAGAGAAACTCGGCTCCACCCGTCGAGACCTGCACGATGCCGTCCGACTCAGCCTCGGCGAAGCCGCGCAACGCGGCGTTGAGGGTCTGTGACGACGTCACGTTGATCGCTGGGTAGGCGAAGCGACCCTCCTTCGCGCTGTCCAACATCTGCACGTACGTCTCGGCCGACGCGATCGGCATCCTCATCCTCCCTGGCGTGGCAAGCGTGCCCTCGAAGGCCTCAATGTAGGTCGATCGACTGCGGCGGTTACGCGCCGTCAGGGATCGGTCGTACGCCCAGGTCCGTGAAGGGCCGCCACAGGTACCCATCGGGGTCAGCCACGACGAACTGGCGGTTGCCCGCCTCCGTCGGGCCGGGCGAAGTCCATCTTCCTCCCGGGACGGCCACGTCGACCTGGTACCAACGTTCCTCGATGGCCACAAGGGGCTCATGCCCGGCCGCCACGACTCGGTCGTACACCGCGTCAACGTTTGCTACAGCCAGCTGGTAGTTAACTACGCGCCCAAACGGCGGCTCGAGAGGGGCCGTCCTGAATCGGCGACCCGGCCCCGCCGCTTCTTGGAGCATGAGTTCCGCGCCGTCGACTGCCAGGTAGCTGAACCGTTCGGCACGCCGCTCGAACAAAACCCGGAAGCCCAGCAGCTCGACGTAGAACGCGACGGAGGCCTGCAGGTCGGTGACGTCGAGTTCGGGCACGAGCCTCGCTGTCAGACCGGGATCGCCCATGCGCCACGATAACGCCCTACTCCTGTCGGAATCCGACCGAGATGTCCGGCCCGCGGCGAAGGGTGTGACCTCCGTCGATCGCCACGCACTGCCCGGTAACCCACGACGACTCGGGGCCGAGCAGGTAGCGGATGCCGGCGGCCACGTCATCGACTTGGCCGAGCCGGGCCAGGGGCATCTGGGCGAGGTAGTCGTCGACGATGCGCGGGTTCATGGTGAGCCCGGCTGCCAAGTCGGTGGGCACGAGGCCAGGCCGGACGGCGTTGACCCTCACCCCGGATGCACCGAGCTCGTCGGCGGCATTGCGGACGAGGGCTTCTAGCGCGGCCTTGCTGACGCAGTACGCCGCCATCAACCGGTGAGTGAGGGGGGCGGCGATCGAAGAGATCGCAACGATGGACCCTCCGCCTGCGGCGGTGAGAGCCGGGCCGCCGTGCTTGATCGTGAGGAAAGCACCATCGAGGTTTGTCGCCATCACACCGCGCCACGCAGCGAGGTCGGTGTTCGTGATCGGACCGACCGAGCCCGTCCCTGCGCCTGCCACCACCATGTGCAGCCCCCCGCCACCCGCATCGACGGCAGCCTCGACGGCGACGGCCACGTCGTCCTCGACCGCCACGTCGGCCCGCACTGCCCTCACCGTCGCCGCCGAGTCGACCTCCGACGCGACGGCTTCGAGTTCAGCTCTGGCACCGTCGAGCTTGTCCTGGCTGCGGCCGCAGATCGTGACGGACGCTCCATCGCGGACGAGAGCCTTGGCCGTCCCCAATCCGATGCCGCTGCCGCCGCCGGTGATCAACGCCGCCTGTGATGCGAGAGGAAGACTCATGGGAGGACTGTCTACCCGACCAGCGCCAGGTGGCGGATCGGGCCGGGGTCTCCCACCGCACTGTGTACCGACACTTTCCGACCCGTGACGCTCTGCTCGACGCATTGGCACAGTGGGTTGAGGATCGAATGGGGTTGCACAACGCAATGCCTACTGACATCGCCAGCCTGCCCGCGACGGTCGACAGCAACTACCGGCTGTTCGAAGACGACCACCGAGCGGTCGAGGCACTGACGCGACTCAGCGTCGGCGGAGGTGCACAGCCCTCGCGACGCCGGGCGCGCACCGATGCGTTCCGGCGCGTGATCCACCGTGACTTCCCCGATCTCGACAGCGACGGCGCCCGCCTGGGCGCCGCCGTCGTCCGCGTACTGGCGAGCAGCCGCACATGGCTCAACCTCCGGGAGAGCGGCCTTGACGGCGGCGAGTCGGCTCGGGCCGCGGCGTGGGCGGTTGCCGTTCTGTCGGATGCGCTCGGCGCCGGCCGAGCACCTACCCATCAAGACGTAACGACGCAGTAAGGAGCAACCATGGCGACAATCACCGCCACGACCGAGGTCGACCGTCCAGTCGAGGACGTCTTCGCCTTCGTAGCCGACTCACGGAACGACCCGTTGTGGTGCCGGACTGTGCTCGAGTGCGAGCAGACCCACGGCGATGGTCCCGGCCCCGGCGCCCGCTACCGGGCCGTGCACAAGCCCGGCCCCAAGGCCAGCGAGCTACGGATCGAGGCCCTCGAGTACGACGCGCCCCGACGAATCAAGTGGCGGCAGGTGGACGACGCCGGCACCTTCGTGGTCACCTTCGACCTCGAGCCGATCGGCCCCGGTTCCACGCGGCTCACCCAGACGGACGAGACCTCATGGAACGGCGTCTTCCGCGTGCTGTCGCCGCTGCTGCACCGCGTGGTTCGCAAGACGCTCCCCAAGCAGTTCGAGGCTCTCCGCGCTCACCTGGAGCCGGCAACCGCCACCTAACGGCCGAGTCACACTTCCTGGCGCGGCCAACTACGGTTTGGTGCCGTGCTCGTCCGCCTCGCGACCTGTCTCGTCGTTGTCGGCGCGCTAGTCGGATGTAACAACCAGGACCGCGCCGGCGGGACGCTTGCAGACGTCGCCTCGGATGACGCGACGACAACGTCGAACCGACAAGTCGACAGCGAGGAAACGACCCGCCGTTGGCACGCGGGACATGCCACACTCGATCTCGAAGGCAACCACTGGGACTTCGCGCTGGATCTATGCGCGGTGCAGACAGTTGATCCCGGCGCTGCCACGAACGTTGCGAGCCTCCACGTCGAGGGCTTGTCGAGTGGCAGCGAGACCGTCAAGCTGGCGGTGACTGAGACTGTCACCTACGAGACACCCGCGCGCATCCAAGTGATCTCAATCCGTTTCGAAGACGCGGACGGTACGCGCCTCCGGACATTGGAGGCCCAGCGCGTCGTCGACATCGAGACGGGCGACGTCGACGACCTCCATGGCGACGCGACGACGCCACTGTTAGAGGTGGAAGAGGGCGATCAGCTCAGCGTCTCGGCGAGGAACGCGGCGTACTGGCAGTTCGACTTGAGCGGCCGTGGCGAGGATGGTCTCTTCGGGACCGGCGACCTCAAGGCCACGTGCCGGTAGGCACCTGAGCCGGCACGTCCGCAGTCTGGACCCAAGCGTCAGGCTGGGGTGGGGCGTGGAGGGCCAGCGTCGATCCGCCGTCTGACCTCCTCATTGCCCTTGCCCCAGCGTGACTCCAGCCACCATGTAGCGCCTCGGTCTCTCCACCGGGTGACCTTGGCCGCGGCCTCATCGGGATCGTCAGCCGGTGTCTCCGCCTCCCAGATGACGTCCGCCGTGCTGCCGTCGTGATGGGAGTGAGACCGAACCCAGGCCGTCATCTCCTCGAACGACGGGCCGAAGCGATCTGCCGTTTGGTCCATGACCATGGGGATCACGCCGTCATAGCGGGCGGCTCGCCGCATCGACGGACCCCGCTTCCAAGCGCCCACCACCCAGATCGGGATCCGCGGCTCCTGCACCGGCCGGAGGTCGCGAGGTGGTTCGCCTGCCATATCCAGTACGTACTCCTCGCCCGCGAAAGCGGTCTCTCCCGCCCAGAGGCGCTGGATCACTTCCAGCCCCTCGTCAAGCAGGACGGCGCGGTGCTTCCGCTCGATCGGCTCGCTCTTGGCCGCCCTACCGGTCTCAGCCGCCCCCAGCCCAACCGACAAGATCACCCGGCCAGCAGACAGTTGATCCACGCTTGCAGCTTGCGCGGCCACAGTCCAGGGACGCCGCCAAGGTAATGGCGTGAGCATCGTCCCGAGCTTGATAGTCGTCGTCTTCGTCGCGATCGCGCTCAACAGGCACCAAGCATCGACGTGATAAGCGCCCTCCCAAACAAAGACAGCGTCCCAGCCGGCCGCCTCGGCCGCTACAGCACTCTCGACCTGTTCCCCGATGCTGCCACCCGGAAGCACAAAACCAGCGCGCATCCGGCCATGCTTGCCCG
Organism: uncultured Acidimicrobiales bacterium; assembly: GCA_964632885.1. Taxonomy (GTDB): domain Bacteria; phylum Actinomycetota; class Acidimicrobiia; order Acidimicrobiales; family CAZWDB01; genus CAZWDB01. The sequence continues at coordinate 42,378 of CAZWDB010000001.1, read as the reverse complement.
CGTACGAATACTGCACAAGGCGAGCAAGCGGCCGGATGACCGCGCGGGCGGGACCGCCGTCGGCGAGGAGATACCTCGAGGCGCTCTTGCGGCGGCGGGCGCCCGCGGTCTCCTTCCTGCACTTCCTTGGAGATCTGGGCGGCTGTCCTCCCTGGCTGAGATCATGAGCAGGTGGATGTCCGGGAACGACGAGACAGCGACGTCGAAGCGCTGGCGGGGATTCTTGGGCGCGTCGCGCTCTACGAGTCGGTGGGCTGGGAGAAGGTCGGCGCCGTCGACATCCGCTTCGGGTCCCCGTGCTCGGACGCATGCGTCCACGACGGCGCCGGAATCCGCTCCTTCGTGTTCGTTGGTCCGGACAAGCCCGCTGAGCGCGGCTCCCGGCGATGACCGCGCGCGGGGACGAGCGGGTGGTGCGTCGTGGCGTCTTCTTGCCGATCTTTGGTGAGCTCGCTGATCCAGCCCTGCTGGCAGAACTTGCGCGCGAGGCCGAAGAGGCTGGGTGGGATGGCGTCTTCGTATGGGACCACGTGCAGTACCGACATCCGGTCACCCACGTCACCGACCCGTGGATCGCGCTGACCGCCATCGCACTGGCCACCAGCCGTGTGACGATCGGGCCGCTCGTCACGCCGCTCGCTCGGCGTCGACCCCATGTCGTCGCTCGACAAATTGCCGCGATCGAAGGGCTCGCCCCAGGTCGCTTCGTTTTCGGCGCCGGACTGGGGGCCGACTCAGCTAGCGAGCTCTCCGGCTTCGGCGAAGAGACTGACGATCGCAGACGGGCTGGCATGCTCGATGAGGCATTGCCGTTGTTGCGACGACTGCTTGGCGGCACCTCCGTCGATCACGCCGGAGAGCACTACACGGTCCGCGGCGCCCGGTTCCTGCCCGCGCCGACCTCACCCGTGCCAGTGTGGGTCGCGGCTAGATGGCCTAACCGGCGTCCGCTCGCGCGCGCAGCGGACTACGACGGCGTCTTCGTCATCGACCTGGACGACCCCCGGACCCTCGAGGAGGCACGGGCCGTGATGGAACACCTCCGGAGTTCTGTCGACACCTTCGACATCGTCGTGCGGTCCCAAGACCACACCTCGGCGAGCGCGTGGGGCGCAGCTGGTGCCACGTGGTGGCTGGCTGACTTCGATCCGTTCACCTGCGACGCAGCCGTTGTGCGAGAGGCACTTAGCCGCTAGCACGCCTCATACACTTGCCGGGTGGCCGCCACGCGCAAGACCCCGATGAGCACCCACGACCTCGACAGGCTCGCCCAACTCCGGCTCGACCGCGCCGCCATTGGCGAGCTCGTCCAGAAGGGCGATGTCCTCGCCATCCCCATCCACGCCGGCAAGGTGCCGACCGTCGGCCAGCCGCCGACGATGTTCGCCGTTCCCCTCGACCCCTACCAGCACGACAATCTCGACGATCGCACCTGGCTGCTCGGACGTAGCGACAACCGCATTTACGCGGCTCGCGCCGTCGACGATGACGAGCTCGCAGACCTCGAGCTTCCCGCGGGCCTGCGCTGGTCGAACCTTCGGGAGGTGGCAACCCAGGTCCAACCCTCCGAAGCGAACCTGCTCGCCATGGCCACCGGCCTGTCGACGTGGCACCATACCCACCGCTACTGCGGCGCGTGTGGCACCGAAACGGTGATCGACTGGGCCGGCCACAAGCGAGTGTGCCCGTCGTGTGACCGTGAGCACTTCCCTCGTACCGACCCAGCCATCATCGTGCTCGTCACCCACGGAGAGCGTGCGCTACTGGCCCGAGCGCCGCGCTGGCCCGTGGGGTTCGCGTCCGTGCTTGCAGGGTTCGTAGAACCCGGCGAGTCCCTCGAAGACGCGGTGTGCCGGGAAGTGCGGGAAGAGGTCGGCCTCGACTGCGTTGACGTCACGTACCACTCCTCGCAACCCTGGCCGTTCCCCTCGTCGGTGATGCTCGGATTTCGGGCCGAAGCCGACTCCGAGAAGATCGTCCCTGACCCCTCCGAAATCGCCGAGGCGGCCTTCTGGACGAAGGAAGAGGTCGCCGACGGCGCCGTCCGCTTGCCCGGCTCGGTGTCGATCGCCCGCCGTCTCATCGACGCCTGGCTCGACGAGTAGGCGCGTCCACCGGTGATGGGCTCCGTGCCAGGCGTTCTCGTGGTCTCCGGCCTTAGCGCAGGCCGCGATGCCTCGTTCGCGGCGGTACCGTTGCCCGATGGCCGATGCGGGGGACTTTCGTGAGGTCGCGGTCACTGTCTGGCGAGGGTCCGGTGACGCGGTCCTCGCTTCCCCACAACCGGCATCCGTCAGAGTCGATCTGACCGACGACAGTTCGTTGGGGAACCTGATCACGGCGGTCGCAGCCGGCACCGGCCTCAAGGTCGCCCTTCGCCGGCTCACCGAGACGGATGCTCACGTCGAGGTCCTCGGCAAGAGCCCCTCGCACACGTGGCGCGACGGCAACCCAGCAGTCGTTGGGGACGAACAGCCGTGGTACGGAGCGGGCTGGTACTCGGCAACCGCGGCCCTAATTGAGGCAAAGCTCAGCGAGCTCGGGGTTCGCATGACTGGGCCACTCGTGCAGTACAAACACTGGAGCATCTCGGCAGTGTTGTCCGTCGACACTACAGACGGTCGTTTCTGGTTCAAGCAGGTGCCGCCCTTCATGTCTCACGAAGGCCGGCTGATCAGATGGATCCGGCGACTGCAGCCGGCCCTGGTGCCCGACGTCGTCGCGGTCGGCTCGGACTGGGCGCTCATGCGCGAATTTCCGGAACACGTGGGAGGCAACCTTCACGACAGCCCATTTGGCGCGCTGGCGGTCCTTCAGCGAGAGGCGGCGGCCACCGCAGGAGAGCTCCTCGCGCTCGGCTGCCCCGACCGGAGATTCGAGGTGTTGCGGCAAGACCTTCTTGGGCTCGTCGAGCGCGGCGACCTTGTCGACGACCGGGTTCGAGAGCAACTGGCCGCTGCGCTCCCGGCGGTCGAAGCGTGCATCGACAAGCTCGTAGACCTGGGAATCCAGAACTCGGTCGTTCATGGAGACCTCCACGGCGGGAACTGGATCCGCCGCAAAGACGGATCCTGGCTGATCTTCGACTGGACCGACGGTTGCATGGCCCATCCGTTCATGGATCTCGGTGTCATTTCGTCGCGGGACCCTGACGTCCGCCGTGCACGCGTGCAGCAATACCTCGCTTCGTGGCAGGCGATGGGCGTGTCCGGCGACGTGTTGCACCGTGTGGCTACAGCAGCCGAGCCGCTCGCCGCCGGCTTCCACGCCGTGTCATACCAACGAATTGTCGACAACCTCGATGGCAGCGACGCACCCAGCTGGAAGCCGGTCGTGACGTCCTTCCTGAAGCGCTTGCTCGACCTCGTCTAAGTGGAAACCCCGTCCGTGGGCTTCCACGTGAACATCACCGCAGGAACCTCGTCGCGTGTGCCGCCAGCGGAATGGTAGGTGGCGATGGCGGCAGGATTGGCCTCCTCGGTGAGAACCCAGACCTCGGTGCACCCGCGGGCGCGAGCGTGATCGACGAAGGCCTCAACCAACGCGGTGCCAACCCCTCTCCGCCGCGCCCGCTCAGCTACGTCGAGCGCGTAGAGGAGCATGGTCTGCTCGCCATCCGGATGGATCAGCTCGTGGCCGTACGCCCACCCCGCCACGCCAGTTGCGTCATCAGCCAGCATCAGCGCGGCCTCAGGCCGCGACAGGAACATTGAGGCGTCAACGGCGCCGTCGTCGCCGAAGACCCGGCAAGCCTCGGCAGCCAGTTCCTCGTCTCCAGGTCGCAGGCGACGGACTTGCACGCTTCAAGCCTGCCCCATGTTCCTCAACCTCGACGAACCCGCGAGTCACGGTCGTCGGCGCACCTGCTGGCGAGTAGGTACAGAAGATATGGTGCGTCGATGCCGGTGTTTGCGTTGTGGAGCGCACCGCGAGCCCGCTCGACTGCCTTCTTCCGCTCGATGCTCGAGCGAGGCGACCTCATCGCCTTGCACGAACCCTTCTGCAATCTGACTTGCTTCGGCGAAACCGACGGAGACGGTCAGACCTTCCATTCGGCCGTTTCGCTTCTCGCCTGGCTGCGGGACGAGACGGCAGACGTCACGGTCTTTCTGAAAGATACGACCGACTTCCGGCAACCGGACGTCCTGGCCGACCGGCGCTTCCTCGCCGAGGGCCGGCATGCGTTCCTCATCCGGCGTCCCGAAGAGATCGCGGCGTCGTACTACGCGCTGTACTCCGAGATGAGCGTCAACGCGATCGGACTCGAGACGATGCACGAACTGTACGCCGCAGTGTGGGACGCCGGAGGGCACCGCCCCGTCATCATCGACTCCGACGACCTGGTCACACACCCTGCGGCGACGATGGAGGCGTACTGCGCTGCCGTCGAGCTGCCGTTCATTCCGGAGGCACTCACCTGGGAGCCGGGCGAACGTCCGGAGTGGCGTCGGACCGCCCGGTGGCATGTCGAAGTCAGTGCCACTTCCGGCTTCGCGTCCCGCAAGGGCCGATACGCCGACACGGTCGACACCTCCGACGAGTTGGCGCGCTTCGCAGCCCATCATCTTCCGTTCTATGAAGCCCTCCACGCCCAGCGGCTTACACCCCCTCACGCGTGATTCTCGACAATTCATCGGTTGCCAGAGTGCTGGATGAAGTTCAACGAGCTTGGGAGCTCGCGCTCGATACGCGCTCGACAGAGATACTCCACGGTGGCGAGGAGTCGCTCGCTGTCCGAGCAAACAATGTCGTTGTACGAATCGGACCCGCTTGGAGGTTGTCAGCCGACGCGGAGTGGTGCTACGCGCTCGCCGACCGTCTCGGCGTACCGTGCGGCGAGGTCACCCGGCCCGTTCGTGCTGCCGCGGGTACGTGGACCACACGGGTTGATGGATGCCCCGTCTCGGTGTGGCCGTGGATCCAAGGCCTGCGGGGCGACCGCTCGCACCCCGCTCACCGCCACGAGGCGGCGACTGTCCTCGCCCGCCTGCATCGCGCGGCCAAGTCGATCAGCGTCCCGCCCCGTCCACCCCTCAGCGCGACTACTCGGCCCGACGTCACCCTTGTCGACGAGACCCTCGACGCGTGGGTCGAGGACTTCAAGCGCCACCGCCCCCGCCACGCTCTTCACGGCGACTACTACCCAGGCAACGTCCTGTTCGAAGAGGACACCATCGCCGCGATTCTCGACTGGGATGAGGCTGTCGTCGACGTGCCGGAGGTCGAACTGGCCATGGCGGCCTGCGAGTGGGGCGACCTCTTCGGGACGGGCCGGCTTGCTGGAGCGATCGAGTTCATCCAGACCTACCGCACCAATGGCGGCACTGCTTCCAGGTTGGATCCGACGGAGATCAAGCAGCTGTACCGAGCCCGGCTGCGCTGGGAGCTCGAGTACGAACTCCACAACACCGGGTCACTCGACGACCTGGACGAGGAGCAACGCCTGTACCGGGAACGGCAACGAGCGCTCTACTTCGATCTCCGGCCCTAGATCGAACGCCTCAGACACCCTGTTCGCGATGGCCCAGTCGTTTCTCACCTGACCCGAGAGCTGAAACCCCTTTGTCCCGCGCTCACGTAGCCAGTCGTACGCGAGGTCAAGCGACAGACTGACTCCTGAGGTACTCCACGATGGCATCCACCGTCTGATCGAGATCGAGGTCGGTGGTGTCGAGCCAGAGGCCGATCCGTCTCGTCTCGTTCCGAATGATGTCGTCGATCCAGTCCCACGCGTGAGCGAATGGGCTTCCCATGTCGATCCAGCGCTGTTTCACCTGCGCGAACTCCGGAACGAGCATCACGAAGCGGAAGTCGACCTCGCCGAGCAGGTCTGGAAGTACGTCTACAGCCTCACCGATGACGATGTCGTCCACGATTGCTGTGAACCCGGCGTCGGTGAACGAGCGTGCCAGCAGGCATGCGTTCCTGAGACGCAGATCCAGTTGACGTTGCGCCTCCGCACCGATTCCCTCAACGTCAGGCCAGACGGCACCAGACACGATGAGTCGCTGGAGTTGATCAGCCTCCACATGGGCGGCCCGCTCGAAGCGTCGAGCGAGTTCTCTGGCTGTTGTCGACTTCCCCACCCCAGGTAGGCCGGAGACCACGACTACCGACTCCGCTTGCATGCGTGGATCCTGCCCTACCTCGCGCAGATGGTGCGACCAGCCGAGAGCGTCGTCAGATGGGATCTCCGTGCTGTTCGGCCCACGAGTCGATGAGGTCGACCGTCCGAGCAGTCTCGGTGTGAACGATGCCGTGCATGCCGATGGACGTGGCTCCTTCGACGTTCACGTAACTGTCGTCGACGAACAGGCATCCCTCGACCGCGACTCCAGCGCGGGCCGCGGCGATCCGGTATATGCGCGGGTCGGGCTTGGCGATTCGCTCCTCTCCGGATATCACTATCGGCCAAAAGTGTGTTTCGAGGTCGTGAGCGCGTCGCCAGTGACGACGAACATCGGCACCGTTGTTGGAGATGATGCCGGCGGTAATCGAAGCCGGCAGGGACGCGACGGTGGACATCAGGTCCGCGTCGAGGGTCTGGTCCGCGTGGAGGTCCCCGATGAGGGTGATGGCGTCACTGGTGGTGATTCCCAGGCTTTGAGCGAGTCTCGCGAGAATCTCCTCCGGCGTTCGTCCGCCCTCCCAGCCGGGCCCGATCGCCTCGGCTTGCGCTCGGTCAAGGGTCTCGGAGTCGAGCCCAAGCCGCCGACACCACGCCTGTCGGTGTGTGCTCCCGGACGTGACGGTGAGGACGCCTCCCATGTCGAACAGAACGACGCCGGTCGAGCGGCTTGTCGCGGTCTGGCGATGCAGGGCGGCTAGCCAGTCGTCAGCCTCCGCCCCGAATCCGGCGTCGTAGCCGTCGAGGCGCCGGTGCAGATCCTGGGCGGTCGCCTCGGCGGTGGCCACGACATCAGGCGGGTACTCGCGTCTCCGCGCCTCGAACTCGTCTGCATCTTCGACCTAGGTCCGGCCGTGAAGCCGGCGCACGTCCAGGTCCAAGTCGACGACCTTCACGGTCTCGTTCTGCCAGATCGGCGGCGTTGTCACGTCGAGCTTCCAGCCGCCATCTGGGAAGTGCCGCCCGATCCACCAGCCACCAGCGGGGATCAGGAACAGGTAGGCGAAGTCGTTGGCAGTTCCGTCGGGTTCGTGCCCCAGCCAAGTCCCATGGCGATCGACGCCCAGCAGGACTGCCGTCGCCCGGCGAGAGGGACGGTCCGGCCACTTACGCGCGTCCACCACGACGCGCGCTCCGGGCGGCAGGTTGTCGCGCGCGCTCAACCCGCTACAACCCAACCCGGGATGGCGCCGCCTTGCTCGACTGCCGTTCGTGGCATGGTGCGATCTTGCCAGGAAGGTCGGCTCAGGAACTCGGCCGCCTGCCGGGCGCGCGCCGATAGGTGGCCTCGAAGCACGGACTCTGCTGACCTGACTAGCATCGCGGGATCGTGGCTGGCGAGACGTGCAGGATCGTCCTGGTCCGCCACGGCGAGACGGCGCCGTGTGACGTCGTGCCAGGCCATCGAGGCTGTCCGGGCTTGTCGAGTACCGGTCTTGCCCAGGCACAGTCACTCGCCGTTCGACTGGAACGGAGCGGCGAGCTCGGCAAAGTTGCTGCCGTGTACTCAAGCCGCATCCGCCGCTCTATAGAAACCGCCGAAGCAGTCGTCGAGCGGATTGGCGGCTCGCCGGTACAGGACTGTGACTTCTGCGAACTCCACGACGGAGAAGCCGACGGACTACCGATCCCCGAAGCCGTCGAGCGACTGTGGCGACCGGCATCCGGCTCATCCCGTCACCTGCCGTGGAACGGAAACGCGGCTGACGCTGAAAGCTTCCCGCAACTGGTTGCCCGCGCCGCCGGTGGGCTACATCGACTTGTGCTCGAACATCCCGGCCAGACCGTCCTCGTCTTCACGCACGGCGGCGTCATCCAGAGCTCGTTCATGTGCTTCGGCGACGCGTCCTTTCGCTACGCGATGTCGCTCGCACCATCCCAAACCTCGCTCACGGAGTGGCTCGTGCCGGTGCCTAAGCAAGGCGAGAGGCACACCGGACCAGACGCCGTTGTCCGCCCCGCGCGCCTCCTCAGCTACAACGACACTGGACACCTGTGACATCCGTTTAGGCGCCCACCTGCCGGCGACAACTAGTCGGTCGGCCAGTCCTGCGCGTTGCGCAAACGGATGCCGCTCGCGTGCAGGGAGGTCGACCAGACATTGCGCATAGGGGCGAGACTCTCCATGATCCGGAGCTCGACGTTCTGCGCGGCGAGCGCGTCCAAGAGACTCCCACACGGCCTCGAATCCACAGGGCTCACGGGCTCTCTCGACACCCACATCCACCCCCCGTCTAGGGGCTCGAACGACGACGTAGGCAACTCGTAGCGATAGAGGCGGGCCGCTCGGATGCGTTCCAACCAGCCCCACTCGACGTGGGCGATCATTCGGCACTGTCGATCACCCCACCACCGTGATCGATCAGCTTCGGTCGTGTGCTCGGTGAGCCACAGCAGGATCCTCGGGCAGTCCCTCGGGAAGAGGTAGGTGGCTTGGTGTGGCTCGTCGACTGCCCACACCAACGGGCCATTGAGCCAATCCAACCCAGGCGGCCGAGGCGACGGAACGCGCACCGGCCTCGGCACGAATGTGGCTATCGACGGATCGTCGCTGAAGTGGAACAGCCGTTGGCCAACGGCGTCTCGGGACACTTCCCCCACCCCTACCCCTCGTAGCCGGCTATCTCGAGTTCCAGCATTTCGACGGACGGCGAGAAGCCGCCGCGCGAGTACCACGGCACGCTCTGCTCGCTAGGCCAGACGATGACCATCTCTAGGTCCTGCTGGTGTGCCCACGCTCTGACCGCGTCAAGCAGTTCGCCACCTATGCCCGCGTTGCGCATGTCCGGGACTGTGTAGACGTTCGTCATGTAGCCGAACTCGCGCGTGTCGCGTCCAGGGCTCGGCACCTTGGGAACCCGGTAGACCCAGATGTTGGAAACGATTCGGGCCTCGTCTTCGGCGACCCAGACCGTCCATCTGCTGGTGAGCGCATCGCGCGCAAACGCGACGAAGCGCTCGATGAAGAGGTCGCGGGGCTCCGGTGCCTCGCCGTGGGCGTCCTCGTCGGTCCGCCAAGTCCAGCGAAGTGCGGCGAGTTCGGTGGCATCGGCGAGCGTTGCTACTCGACAGCGCATCCTGACATTCTGGCCAGCCGGCGGGCCGCTGTTCCTGAGAGACTCTGCGGCAAGGCCTGCGCGGCGCCCCAGCAACCTTGAACGCGGAACCACGTGAGGCGTGGGCGGGCTCAAAGTTGGGGGCAGGGAGCGACGCAACCGCGAATAGTGTCAAGGGCCGATGGCACAGTGCACCGGACGTAACCAGCGAACCGGAGAGCGATGCAAGCGGAGCGCATCCGGCGACGCGAGTACTTGCTACTACCACAGCCCGGCAGCGGCGCAGGCCAAGGAAGCCGCCGCCCGGCGTGTCGCCGAGTCTCAACGCCTGCCTCGCAGATCCGACCCCCCGGCGTTCACGACGAAGGAGCTGTCGGAGAGGACATGTGACGACTTCGAGACCCTGTTCGCGGAGGGCACGGGCTGGGGACGATGCGCGTGTCTCTTCGCGCTGGACGCGCCGCGCACGACGAAGGGCGGGACATGGGCACAGCAGCGCGAAGTGAACCTCTGCACCATGCGGGGACTCGTCGAGCAGGGCAGGTCGCAGGGCATCCTGGTCTACGACGACGGGTTGCCGGTGGGCTGGTGTCAGTTCGTTCCTAAGGAAGAGCTTCGCCGCGCAGATGTGGCCGCGTCTGGCGCGGAGTGGTTCGTGACGTGCTTCGTCATCGACCCCCGATACCGCGGTCTCGGCGCGACGGGAGTCGCCTTGCGCGCCGCGGTGGAGGCGATCGGCCGGAAGGGTGGCGGGATCGTCGAGGGCCATGCGACTGCGATAGTGCCGGGGCCACCGCCTGAGCCCGAGCGCAAAGGCTCATACATCGAAGACGACGTGTTGTTCCACGGCGGGAGCGCGAAGGCGCGATTCGGCTTCGAGATCGAGGGGTTGGGCCCAGTCACCGCGTTGTATCGGAGCAAGCGGTCGATGCACGGCGCGCCCCTCGGCGGAACCATGGACCTGTACCGCAGGGAGGGATTCGAAGCCGTTGGGGTGGTTCCTCGGCGGCCGTCGGGGCAGTTGGCGGACCGAATCGTCATGCGGCGGTCCGTCTGACCGTGGGCTGAACCGGCTAGCGCCAAAGGGGCGGCGAGAACCGACCAGTTGACCAATGGGCCCCTTTCACTTGGCTCGCCGATCAGCGCCAGTGGACCCGGGCGAACAGGTGCCACCCCATCCACAGCCACGCGGCGAGCAACAACCATCGGACGTAGCTCAGCCGGACGAGCGCGACGAACTCGGCGAAGGTAAGAGATCGCCGGGTTCGGCAGTTCCGCATGGCACGGCGAGCCGACACCTCCTGCAAGACCAGGGCGAGGGCGATGGCGACGTACCCGGCGAGGGTGATCCCGCGGTTCATCGTCGGGCGAACCACAATCCCAAGCCCACCCACGCCGTGAACGCAAGCGCACGACCGGTGTGACTGTCGAGCGCGGCGTTGGTGAGCGAGCTCAGGGTCGGGTGCTCCGATCGCGGCTGCTGGAGGTACGCCTGAAGCTGCCATCCGGCTAGGGCGACCAAGATCACGACCCAGCGCCCGGCACCGGAGCGGGCTGGGCGTGGCCGGTTCTCCGGTCGGAGGGCATGACCTATCCCGATCGCTACAAGTCCTGCCCCCACCACCGTAAGTGTGGCCGTGGTCGTGAACGGGCTCCTCCCAGTGGCCCACCATGCGTAGGCGAAGACGACAGCCGCGCCTGCCGCGCGGGCCGTCCAGCGTTCCGTCCATGCGCGCACGACGTTCATTGTCGCGGACCCCCACCTCCTCGCCGCTAGTACTGTCGCAGGTTGGAATGGTGTTCGACGTACTCGCCGCTGTCGTGCTGGTCGTCCACCTGGCGTTCATCCTCTTCGTGGCGGCTGGCGCGCTCCTCGCCTGGCGCTGGCCTCGGCTCGCGTGGCTCCACGTCCCGGCTGTCGTGTGGAGCGCCGGCATCATCCTCATCGGCTATGAGTGCCCACTCACGCCCCTCGAGAAGTGGCTTCGGAGACGTGGTGGCGGCGCGGCATACGAAGGCGGGTTCATCGACCGCTATGTCGAGAACGTGATCTACCCCGATGAGTACACACCGCATCTACGCGCGCTGGCGGCCGTGATGATCCTCGCTGGCTACATCGGGTTGCTCCGCCGCAAAAGCGCCGGACGCGGAACTTAGATCGTAGGCAAGATGCGCGGCGATGGCGCTCGCCGCGGCGGCAGGTGGGCGGGTCGACGTGTCGATCAGGAGGTCATCGGCGTACAGCGGTGACGCGTCGAGCAGCGCGAGCACTTCGCGTAGGCGGGCTGGGTTGACCAGCTTCCCGCGCTCGCGCCGGGAGGCCGCCGTGACCCGCTCCTCCAGCACCTCGGTTGGCGCCGTGAGCTGAACGAAGACCACTCGGCCACCTGCGCCTTCTACGCGCCGCCCCGCCTCCTCGGCGAAAGCCGCGAACATGGCGCGACCGTTGGGCACTCCCCACACTGAGTTGTTCGTGAAGATGAGGTCGAGGTGGTTTCGCGCCGCCGTCTCAAACACGTCGAGGCGGAACCGGCGAATCACATCTGTGAACGGTGCGCTCGCGAAGTCGAACACAGCGCGTACCGCGTCCAGGGTCAGGTGGTTGTGGAAGAGTCGCATCCCCGTCAGAGCTTCAAGCTCGGTGGCGACAGTGAGCTTCCCCACGGCAGGCGGGCCGTACAGGTAGACGAGCGTCGGCGTAGGCGGCGGCGGCACAACTGGAGTCTGACGCACACGACTCGTTCTGTCATCGACTAGTTCAGGACCGCTTCTGGTTGCGGGCGCCCGCTACGCCAATACAATGATCACGGCGACGGTCATCGCCGCACCTTCACTCGTTCGACCCCAGCCGAACGCTCGGAAGGCGAAGGGGGGCAGACCCTCTGACCGGTCGAACTTCGCGGCGATTGCTGTCGTGGCTGGGGCACGGGAGCGATCGCGGAAGGAGCGAGGTTATGACCGAAGACCGCGATTTCAAGAAGGTCGTGCGAAAGCGCAGCGCCAAGACGGGCGAGTCATACCAGGCCGCAAGGCGACAGGTAGAACGCCAACCTGCCCGACTCTCGGCACAGGTGAACGCGGCGTGGGCTCACCCCGACGGGTTGGTGCTCGGCTGCAACGTGCAACAAGGCCAGATCGCCCGGGGGATGTCGGTAACAGTCATGGCCGGTGAAACTGTCATCCACCAGGGAACCGTCGCCAGCCTCCGAATAGGGAAGGAAGACCGAGACGTGGTCACCTCAGGCGACTGCGGAATCCTCCTCGAGCCACCGTTCCACGGCTACGCGACGTCGCCGTCGGCAGCCACGGACGTTCCCGGAGCGCTCAAGCCCGCCGAGATGGTGCCGCTGCCGTACCGGGTTGTCGGCTAGGCGCGAAACTCACGACCAACCTCGGTGGCTTCGACCAGCCGCACGTCGAGTGCATCGGCAACGGCGGAGCGAACGCGCAAGTATGACCACGTGCCCGTTCCTTTTGAAGGACCTCCGACCGAGCTTGCTGGTCTGACCATGTTCCTGGACGAGCAGCGGGCGGCGCTGCTGAGAAAGCTTGATGGGCTTTCCTTCGAGCAGGCGACTACTCGGCCCACCGCGAGCGAGATGTGCATGCTCACCTTGGTAAAGCACGTCGCTTTCACCGAGCGCCGGTGGTTGATACTGGAGGTCGCTCGTCGTGACGCCCCGGGACTGTGGCCGCCGCCCGACGACCGGGAGTGGCGGATAGAGCCTGGAGACACGGTTGACTCGGTTACGCAGCTCTACCGAGACGTGATCGACGAAGGCCGAGCGATAGTGGCCGAGGTAACTGATCTCGACTCGCTGTCGAGGAATGGCCTCAACCGGCGGTGGGTGTTACTGCACCTCATTGAGGAAGTTGCCAGACATGCAGGACACGCCGACATCATCCGCGAGTCCATCGACGGTGTACGCGGGCCATAGCCAGGGTCCCTAAGGCTCTCCCCCAACCGCGCCGAGTCAGGGACGGTGCGGAGGTTCGCGGCAGACGGTGATGCAAGTATTCGCGAGTGCGCGACCTAGACCTGCGCAAGCTCGCAGAGGCGATCACCGAGATCGATGGGGTTGTCGGTGTGCTCTTGGGCGGTAGCCGAGCACGCGGCTCCCACACTGTGGACTCCGATTATGACCTCGGCATCTACTATCGCCCGCCGCTTGACATCGAGGCCCTACGGCAGCTGGCGCGGGGAGTAGCTGGCGACACCGCGACGCTTACGGATCCCGGAGAGTGGGGTCCGTGGGTGGATGGCGGGGGATGGCTGACGATCGACGGGATGCCGGTCGATTGGATCTATAGGGACGCCGATCGGGTTCAACATGCTTGGACCGACGCCAGGGCTGGCCGGTTCTACTTCCATGGCCAGGTCGGCCATCCGCTGGGTGTACCGGACTTCGCTTATGCCGGCGAGGTCGCCTTGGGTCGGATTCTGTGCGACCCGACGGGCGAACTGTCGGAACTCAAGGACGCGGCCGTCGTTTTCCCGCCAAAGTTGGCCGAAACGGTAGTCGCTCGGTTGGGTGAGGCCACCTTCCTCATCGGAGGTGCTCGGAAGGGGGCCGCGCGAGGAGACACCTCCTACGTGGCTGGGTGTCTGTTCCGCGTGGTTGGGCTGTGCGCACACGCGATCCATGCCAATGCCGGACGGTGGCTGATCAACGAGAAGGGCGCCGTCGACGCCAGCGAGGCGCTGCCCGGCGCACCGGATCGCTTCGCAGCACGTGCCCATGGCTTGTTCGGGGGGCTCGACACCACGCCAAGCCACCTAGGAGACGCGCTCGACGACGCGCAGCGGCTCGTCGACGAGGCCGGCCTCCGCTGCGGTTACCCGAGGTAGCGCTCGCTCGTCCACCTGCCACTCCTGAGGCCACCAGCCTGAGAGCGGTGCTGGCGCGCGGCGGGCGCTAGCAGAGGCTTCTACCGGCCGGAGACCACGGTCAGGTAGCGGTCGAGGTCCTGCCGAATGGCTCGAACCAGGGTCGCCACTCGCTCGTTGCCAGCGGCAAGCCCCTCGATGAACTCGTCGGTTATCACCGCCCGCATGTCCTTGGGATCGATCCACATCGCCTCGTTGTGCTCGTCGCTGATCGGACTCCGCCCGCTCGCCGCAAGAGCAGGATCTGTCCGTCTCGCTCAGCGTAAACAAGTGCACCGAGCGCGTAGAGGGGAATGTCGTCCGGCGCAGGTTCACCCAACGGGTCGGAGCCTTCAGGCATGAGCGCAGAGTAGGCCCGTGGCTGGCAGTGTGTTCCGCGTGGCCAACCGCGACGACCGTGCTCGGCTTGCCGAGTGGGCGGCGAGTTGCGTTGGTCCGAACGCGACGGTCGTGTCGATGGCTCCGCTTCGCCCCGAGGCGCCCCGGTGGCTCCTTGAGGTCGCCGACGGCGGCGTGGCAACGCGTTTGATCCTCAAAGCGGGATCGGCAGGCATGCGTGCGGAGCTCGCGACCGAAGCGGCGGCACTCGCCGAGACGCACGGCTTGGCGGCTCCGAGGCTGCTCGCGGCCGACATCGACGGACACGACGCCGGCCACCCGGCGGTGCTGATGACCTACATCGACGGGTCCGACCAGATACCCGCGGCCGCGACGACTGAACGGCTCCGCGCCCTTGGAGCCGCCGCCGCAGCCTTCCACCAGGTTTCGTTGACGCCCACTCAAGAGCTGCCGCTCCGCCACCGGCACATGCCTTGGATGGATCTGTCGGCGGAGCGACGGAAAGGGAAGCGAGCGACGACTCCGCTCCTCGACCGGGCCGACGGCCTGATCGCCGAACTGCCATCACCAGCTTCGGACTTCACGGTCTTCCTCCACGGTGATCTCTGGGCCGGCAACACGCTGTGGCGAGACGGCTCCTGTGTGGCGATCATCGACTGGGAGGCCGCCGGCGCCGGCAACGTCGGTGTCGATCTTGGGTCTCTGCGTCTCGACGCCGCGCTGGCCTACGGCCATGGAGCCGGTGACGAGATCGTCCTCGGCTGGGAGCAGACTACGGATCATCAGGTGGACAACCTCGCTTATTGGGACACCGTCGCCGCGCTCAACACCTCAGCGGATATGGCCGGTGACGTGCCCGCGTTCCACGCCGCAGGTCGTCGCGACCTGGACGGACCCACGCTTACAGCACGCCGAGACGGGTTTCTGGCAGCAGCCCTTCAACATGTGGGCTGACAACAAGCGCGCTTCTGGACACGCAGCAGCTAGCCGCCGAATTTGGGGGGTCGCTTCTCCGTGAAGGCGGTGAGAGCCTCCCTCACATCGTCGCGGTTGAGCATCGACTGATTCCAAAGCGCCACGTAGTCAAGCCCGTCCTCGACGGTGTGGTCCTCGGCGTAGCGCAGCACCTTCTTCGTTCCCTGCACCGCGGCAGGCGAGAGCGCGGCGATCTCGGCGGCCAATTCGCGGGCCGCCTTGACCACCGCCTCCTGGTCGGGGTATACGTCGTTGACGAGGCCGATCCGTAGCGCCCGCTCGGCATCGATGTCCTTGCCGGTAAACGCCAGCTCGGCAACATGACCGGAAGGGATGACACGCGGCAGACGCTGCAAAGTGCCCACGTCGGCGACGAGGGCCAGCCGCGTCTCACGGACCGAGAACTTCGCGTCCGCGGCTGCGATCCGGATGTCGCAGGCGGAGATCAGATCGACTCCAGCGCCCACGCACCACCCGTGAACCGCGGCGATTGTCGGCTTGGTCGTGTCGGCGACGGCGGTGATCGCTTCCTGCAGGCGCCTCACCCCATTGAGACCTCTGAGCGTCTCGGAACCCCGGGTCTCCAAGGAACCGCCCATGCCCGCGAGAAAGGCAACGTCGATCCCCGCGGTGAAGCAGACGCCGCGTCCGGCAATGACGACTGCGCGCACGCCGTCGTCCGCCTCGAGCTCGGCCATGACCGAGGGCATGTCTCGCCAGAACGGGAGGCCCAGCGCGTTCCGCTTCGCCTCGTTGTCGAGCCACACCGTGGCGATGTGCTCATCCTTTTCTACCGTCAAGACCGAATCCGCGTCTGCCATCCCTGAAAGCTAACAATCCGATGAGAGGCGCGAGCGGCGTATGGTCGATTCCATGTCAGCAGACGGAGCGATCCCGCCCACGGCGGAGCTCCAACGCGACTTTGGACTCGACTCCGAGTCGTTTCGGCGCTGGCTGGACGGCTTCGCGAGCGAGTGCTGGATCGTCGATGATCGCTGGTTCGTGAAGGTCTGGGGTGCTGACGATCATCCGGTGGACCTCGGGTTGCTCGGCCGGCTCGCCGATGCGGGGTTGCCGGTCCCGCGTCCGCTGCGCTCGGACCTCCTCCGCACCGCCGACGGTAACCGCTACGCCGCTTTCCCCTACATCCAGGGCAGGCACGCCACCGGCAGCGACTGGCGTGAGGTCGCGGGCATGCTGCGCAGGGTCCACGACACTCCCGCCGACGGCCTCGGACTTCCGACGATGCCACCAACCGACGAACCGCTCATACACCTGCGCCCACGGCTTGACCATCCCTGGATCGCCGATCGTGCCGACGAACTGTCGGTCTGGCCCGACCGATTCGAGACCGTCCTGAGCCAGGCGCGCGCCACGGAGGTCCCCCATGTCCTCAGTCATGACCGTCCCGGTGTATCCACTTGGGGATTCGATCGCCTCGCCCGCGTAGACGAGACGCTCGCGATGTTCCTGTGAACTGACCCAACTGATACGCACGCACGGGTCGATCCGTTGCATGCTGTTGCGATGGATCTCCCCCTGTCGACGCTGCTGTCTCACGCGCTTGTTGCCTTCACGATCGAGGCCGACCAGCTCTTCGAGGTGGAAATGCCTCACACGACGACGGAGGATCTGAAGGCCGGAAGGCCCGCCCGAGGACCGTGGCTCATTTCGCTCGCGTTCTGGTCGAACTGTCTCAGCCACGTGGACCCCACAGGCAGCGAGGTGGGAGAGATCCTCGATCGTGGCTTCCTGGCCGACAACTTCCTGCTCGGCACCAACCCCGGCATGGTCCGCTGGGGATACCTGACCCTCGCTCCCGGTTCGACTGCGTCGAAGCGACCGAACCGCACATGGACTGCCACGCCAACCGCGGCCGGCCGGCAAGCCCAAGAGACCTGGGCGCCGCTGCCGATCGCGGTAGAGGCCCGTTGGCTACAGCGTTGGCCTGGGGTCTCGGATCTGCGGAAGGCACTCGAAGCCGTCGTCCGGGCCGCCGACCTCGACCTCCCCGCGCATCTGCCCATCAACGGGTGGGGAGGCTCCGTCAACTTGGTGGTCCGGCCGCCCAGGCCGATCGCGGGCGATGACCTCGGCGCCCTCCTGGCCAAGGCTCTGCTGTTGTTCACCATCGATGTCGAGGCGTCCAGTCCCGTGGGCCTCGTGCAGTCGGCCAATGTTCTGCGGGCACTGCACGATGGTCCTGTTGCCAAGAAGAAACTCCCTACCGTCACCGGCGTGGCCAAGGAGACCCTTGCTGTGATGACCGGACAACTTCACAAGCACGGCTTGATCGCCCAATCGCCAGATAAGACGTTTGCTCTCACTGACGCCGGGCGGCGCGCCGCGGCCGACGCAACCGCGGCGGTCGCCGCTGCCGAGGCGAAGTGGCCGGCCGATCTCCGGGCTCAGCTCGAGCCGCTCACAGGTGACGGAACCGTGCAGAGGTCCGCCTTGGCCGAAGCGATCCGACCGCCGGAAGGAACCTGGCGACATCGCCGCCCAGAGCCGCAGACACTCCCCCACCATCCGGTCGTTTCTCACCGAGGCGGCTTTCCCGACGGAAGCTGACCAAAGGGCCTTCGATCACCCTCACGGCGAAGATGAGCCAAGCTGTGGCAGTGAGCACGACCGAGGAGGCCCGCGAGGCTTGGGATCGCGAGGCTGCGGAGTTCGATTCCGAAGCTGATCATGGCCTCCGTGACCCAGCCGTTCGACAGGCATGGGACGCCTTGATGGGCCGGCTCTTGCCGGAAGCGCCGGCGCGAGTGGTCGACATGGGCTGCGGGACAGGCTCATTGTCTGTCCTCCTCGCCGAGCGTGGATACGCGGTGACTGGGGTCGACCTGTCTCCGAAGATGCTCGCCGTCGCTCAGGCCAAGGCTCAGACTGCCGGCGTGGTAGTCGACTTCGGTCTCGCCGACGCGACAGACCCGGACCTACCGACCGGTTCCTTCGACGTTGTTCTGTCCCGCCATGTGATCTGGGCGCTCCCCGATCCCGGCGCCGCATTTCGGCGCTGGCTGCGACTGCTCAGCCCCGGAGGAACGGTGGTGATGGTCGAGGGCCGCTGGTCGACTGGAGCAGGACTCACGGCCGCGGCGCTCCGCGAGCTCGTTGAGAAGGATGCATCGGAGGTCACCGTGGAGACGCTGAGCGACCCTCGGCTCTGGGGCAAGCGGATATCTGACGAGCGCTACGCCCTGGTCGTCCGCCCTTGACCGTGGAGGTGCGCCGTGTGTGCCGCTCCGCTAGAACCAGTCTGATGCCTGACGTGCCGGTCTGGGGCCCGCCCTATCCCGACCCAAGCGAGATCCGCGCTGACGTCGAGGCGATGGTCGACGCCGTCGCCGGCGCGCTCCGAGACCGGTTCGGTGACGCTATCGCCGGACTGTGGTTCAAGGGTTCTGCCCAGAAGCGCTGGGACACGCCTCTCGACTACGTGCCGGAGATCAGTGACGTCGACATCCACGTCCGCTCGGCGGCCCCTGGTGCCCTCGACCCGATCAGTGACGCAGAGGTTGCGGTCGCGATCCACGCCGACATCGAACGCCGCTTCCGGGTCGGGCGTCCTTCACCCGTGCACGTGCCACGGGTGCAGTTCGTCCCCGCCGAAGAGGTCGAGCGACTCCCGGGCTATGTCCCCGTGCCAGTATCGGCCGCACGAACGCTCTACGGCCCCGAGCACGGCGGGCCTGGTCAGGTAGACCAGGACGCGGTTGTGGCCGCCGACCGAGACCGACTCCTACTACTCGCCGACGAGCCGGCATTGACCAAGGCAACGATCGATCTCGTCGAGCGTCCCGGCCAGCACCTCGCCCTCGGGCTTCGCACTCTCAACTGGAGGGTTTCACCCGTCGGGCCACTGGTGTTGGGCCTGTTGGGCGTGGACTACACGACGACGTGGTCGGCCAACCGTACCGGCATCATCGAGCTGCTCCATCAGCACGGCGCGCACGAGCTCGCCACCGATTACGCGGCGTACTACACGAGCGGCTGGAGCTTCTGGTTGAGCGGGTGGCGCGACGGCGATGCCGGCCGCTCCGCCTTCCTCGCCGCGGTCCGCACCATCAACGGCGGCGCAGCCCTGGCCAAGCGAACCAACTAGCACCTGAAGCACCCCGTCCCGGACGCCCGCGGTGGAGTCATTCCTTGGCGCGAGCCGCCTTGGCCGCGGCCGAGTCGACTCGGTCGAGGCGCTCGTCGATCGTCATCATTACAGGGGCCGTCATGGCGCTCCCAGCCTTCACCTCGTGGGGACGGTGACGCCCTCGATCACTCTCGCTGCAGCGACCGCAACATGGTCAGCCCATCGATGACCGATGATCTGCACTGCTCCATCGCCGGCGGGCATCGAGATCGCTGGTGCGCCGGTGAGGCTCGCTGGCAGGCAGAACAGGTAGTCCTCAGTCTCCATCGGGCGATGGCGCGGTGCCGTTTCGGCGACGGTGGGCGTGATGATCAGGTCGACCTCGGAGGTCTCGATGAGTGTCCTGCGTCGGAACCGGTCCCAGTCAAAGAGATCTTGTTCGATCTGTCTTCCGGTGCGTTCCGCTCTGTTCCAGTACGCCTCGGTGATACGCCGGCTCTCGTTCAGCCAGTCGGGCGGAGGCCCGGCAACTGTCGCGCCCGCGCTCTGCAAGATATCGGCGACATGGTTGAGAGCGTCGGCCATGACTGGACTGACCTCCGCGCCGCCAGGTGAGCCCACAGCAAAACGTAGAGAGGAAATGTCCACCTCGTACGGGTCACCGAGGACCACGGGCGCAACGCCACCGTCAGCACCGTCCGGTCCCGCCATGACCGTGAGAGCCGTCCAGGCGAGCTCCACCGACCTTGCGATCGGTCCGATAACCGTACGTCCGTCACTCCTCTCACCCAGTCTGGGCAGGTGCCCGCTGAGAGGGATGAGACCGGCCGAGGGCTTCATGCCGATCACCTGGCACCATGCCGCCGGAACGCGGATGCTCCCCCCAGAGTCGCTGCCGATGCCGAGGCCGACCGCTCCGCTCCCGACCGTTGCGCCCTCGCCGCTGCTCGAACCGCCAGGGCTCCTCAACACGTCGTGGGGGTTGAGGACCCGCCCGAAAAGTTCGCTGTCGACGAGCACAGCGGTCTTCGCGACTACCACCGCTCCAGCACGACGAAGGCGGGCAATCGCGGGTGCATCCTGACTCGGCCAGCGATCCGCATCGAGCACATCGCCGCCGCTGCAGCGAAATCCCGTGACGTCGATCCAGTCCTTCACCGTGATCGGCTCACCATGGAGCACCCCGCGTTCTGCGGCAGCCGCAGCGACGAGGACGGCGTCGTCGTTCCGATCCGCGATGCAGTTCGTCCGCGCAGCAACCGCATCAAGCCGGTCCAGAGCTCCACGAACCCGAGCGACAACACCTTCGGTCGGCATCAAGAGAAACTCACAGGAGTTCAGTCGTCAGCCCGTGACGGCGGCAAGTCGGGGCGATGAGAGGCACATTCTGCCCCCAAGCCAGGACACTGAGCGAACTGGCCGCGGAATCCCGCCAGATCTGGCGGGATTCCGCGGCCAGAACGGACGCCCAGCCTCACTTCGACCCTGCGTGCGATCATCCCTGTCGTGGTCGGCGAGTTCACAACGGAGCGTCTGCAAATCCGTCCGATGCACGCGGACGACGTTGAGCTCCTCGTCGAGCTGAACTCCGACGTCGAGGTCATGAAGTACATCAGCGGGCGCGCCCGCTCAGCGGAAGAGTCAGCGACCGAGCTGCGCGGTGCGCTGGGCACGCGCTGGATCGTCTTCAGCCGCACCACTGATGAGTTCCTCGGGTGGGTGGGCGCGGTCACTGTCAATGAAGAAGATGGAGAAGGCGAGTTCGATATCGGATGGCGGTTCCGCCGCGCCTGCTGGGGTCGGGGCTACGCGAGCGAGGCGGCTACCGCCCTCGTGGATCAGCTGTTCGTCCATGGCGCTCGTAGGGTGTTTGCCCAGACGATGGCGGTGAACGCGCGCTCCCGGGCGGTGATGGAGCGCATCGGACTCCAGTACACGCGGACACTCCATCTCCACTTCGAGAACCCGCTACCGGGCACCGAGCACGGCGAAGTCGAGTACGAGCTGAACCGCGGTGATTGGGATCCGCGTCGGTAGAGACGTCCCTGCGACCTATAGCGATAGGCCATGGGCGAGTGTGGAAGAGTCAGCCCATGACCGCCCTAGGGCCACTCCTCTCGCACGCCATCGAGGACATCAGTCGGGACTTCGACGCCGGCGTCGCCGCGAGCGGGGCGGACACCCGGCTGACGCTCGTGCTGTGGGCTGACCTCCTGCGAGCCGTCTCCGACGAGGGAATCAGCTTCTCCGATCTGCCGGTAGCGACCCGTGTCTCCCGCCGCGTCCTCAAGACTGCAGAGTCTTACGGAAGGGACTGGTTGAAGATCACCCAGCTGAAACCGAAGGGCAAGCTGTGGCGGCTGACCCCGCCCGGTGCCGAGCTCCGCGACTTCGGCAGCGACCTGGTGCAGAAGACGGAGGCACAGTGGGTCGCCAAGGTGGGCGAGACCGAGACTGCTCGTCTGCGCGCCGCGCTGGAGAAGGTGGTGGCCGGCCTCGACTTGGAGCTTCCCCACTACCCCATGCCATACGGCGCCGTCGACGAACGTGCCCTAGGAGGCTTCGCGGTCGCCGCCAAGCCGGGGCCGCCGCCCCTTCCGGCCCACGGCGCCGACTGGGTCCCTGTCGTCCGAGGCGATGGCGACACGGTCAGCGCCCTGCCCCTCCATGCCTTGCTGTCGCAGGCGTACATGGCATACAAGGTCGCCGTCGAGCAGCGGGTCATCTTGAGCATCGCGGTCGCGGCCGAGATCGCCAAGGTCATGCCCTCCGGCGAGGCGCCGCTGGAAGCCGTCGCCCACCTCGGCGTGGACGGCAGAGGAAAGTCCGGGCTGGAGCGGCACGGCGTGGTGAAGGTGAGCGGACCTGGCAAGAACCGGATCGCTCGGCTCACGTCGATCGCCCGGCGGCTCCCCGACGCCTACGAACCTGTGATGGCCGGCGTGGAGAAGCAGTGGCGCGAGACCTACGGCTCTCGGGTGGTCACCGAACTCCGGAAGAGGTTGGAGGCCGTTGACACCAAGGTGGCGAGCGACCTGCGTGACCATGTCGTCGTCGATGTGCACCGCTGGCGCGCCAGCGAATAGACACATCCCGCCATAGAGTGCGGGTACTACTGGGCCTCGTTTGGTGGCTCCCAGACGTCGCGGTCGTGGCTGAAGTGCATCCGTCGCGGACCAAGCGCGAGAAGCTGGCGTGCCGACATCACCTCTCTGTCTATCGGCGCGCTTGTGTCGACTGCGATCCGCTTGCAGTCCTGCGCGCTGTAGATCGCCTGTCCGGCTAGGACAACTGTGCCGTCGGCAGTGTCGACGACAAGGGACTGGTGGGCAGAGGTGTGTCCGGGGGTGAACAGGATCCGGATCCCGCCGCCTAGGTCATAGTCGCCGTCGATCTCGCGCACCTCGGCTCCAGGGAACTCGACCCATTCCCTCACGGTGTACCAGGGGTCGCGGGCCGCCTCGAGCTCCTTGACTTGGGCGTAGATGGGCACCCCGGGAAAGGACGGGTTGTTGCCGCAGTGGTCGAAGTGGAGATGGGAGTTGACGATGTAGGCAACGTCGCCAAGCTGGTGGCTGTGGCGGGCGAGCGCATCGGCGAGTGAGTGGCGCTCGGGCTGGTAGAGCGGGTCGATGAGTGGATGCGGGGCACCAACGCCGGTGTCGAAGAGCACGAGTCCCTCACGATGGAGCACGGCGAATCCAAACACCTCGCCACGCGTGCCGATCAGCGGATGCTCGGGCGGAAGCACCTCGGCGGGGAACGTCACCGTCGCAAGATGCAACGGCAGCACGTCATGAAGGCGTCGGCTTCGCACCATCCCGACTATACGCAACTACAGGGTTGCACTTCGATGGACTAGAGACCTGGCTGTCGCGCCGGCAGCGGCGAATCAGTTAGGCGCACCTTCCACCGAGTCGAGCAGGGCCCGAACCCAGCGAAGATACCCATCGTCTCGCCGACGGGTCTCCGCGAACTCCCGCAGGGTCGCGATCGAAGCTTCGCGTAGCACGCCGCTTCGGAGAGTAGGAAAGTCGTAGCCCGGAAAGGCGCTTCGCATCCGCTGCCGATCCCACGCCGACGCGAGAGCAACTCCGCCGTCGCTCGGCGATTCAAGGGCGTATACAACCGTGCCAATCATCGCCGTCATTGCCGCGCCCAAACACATGAGGCACGGTTCCAACGTGACATAGAGCGTCGCCTCTCGCCGCCTGCGGCGCCCGAGGACTCGGTCAGCTTGCTCAAGGGCCAGCAAGTCAGCGTGAACGATCAGTCGTGCTTGTTTCTGCTCCTGCGTGTAGGACCGACCGATGACTTCGTCATCCAGCACCACGACCGCACCTATCGGGACTTCGCCCGCGGCGAAACCTTCCGCCGCAACCGCGATCGCCTCCCGCATCCACCTCTGATCGTTCTCGCCGGTCACCGGCCCGATCCTTGCTCACTGGTGCCCGACACCGTCAGGTGGGCGGGCGAGGTATGCCGTCTTGGCATCGTCTGAGAATCCGCACGCTCGGTAGAAGGCGTGGGTGTTCGGATTGCGTGATCCCGTCTGCAACATGGCCTTGTAGCAACCCGCTGCCCACGCCCGCTCGAGCGTGGCGTCCATGAGGCGACGGCCCAACCCCTCCCGACGCCTGTGTTCGGCGATCACGACGTTCTCGATAACCGCATAGGTGCGGCCGCCCCGCGACAGGTTCGGGATCAGGTTGAGGTAGGTGGAGCCAAGGACCTCGCCATCCAGCTCCAGCAGAAGTAGGTCGAAGCCGTCACGGGCCAGGATCTCCTCGAACACCTCGATGAAGGCGGGCCCGGCGACAGGGGGGTCGTCCGGGTTCAGCTGCGCGTAGAGACGTGCGACCGCTTCGAAGTCGTCGGTGGCGGCGCTGCGAATCACGGCGGCAACGCTAACCGCCGTTCCCGCGCGCTGTGCGAGGCGACGTGGTGGACGCCAGAGCGCAGGTGCGATCGGAGCGCTCGATGACGTGGCAACGTGGGTCCTGCGGGAAGACCAAAGGCCAACGTGGGATGCTGACCGGGTGAGCATCCGGATCGGCAACATCGTGTTTGACGCACCCGGCGCGACGCTTCAACACTACGGCGACAGCGCGGGCACCATCGCCCGAATGTACGCGGAGCTGCTTGGGATGCGGCTCCTGACGCGCGGCGATTTCTATCGAGAGTCTGGTTGGCCGGCGGACGACGGGGACGACGTCGATCCGCTCGTGTTCTCAGTGGACAGTCCTGGACCGAACATCGCGTTCGAGTGCGAGACCAAGGACTACCAGACGCCCGCGTGGCCCGATCCCGACCGGCCGCAGCAAGTGCATCTCGACATCCTCGTGCCGAGCATCATTGTCGCGAGCGACGTTGTCGTTCGACATGGCGCCGCGCTCCTTGCGAACAACGGCGCGCATCGCGTGTACGCAGACTGCGTTGGCCACCCACTTTGCTTGTACGTGGATGAAGCCATCGACGCACCGCGCATCGAGCGGATCGTCTTCGACTGCTTCAGCCCACGTGCTGTCGCGCGTTTCTGGTCCGAGCTGATGGACATGCCGGTGCGGGTCGTAGACATACCCGAGCGCGTCGAGATCGCTCGGGCCGACGGCGACCGTCCCAACCTCGCGTTCCAGCACTCCGTCTCGCCCATGCCACGCTGGCCCGATCCCGCTCGGCCTCAGCAGGCCCATGTCGACCTCACCACGGACCATGACGTCGACGTGCAAGCGCGCGCCATCGAGCTCGGGGCGATCGCCTTGCCCTTCATGGGCGGTGGCAAGGTCTACGCAGACCCCTCGGGACATCCGTTCTGCGCGGGCGACGAGTAGGTCGGAGCTGCGACGCCTCGCGTACGCGTCGCCGTCAGTCTGGCCGTGTGATCGCCTCGTGATCGTGCTCGGTGTTTCCGTGAACGCCGACCTGCACTACTGCTGGCAGAGGTGGCTGGCGCCGGAGGTCCAGCCGTTCTTCGTCGACTCCCTCAGCCGGTGGCCCCAGAGCGTCGCGCAACCGGCTTCTCTGAGCTTGGAGCTCCGCCACACCTACAAGGCGTGGGCGATGTGTTCGCAGGGTGACGGTCATCGTTTTGTTTGGTGGCCCAGTCTTGTTAGAAGCAAGCCCCGGGAGCTCTTGTCCCGCGTCGTCGCTGCTTCCCCGGACGGTGGCGAGGTCGAAGCACTGCCCAGTCGGTACCGCGAAGTCGAACGGGCGACCTGGGACCGGTGCGCGGCCGCACTCCCCGAGGCAAGGCGCCTCGCTGGTTCGTTCCCGTCGTCGAGCGGGCCGAACTGCTTTGGGACGGTTATGGGTGCGGCTGGTGTCGTCGGAGCCGAGCACGAGCGCATGGTTCAGGAACCATTTTCGGCTTGGCTCGATGCTGCCGGCAGGCGCGGAGGAGACGATGAGGCTGCAGGCACCGTGCTGCTGTGGCGGGACAACCAAGGCGAGCCTGTGCACGCCGCCGTCACCATCGGCGACGGTTGGGCGCTCGAAAAGGGGTCCGAAGAGTGGTGGACCCCGTGTGCTGTCCGGGCTGTCAGAGATGTGATCCGGACGCGTCGGACACGCGGTCAACACCTCGAGCGACATCGCATTGCATAACAACGCTCCCGTGCCGAGCTGCCCGCCGTGGTCAGCAGCGCAACTCGATCCTTACGACCGGGCGATCACGAAGGCAACGCCCCAGAGCTTTCCGATCATCCGGTACACGTGCCAGAGGCAGTCCGTCAGCATGATCCGGTAGTTCTCCTCGCCGAAGCGTGCGATGTAGCGTCGCGGTTGGCGGAGCAATCGAGCAGCGTGGACCAGTCGTCTTCCGGCAGCGCCGCTTCGCTCCTCACCGGCTTCACCCCATTCGCTGGCATAGTCCACGCGTTCGCGGACGACCAGACCCGCCGCAGCGATCGCGACCTCTACGTCAGCTGGGCGGAAGCTGCGAGAGGCCCCGAAGCCCATCTCGTGGCTGTTGAACCACATCGCCTCGTCATCGCTCATGGCGGGACCGGTGATCACCTGATAGACGATTCCGGAGGCGGTGGGCCGCATGACTCGGTGGAACTCGCCCATGGCCGCGCCGAGGTCGGTGAAACTCAGCACTTCCTTGCACCAGAGCACGTCGACCGACTCGTCGGGTAGCGGGATCGCTTCCGCCGTGCCCACCTGCGGCTCAAGTGTCCCGTCGAGTCCCTCCGCTCGCGCCCGTTGCTTCGCCGCTTCGACGTTGCTTGCGAGCGGGTCTATGCAGTGGACGCGCAGGTCGCACCGCCGAGCCAGCTGCACGGCGTCTCGGCCGTTGCCGCAGCCGACGTCGACGGCGATGCCGCCTTCTGGCGGGTCCGTGCCTCGCACGAGGTCATAGAGCGAGTCGGGTCCGCGGGGCGAGAGGCTCTCGTCCAGATAACGCCCGAACTCCTCCTCGATCAGCCCGAAGGCTGCGCCCGTCGCCTCGACGTCGAGTTGGCCTCTCCCGCGGCTAGCGGGCTCGTGCTGAAAGAACCTCTCCACATCCTCGTATCGGGCGGGTCCGCCCGGCGACAGCTCGTTCATCGGTCTTTCCTCTCTGGACCGCGGGGTAGCGGTCTGATGTGGCGGTTTGGTGTAGCGGCTCGCCGCCGCTGACTTGCGCGGGCTTCCCTCGATCGACGGTCGCATCCCACTCGTCAAGCCATCCAGAGGAGCAGGTTCAACAGGATGGTCAGGAGAACCGAGACGAGGACCATGGCCTTCCAGGGCACGAACACTCTGATCCGTTGCCCTTCTGCGGCCTGCGGACGAGGCGCACGGCGGGACGACGCGCCGGGAAACAGTCGGAGCCCCACATTGAGCAGCACGGTGAGAACCAACGACAACGCAACGGAGAGGACGAGCCAGCGCACCGCGCGAGTCAGTGTCTCGGCCCGCCGCCGCCAGGCCGACCGTCGCGATAGTCGGACTCGACGATCGCGTCGATGTCATGAGCCGCCAACGCAGCCGACACGTCGCCCTCGAGGAACGCCGCCGCATGCTCCACCCCGCGGAGCGCCGCGTCGAAGTGTGCAAGCGAAACGGCACGGACCACGGCCTGGGCGGCCGCGGGCGCGCACAGCTCGCCGATCGGTCGCATGTCCGCGATCCATGCCAGGTCGCCTCGGGCGGGAAATTGGCGGAACCCTTCGTGCTGCGTTGCGATGTCATCGAGGTAGTGCATGTGGTCGGCACCCCGGAGGACGAGCATGCGACTCGGCCCCGGCGCTTCCTCAAAGAGCTCTCGTACGCCCTCGATCGGGATGGACTGATCCTGATCACCGCCGACGAAGAGCGTCGGCGCCGTAGGTTCACGACGGAACGATGCTCTCACCGGAATGGTTCCTGGCCGGCGGGTGGCGCCTCCTGCTGGCGCCAACGCCACGACCGCGTCAACCCGCTCGTCCGCATCCGCGGCTGCCAGGGCCGTCCAGCCCCCGAAACTGTGGCCTACGATACCGACTGGTCCAACCGGTCCCGAGCGCTCGACGACGGTATCTAGGAGGAAGCGCATGTCGGGGACGCGATTGTCGATCCATCCCTGCACCCGTGCTGTGCGCGCCTCATCGGTTTCTCCCTCGCGCCGTCTCAGCCGCTCGCTCACGACCTCGGAGTGGTCTAGGGCTGCGACGACGTAGCCGTGGCTGGCGAGGTGCGTAGTCAGAAAGGTCGCCGCGCGGCGGTTGCCGCCGCTGTAGTGCGAGTACACGATGACAGGAAGGGACCGCGACCCGTCCGCATCCGCGGGACGCCACATTTCGCACGGGAATGCCTGGTCGCGACGCGCATCGCGCGCTTCGAAGGTGTGCGACGACACTTCACGAGGGCCGGTGACGAACGGGTCGTACACCATCGGTCAAGCCCCCGCTTCCACGATGCTTGCGGCAGCACGCGATGCAGCGGTCCTTACACGCTTGATCGGGTCGGCCTCCAAGTGCGCGACACCATCGAGAAGGTCTCCGACGCGATGCCGGGCCACGACCTTGCATGCCATCTCGCGGACTCGCCATTGGTCGTCCTCCAACGCATCTCGGAGAGCAGACGTCTCCTCGCCCGGTCCTGCCCACAGCAACCCTCGCGCTCCCCACACTCGAAGCCAGTACGCCTGGTGATCCGGCTGACCGTCATTCAGGAACCGGACCGCGGCAAGTCCTCCGAGGGTGACGATGAAGTCGGGGTCGGCAGCACCACCCGCGAGCAGAACGCGGCAGCGACGAACGACCTCGGGCCGACCAAGCGTGGTGCAGGCTCCTTCCACTCGAAGCCGCGGAGTCGTCACGTAGGACAGAATACGAACGCTTGCCACGCGCGTTCCCATCAGCCCGCCTCGGGCACCTGAAGAACTATTCCCGTCGTTCCGGAGAGGCTGGCACTCGTAGGCTCGAAGCGTGAGCTGGGACGAGGAGTTCTCGCAGCGGTATGACGAGTGGTCGTCAGCCACGACGGCGGAGGTGCCGTTCTACGTGAACCTCGCCCAGGAGTCCGAGGGACCAATCGACGGCGCACATAAGGACAACCCGGTTCCGCACGTGAACCGATACGACGTGACGGACAACCGCATCGACATCGTGCTCGACAGCGGGGCCGTAAGTTCGCTCCGGTGGGCCACCAAGAACGAATGGCTGGGGCTGATTGACATCGCGGGCCTCGAGGTCGAGGCGGTCTACGGGGACTTCGACGAGACTCCCCTCAGCGCGGACAGCCGTGAGTACATTTTCGTGACGACTCGGCGCTGACTAGGGCCGGCCGAGAGACTCGACGATGGTTACTTCGCGTGGACCCGGCACGGGGACTCGGTCGGCACCGCCGAATCGTTCGAAGGTAAGAAGCCACGTGCTCTCGACCGTTAAGTCTCCCTCCTTCTCTGGCTCGCCCGGCGGAATGTGGACCGCCACCGACGCCAGTTGAGGCGGATCGTGGGAGGTCAGAGTCACTGTCCATACCGATTCGTCGTCGGTGGATACGAGTTCGACTTCGCTCTGCCCGTCGGCGGTCGTGCGGACCGAGTTGGAACCGAGAGTGGCGCGCTCAGTGATCTCGTCGAGGACGTTCATGAGGATGAGCATTCCCTCGTCGGCCGTTGCTCCGCCGCGTACACGCACATATGGCGTTGTCACACCTCGGCTCTCGAGTCGCTTCGGCGTGGGATGGAACACTTGGCCGGGGGTGACGACGACCTCGCCGCCGGTGTCGCCGCCGGTCTCGCGGACACTGGCGGCTTCCCCGAAGATGATCCTGACTTCGAGCGTGCCGGTCGACGTGAGTTCCTCCGCCGCGTACCGGCCGATGGCGCTGATCTCAACGTGCACGGTCGCGGACCGATCCTTGCGAGCCTCTGCGACCGCGCCGAGGACTGGTTCTACTTCAACGTTGGCCCTGGTGCCGCCGGAGCCGCATGCCACAACACCGATTGCGACGCACACCACCAAGACCGCGAGACGACACTGGATGCCGCGAACCCTACTTCTGCAATCGAGACGAGTCATGGCGCATATGAGCGCGCGCAGCTCCTCCGTGGTTGACAACACCCCTGGGCTGGTCAATCGAGGAAGCTCGAGAGGTCGTCGGTCTTGATGGTCCGGCAACGTCGCTGCTCGCCGCATTGGACGCATTCGTGCAGGAGAAGGAAGCGTCCCTTCTCATAGAGCAGTTGTATCGGACGCATCGGGGCGCGACAGCAGCCCGCACGGTCCCCAGGGTGCACATCGACATGTTGTGACCAAAGGCAGTACGGGCAGTGGTTGGTGTAGCCATCGCCTTCTACGGACTGGCCGCATTGAAAGCAGATGAAGTTCTCGCGAGTGCGCGTAAAGCGCCGCGACAGAGGGGCACCTCGCTTCGTCGAGCCGAACGGGGCGCGCCGGGCTGATCCACTATCGGATCGCCATCGAGTGGCGCGCGGTCGTCAGTCGTCGAAGCTCGTACCTCCTACTGCAGGACGTTACGACGGATCGCCCAGACCCGCACGCGAGTTCTCAGCGACGGTAGGGCCCAACGCCGCCTGGACACTCGCGCAATTGGCGCTGGCCGGTCCCCTCCAGAACCGCCACCATTGAGCTACAGGCCGGCACGAGTAAGGGTGGGAACCGGAGGCAGTTGTGAGGCTTCTCAAGAGCATGAGGACGAGTGCCTGGACCGCTATGGTCGCGCTCGCGGTCGGCATGGTCCTTCAGGCGTGCGGCTCGTCGCAGGACGTTGCAACGGAAGCCTCGACGAACCCGGAGCAGGCTTCCGCCAAAACGCCCGCCGGCGATCTGGCGTGTCCAGACGCTGCTCCCACCAATCCCTACGACGCCGGCCCTCCCGCCGAGACTCGCATCGTTGTGCTGAGCGGCGACTTCGACGGTTACCCCTGGTGTCTTGTAGTCGAGGAGTTCTCCCAAGTCGGGACCTGTATTTCTATCGAGGGTGCCGCCGCGCTCGAGGGGGAACGGCTCCCAGAGGGCGAACAGCTTCTGAGCGGATCCTGTGACGGGCCGATCACCGGGCTGAACTGGCACCTCACGGGACCGTCGACGGCACTTGTGGTCTACGGTCATGCACCTGACGAGGCCACGTCGGTGCGATTCGAGCGCGAAGGCTCCGAGGTTGCCGAAGTCGAGGTTCACGCCAGCCCCGCTTTCGAAGGGGCGACCTTCTTCACGAACGAGTTCCCGCCGGAGGTATTCCCCGACATCGCGGTGGCTCTCCGAGGAGATGAAGAGATAGCGCGCAAGTCGGCGCCCCGCATGAGCAACTAGCCGCGGGTGGCTGATCGCAGACCCATGTGCCGCGGTCGCTGAAGCCGGCGCGATGGGCCGCTCACCCGTCCGTCGCGCGATAGCAGTGTGTCTAGTCCTCTGGGACTCTGCACGGCCACCGGAGCTGGCTCAAGAGTCCCGTGATCCTGAACGGCGCTTCCGGCTCGATAAAGAGTCGGAGTTCGCCTTCACGGCCGTTGTTGGCAGCGAAGCGCGCAGTGAGTGACACGTCGTCTGGTTCGTCCTGGAAATAGCGCAGTTTGAAAGGCGCGACGTCTCGGCCGCCCGCGAACCACGACCTGATGGCCCGGGGAGACCTTTCCTCGAGGAAGGGCCGAGCGAAGGTATTGGCGATCTCGTCGTCGGTGATGTCATGGTCGCCGTTGAGGAGGTCGAGTACCTGTTGCAAGCGGGCGGCGAGTGGCGGCGCCAACGTCACGTCATCCGGCGCGACCGCGTCGCACGCTAGGGCTCGTTGCACCCTGGCGTCGATGATCCGCCCGTCGTCTGCGACCACGATCGTGAGCTGGGCCTGGTCGGCGTTATGACCGACGAGTTGAGTGGCCAAGAGATGGTCGCGCCGGTCGACTTCCTCCAGGACCCACCAGCGGGTGCCGGGCTCGCTGAGTGTCGCAGCGGACTCGCGTAGGTCCCTCGGCTGGGCCTCGGCGAGAAACGACTTGGTGAATCTCGCCTCAATCTCGTGCTGCGATGGGCTGTGGGCGCCGTTGAAGTAGTCGATCAGCCAGTCGCGGTGCCCATCCAAGGTGAGCGGCAACGTCGAAGGCGCGTCGACAGCCACGGTGGTCTCGTCCTGTCGTGACGTGTCGAGGACGACGAGGGCAGCTGCGGCTCCGACGACTCCAAGCAGAACCGCAGCCAGCACCACCCAACGCGGCCTCGAAACGATCCTCCTGCGACTGGCCCGCTTCCGCGCCTCGTCTGCGGTCACCGGAGCCACTTGGTCCATGACAGCCTCGACGTAGCGACGAACTTCGGTCTCGACATCAGGCACGAGAGTTCACCTCCAACAGTTCTCGCAGCCGAGTCATCCCGCGCTGCACATGGGTGCTCACCGTGGACGGCGCGCAATCCAGCAGCGCCGCAACATCGGCATGCGGCCATCCACACCCATGGACAAGGAACACCGCCACCCGCTGCTGATCACTCAGCTCGCTCAGGGCATGACCGAGCCGCGGATCGACATCCGGAGTCACCTCGGACACCGCGGACGCCTCGGGCGCAACGATCCGCGGCGCCTTACGGCGCCGGCTGCGGCTCTGACCGACCCGATAGAGATAGCCAACGGCGTTGTCCATCTCTCGCACACGCTCCCAGTGCTGCCAGCCATAAGCCAGCGCCTCAGCAACGGCATCGCGTCCATCGACAGGCCCATAGCTGGCAACAAGTGCCCGCCGCAGCTTCGGCTCAGCCTCGGCCACGAACCGGTCGAACGCGTCCATACACCCCAAGGAAACCGCCGAGAACCCAAATCGCGCTACAGCCCGCCCGGAAATTTTTGGGCGAGAGGGTGTCGAGTCGCTCCTCTCGACGTCAACGTGCTAGCTCTCACGGCTGCGGGAAGGAGTGCCGTCACCGGTAGGCGTCGGCTTGGAGCTTGTAGAGCTCGGCGTAGAGCCCTTCCAGTGCGAGGAGCTCGTCGTGGGTGCCTTGCTCGACGACGCGTCCATGCTCGAGGACGACGATGTGGTCGGCCATTCGCACGGTGCTGAAGCGGTGTGAGATGAGGATCGTGATGCGACCCATGTCGCCGCCGCGGCGTGAGTCGTTGGCGACCTGTTCGAACAGTGTGTGTTCGGTCTGGGGGTCGAGGGAGGACGTCGGCTCGTCGAAGATGACTAGCAGTGGATCCTGCCGCATGAACGACCGAGCGAGCGCGAGTTTTTGCCACTCACCGCCCGAGAGCTCAGCACCACCTTCCCACGCGCGACCGAGCTGGGTCTCCAGGCGCCGAGGCAGTCTGTCGACGACCTGGGCGGCGTTGGCTTTGGCCAGCGCATCAGAGGCGGCATCGTCGCTGTCGAGCTGTTCGAGATCTCCGACAGTGACGGCTTCGCGGATGGCGAGGTGGAATCGCATGAAGTCTTGGAAGCCGGCGCTGAGTCGCTTCCGGTAGGCGGACAGGTCGATCGACTCGAGGTCGACGCCGTCGATGAGGACTCGACCGCGGTTGGGCGAGTACATACCCGCGAGCAGCTTGACGAGTGTCGTCTTGCCTGCACCGTTCTCCCCCACGGCCGCTACCACCGACCCCGCGGGCAGCAGGAGGGAGACGTCATCGATGGCGGGTCTCGCGGCGCCTTCGGACTCAGACGGGGCGTCTCCGACGTAAGAGAAAGTTACGTGATCAAGGTCGATGCCGTGCTCGAGACGGCCGGGTGGGTCGATGTGGCGCCGGTCGGCTGTGTCGGCTTCGTCTTCGAGCCACCACATGTGTTCGGCGGCGGTCCGGGCGCGTAGCGCTGGCGCAGCGATCGCTGACAGTCGCCCGGCAGCGGTGACCAGCGCCGTGGCCAATCCGAGGGTCATAGCGATGTCGCCCGGAGTGGCGCTTCCCGCCGAGGCTTCGCCGAGTACGAGCAGTGTCGCGGCGACATAGGCGACCGCGAATGCGCACCACGATGCCGAGGTCAGCGCGGCCGCCTTGAAGTGTGCCGACTCGATGCCGGCGTGGACACGCTGGCTCACCGTCCGGTGGCGGTCGAGTAGCTCGTCGCGCAGGCCATAGAGCCGGACCTCCATCCCGGAGTCGGCGCCTGAAGCGAGGGAGAACAGGTGTATGCCGGCACGCCGACTCTCGGCAGTTCCCAGGTCGGCGGCCCGCCGGATCTTCTCGGACTGCTGGCTCAGGAAGGCGGCCGGCACCGCGAGGAGCGGCAGGACAAGCAGCAAGGGTTCGAGTTGACCGAGCAGCACCGCGGTGACGGCGAGCTGACCGACGATGAGCGGCCCGACGAAGACGATGGACATGCCCATCGCGAGTTCGTAAGAGCTTCGCTGCAACAGCTGCAGCCGGTCCCAGTAGTCGGGCCGTTCGAAGTGTTCCAAGCCCTGGGCGGTGGCGGCGAGTGCGAGGGTGCGGCGTTGGTGCACCATGATGGAGCGTTCACGCATCCGGATCGTCGCCCAGCGATTGGCGGCCGGGACTGCGACCGAGAGCAGGAGCCCCGCGCTGACGATCAGCGCGCCCGCGGCGACACTCGAGGCGTTCTCGGCGACGATGCCGTCGACTAGTGGCCGCAAGCCCACCGCGACCAGCAACGGGATCACGAACCCGAACACGCTCACCCCGACGAAGACGAGGAAGACGCGGGGGCCGATCTCCCAGCCCATGCTGAGCAACAGCCGTCCAAGCCGCAGCCAACCCCTCATTTCTGTGCCGTCGAGGGATCAGCGACCGGCGCGGCTTCGCCGAAGCGGGACGCCTGCAAGTCGAACATCTCGGCATACAGCCCACCCTGGGCGAGGAGCTCGTCGTGGCTGCCTTGCTCGGCGACCCGGCCGTCGGACAGCACGACAATCGAGCTGGCCTGGCGGACAGTCGAGAAGCGATGCGAGATGACGACCGTGGTGACGCCAGCGGTGATGGTGAGGAACTCGGCGTAGAGGTGGGCCTCGGCGCGGGCATCGAGGTGGGCGGCCGGCTCGTCGAGGATCAACACGCCCGCGCCGTGGTCCACCCCGAATAGGGCGCGCGCCAGACCGAGCTTCTGCCATTCGCCGCCGGAGAGGTCGGCACCGCCGGCATAGGCGGGCGAGAGCGGCGTGTCCCACGCCACCGCGAGCGCGTCGATAACTGAGGCGACTCCCGCCCGGTCGGCGGCAGCCCGGATCGAATCGATGTCGTCGGCGCGAGC
Source organism: uncultured Acidimicrobiales bacterium (assembly GCA_964632885.1). Lineage (GTDB taxonomy): Bacteria > Actinomycetota > Acidimicrobiia > Acidimicrobiales > CAZWDB01 > CAZWDB01. Next base: position 7,281 of record CAZWDB010000001.1, on the reverse strand, counting down.
CAAATGCCCGAAAGCGACGTTCGCCTGGGCCGAGAGCTCGAAGCGCATCGAGTCCTGAAACACCGCCGACAGCCGCTGGCGCCACTCCACTGGATCGATGTCAGCCAGGTCGATCCCGTCGACTGTGATGCGCCCTTCTTGGGGCTCATAGAGCCGGCAGAGCAGCTTGACCAGGGTCGTCTTGCCTGCCCCGTTCGTCCCCACTATCGCGACCGAACCGCTCGCCGGGATCACCAAGTCCAGACCGTCCAGCACATTCCTTTCCGAGTCGGGGTACGCGAACGACACGTTCTCGAACCGAATCTCGGATCGAGGAAGTTCCTTCGCCGACCGTTGACCGGCCGTGACTGGCACATCGACAGCGCGTGCGGCAGCGACCGCGTGCACATACCGCTCCAGGCTCGAGAGACCGAGTTCGGTCTCAACACTCGCGCTGGATGCGAGTTGGATGCCCCCGACCCCGATCATGAGCGCCTGGGCGTACACGGCGATCTCCCCCGGGTCGACGCCTCCGCCGGCCGCCGCTCGAGCAACCACAGCGACGGTGGCAAGCACCACTGCGCCGAACACCGCCGTCGCGACGAGCGGACGGGCGCCGGCCGGGGCCAGCACCTCTAACATCGATCGGTGCCACCACGTCATGTACCGGTCATGCAGGAAGTCAGCCAGCCCGAAGATGCGCACTTCCTTCGCTGGCCCAGGGGTTACGCCGAGGCTGTGGAAGTAGGAGGTGCGCCGGGCGATCTCGGTTCCACCGCCGTGGTGGGCCGCCGCGGCATGCGATGCCATCCGCTCCTCCCGCGCCGCCCATAGACCCGCGGCAGCCAGGACGACCGTCACCATCGGGTGAAAGCCGATGAAGATCACGGCAGCGCCCAAGAAGATGATCCGGCCACTGAGCACACCGCTCGCCGTGCCGGCGATCCGTCCGGGACGAGCCCAACCGGTGCGGAACGTGTCCCGGCCCACTTCGATCAGGTCCGCGGTCGCCGGATCCTCGAGATGACCTATGCCACGCGGCGCCATAACCGCCTCCATCAGCTCCCGTTGGAGGAGTGCGTCCACGCGCTCCCCCAGCGCCGTCGTGGCGGCCGACTGGAGCGCGCCTGATGCTCGCTGGAGGAAGAACAAGACACCCGCCAGGCTGACGAGCGCTGCCGTCGCCCGTCCGGACGGCGAACTCAAGCCGCCGCGTGCGACGTCGTCGACGCGTCCGACAACCGCTCCAATCGCGAGCGCGGTTCCTACCGGCACCGCCGCCGCAGCGCCCACCGCCATGGCACCAATCCACACCAGCATCGGGCTCGCCCGGAACGCGAGCTTGCCGAAGTACCAATAGCCCCGCCAGCCGCTCAGGCCCAGCTCTTCGTGCACGCTCCCCCTTCATGGCCCCGAATGCGTTGCCCGCCTAGAGCATGCCAACAGATCGTCCGACGTGCTCGTCTCCCACAGTGGCCGCAGCGCTTGACCGGCTCAAGAGCTTCCTGCCAGTCCCGATTCCAAGCCCGTCGAAAAGGTGCGGATCGGTGTGCCTTAGGCGCCTCGGATAACTGTGTCTAGCTGGATTCGGTAGGCGGGCTTCAGCGCGTGCCACCTCGCAGTGTGCTCGTCCTGGGTGCGCGATACACCGTCTAGCTGGTTGTCCAGGCGGTCGAAGAACTCATGCCATCCAGCGGGTAGGCCCTCCTCATCCGCATCCTCGCCCCGATCGGCCAGGCCGTTTTGGACGAACGTGTAGCGACATCCATCGCCGTCGTCCTCGATCACCCACTCCGCGTATGACCATCCCCAGACATATCCGAGCTTTCGCTCTTCCTCTATCCGAACGAGGATCCCATCGAGCCCGTCATCTCCAGTGCCATGAAAGTCGACGAAGTACTTGCCGCCGACCCGCAGGTCAATCTCGGCCGGTGCGCCCATCCACGACGCGACCTCGTCCGCACTAGTGATGGCATTCCAGAGTCGAGACGCGGAGTGTCTCGACGTCCGCTCGAACTTGACCGTGTAGCACTTCGTAATCACGCCAATGTTTTCAGTCATCGCTCGCTGTCTCCGGGTTGTCGTCCATGAAACGCTCCAGGTCGTCAAGTCGCTTCGCCCACATCCGCCGGTGCCGTTCTAGCCACAGCTCGACGACACGGAAGCCTTCTGGATCGACGCGGTAGAGACGCCGTTGCGCCTCGGGGCGGCTGCGGACGAGTCCGGCGTCCTTGAGCACCTTGAGATGCTGGGAGATCGTCGGCTGCCGCAGGTCGAATTGCGCGACCAAGTCACCGACAGCTCGTTCGCCACGTGAAAGCTCCTCGACGATCGCAAGCCTCGTGTCGTCGGCTAATGCTGCGAACGCTCGCACGACGGCACTATATCGGTAGACGCCTATATAGGTCAATCCCGATCTAGGAGCCGCCGAGGTGTCGGTGCGAGAGCAGCAACCTTCATAGGAGACTGAGCGGATGCACAGCGTGGGGATCCGAAAGTGCAAGCGACCGTCGGGCGGGTTGGAGTGGCGCGCCTATGTCGTGGACGACGATCTCGCTGGTAGGTGGCTATTCACACCAGAAGGGTCGACCTGCCTCGGTGCGGACAGCTCAGGCGACCCTCGGTGGTGTTATGTCGGGCAGCCCGACTACCCCGGGGTCGCTGTTCTGCATCTCATTCCTCGTCACGGCTGGTGGTTCGCGCATATCACGCACCTTGCCGGCGAGGCCATCGTGGCCGTCGACATCTGCACCCCCGCGAGCTTCGTCGACGACACCTGGGAGTACGTCGACCTCGAACTTGACCTGCTCGGACGCGGCAACAACGTCCGAGTCGATGATGAAGACGAGTTTGCCGACGCACGAACCCGCGGGCACATCAGTGAAGAAGAAGCCGCGAGAGCCCTGGAGGCAACTGCACTCGTCAAGCGCCAGCTCGAGACCGAAGAGCCACCGTTCGGTCCCTCCCTCGTAGGGCGGCACGCGGCCGCCAACGCTCTTCAGCTGCCAGCGCTGCTGACCTCCCGCGCCACCGACGTACCTTTCTACCGAAGCCCTTAACGCGATGGTTCGTGCCCGGCGGTCACTGGCGGGGTCGCATCGCGAAGAGTCGTTGCACTGCGTCCATGTCGCCGTCGACAGTTACGGGCGGCGCAGCCGGGTCGCTGACGATGACGCGGAGAAACTCGGGTGGATTCATCCGCACGGTCGCCTCCGCCTTCCCGAGGCCCGTCTCGAGGGCGGCCTTCCCGCCGGCGACGCGGAGGGTCCACTCTCCCGCGCCCGCGATCGCGAACGAGACCGTAGCGGCGTCACGAGGGTCGAGCCGGTCGCGGACGCCGCCGAGTACGAGACCGAGAAGGCTGGGATAGCCGCCGAGCGTGCCAGCGAAGGCTTCGATCTCCTCGTCGGTCGCGCCGCGCACCGCGTTGCGCAACATCTGCGCTCCGTCGGGCGCAGGCATCGAAGTCCACCCGACCTCCATGACGGCGTGAGGCGACGGCCGGCCTTCTGCTCGGGCTTTGAGGTCGTTGAGGACCGCGCTCCAGCCGAGCGAGTGGCCTTCGGTGAAGTCGTCAGGGTCGGCGAAGCCGCTCTGCACGAGGGTCAGCTTCGTTCGTCCCCCAGACTCCCCGAGGATGAACGTGACGGTCGTGAAGTCCTCGCGCTCGCCACCCCGCTGGTGGATACCTACGCGGTCTCCCTTTCGGAGGTTGAGCAGCTCGACCGGGAAACCCTGGCGATGCGCTTCGGAGCGCCAGAGTGTGACCGTCTCCTCGACCAGGTCCCAAACCCGCTCGCGCGGCGCGTCGATGTCGACGCTGAGCTCGCAGCCACCACGGCTCGGGGATGCGAAGTCGTACCGGAAGCCGGGGTCGCCGTTCGTGAGGAACCCGCGCAGGTTCGACGCCAGCACACCGCCCCAGAAGTTGTCGATCGACCCGCCCTGCTCCCATTTCCACTCGGGGACACCTGTGTGGTTGAGATGCAGGTCGGTGCCGCCGTCGTTGCGGCGCTTGAGCGTCAGTTCGACCTGTGTGCTCCGACCGCGGAAGCGCCACGTGTAGGCCAGTCGACGGTTGCGTTGGTGCGCGAGCAGCTTCCGTCGCGACCGTGCGGGGTTGCCGATCGTGTACCGCCCCCAGAAGTTGTAGCGACCGGCGTCCAAGTCAACATCCGCGTGCTCGCAAAACCACTGCGCCAATTGCTCCTGGTCGGTGAGTGCGTGCCAGACGGTGGCTGGCGGCTGCTCAAGGTGGACAGTCAGTTCCGATCTGGTCATCGCGATCCTTCCTTCTCCGGGTAACACGCCAGCGCGAGGCGGAACATCGACCCCGGGTCGTCTCCCGTGGTGGCGAACCTCTCGGCGAGCGTCTGGAACATCTCTCGCACCGCGTGCATGAACTCCGCCCGCGTGGACGCATCCTTCAGGTCGATCTGGGCGGCGAGTGCAAGCGAGGGGAGCTCTTCGTCGCCCTGTTGTTGCGCGGCGAGACGCCCGACGTCTTCTTGTACCTCCTCCGCGAGGGAGATGAGGTACCCGAGGCTGGCCTGATCGCGGGCTCGTCTCGCTCCGCCGACCTGCCCTACGAGCCGGGGTGACAGCCAATATGACTGTGCCTTCGCCCGGTAGATCCCTTCATGGACCCCGCGCACCTTGCGCTCTGCGACCTTCTCGATGACGCCCGCCCGCTCGAGTGCCTTCACGTGATAGTGAACCTTCTGCGGCGTGGACCCGAGCCGGTCTGCCAGCTCAGTGCACGTCGTCGCCTCGCCCATCGCCTGGAGCAAGTCCAGACGCGCCGGCTTCAGCAGCGCTGCCGCCTGTTCGAGTTCGTCGATGTAGAGGACGTCTTGCATAGCTCCTCGAATGCTCAAGACTTCTTGAATGTACGAACTTATGTGAGCATTGTCAAGCGTCAATGCTTTTGGCGCGCTTGGGCTGTGGTGACAGATGCGGTGGCTCCGGAGGCACCGTCGGAGGTGTCCGGCGACCTGGTGGCGCCCCCCGCCTTCAAAGCCGCATCGACCAGTTTCCACAACCCTGATGGCGCTCCGATTGCCGGGGCTTCGGCGTGTCCACCACTGCTCCTACGGCACGGGCGATCTCACCAACACCTACGGATTCACCTGCGGAGGCCGGCTGCCGTCGCGGCTGGGCCCCGTGCTTCCGCCAGATGGGGGACCAGACATGAACCGGCCCTCAGCCACATGCACGTCCTCCCGGCGGTCCACCGAGCGGGACCGGAGCCCATCGGACGCCAACCAGCACGCCCCTCCATGAGCTCTTCGACGTCGTCAGTCCGCGAGGATGCGTTCGATCACGGCCTCGGCGCCATCGCCCGCGCCGGTGTCGTAGTGCTCGCGGAACACCTCTTCGCCCAGACACGCATGGGCCCACCGCAGGAGGTCCTCCCGATAGGCGAATTCAGCGACGTCTTCGACCTCACTGTCGAGGGCTCCGAGGACCCGAGCCGCGCCTTCCGGGTCGTCTCGGTGTTTCGCCTCGAACGCGAGCCCGTCGAGGATGAAGATCGGCTCGAGGCTGTAGCGGCGCGTGAGCTGCACCCCTTCTTCGACCGCGGCGCGAGCGCGCTCCGCCGGCCCGGCCGCAGCCTGCGCCAGCAGCATCACTGTGATCGCCATCGGGTCGTCGGAGGCCCGTGCGACACGCTCGGCATCTTCGAGCGCGGGCTCCATACCCTCACGCCCGGCCAGGACTTTGAAGAGGGCGATCCACGGCGGCGCGTAGTGCACCCACCCGACCGGGGGCAGGTCCTTGACCGGTTCGTAGGCCTCCTCGACGAGCGCGAGGGCGCCCTCGTAGTCGCCCTCCGCCCCGCGCACCGAGCCGAGCAGGAACGTTGCGTACAGCGCGCTGTATTGGTCGCCCTCTGCCGCGTGTTCGGTGCGGGCGGCCTCCAGCGCATCGGCGGCGCTGCGAATCCCCCCTCTGAAGAAGGCGAGCGTGGCGTCGAACGTGCTCACAAAGTGGAGGCTGCTCACGTCGTCACACTCCGCGCCGACCGTGGCCGCCTCTCCCGCGTGCCGCTGCGCACCCTCGGCATCGCCAAGCCACAGTGCGTAGTACGCGGAGATGACCAAAGCCGCGTAGCGAGCCCAGCAGCTCCCACCGTCGTGGGCGAGTGCAGCCTTGATGAGATCGAGCGCTTCGCGATACCGGCCGGTGCCGAAGACGGCCTGGGACGAGGCGGCGGCGATGCGCGCGACCGTCTCCGCGTCGTGGCGTTCGAGGAGCCAGCGCATCGCCTCGACGGCGTTCGAGAATTCGCTGAGCGCGAAACGCTGCGTCTCGGCATCGTTGAGCCGCTCGATGGCGTGCCGATACGACCGGGCGGCGAGGCGATCCTCGACCCACGCGGCGTGCCGGTCGCGCGTTCGTTCGAGCTCTCCCGCCGCCGCCAGCTTCTCCAATGCGTACTGCCGCACCGGCTCGACCATGCGATAGCGGCTCCCGCCCTCCAGGTGCTCGACCGCCACCATCGACTTCTCCACCAGCTCCGTCATGGCGTCGGCCACCCCGGAAGCATCCAAGACGTCGTCGGTACAGACCGTCTCGGCGCCGTCCAGGGTCCAGCCCCCGGTGAAGACCCCGAGGCGGGGCATGAGGCGACGTGCACCATCCGAGAGGAGTTCGAAGCTCCAATCGATCGCCGCCCGAAGTGTCTGATGGCGTTCGACCGCGGTACGGCGACCACCGACCAGCAAGCGAAACTGGTCGTGGAGACGCTCGAGTACCTGACCGATCGACATCGAGACCACTCGCGCTGCGGCCAGCTCGATGACCAGCGGAATCCCGTCGAGCCGGCGGCAGATCTCCACCAACAGCTCCGCGTCGGCCGCGGACACCGAGAAGTCGGCGTCGACGCCTCGCGCCCGATCGAGCAGGAGCCGGGTGGCCTCGTAGGACTCCAACACCTCGGCGTTCACGCCGACAGTGCTCGGTGGCACAGCCAGAGACGGGACTCGGAGTGCCTGCTCGCCCGCGACACCCAGCGCCTCCCGTGAAGTGGCGAGGACCGCGATCTCATGGCACTCCCGGAGCACCAGCTCGGCGACCGTCGCCACCGAATCGATCACGTGCTCGCAGTTGTCCAACACCAGCAACACGCGGCGCTCACGCAGATGAGCGGTGAGGCGCTCGACCTCGAACCGCCCTGCCACCGCGTCACCCGGCGCCGAGGGTGCCGAGATCACCGTGGCGATCCGCTCCGCGACCAGCGAAGCGTCGGCGACCGTCGCCAGTTCGACCAGATACACGCCGTCTTCGAACCGGTCCAAC